>JAQTMV010000100.1 GCA_028714175.1 Methylococcales bacterium
GTTCCAGTCCATTTTTCAATCGACACGAATCCATAAGCCGGGAAATTAAAATATATGCTAACTTACTGTATTTCGACAGCCTACCTTGTGCCTCTTCAAGTTCGCGGATCATGCTGTTGCGACCGGACGCTTGTATGAACTCGGCTGCGCGCTCCCGAAAAAAATGATGTGCGAGCCAGTTCCGTTGCTTCAAGGCCTGAGTCAATTTGTCCTCAAGTGCAGGAGAGTCGACAGTGACATCACGAAGTTTGCGAATCAAACGTCCGAGGGTTTGCTAGAAATTCCGATCCATGAACGAGTCGAACTCGGCGGCCCACCCTTCCTTTGTGCGGATCGTTCGTGCTTTATGCGGAATTAGATCGAGATATACCAACGCGTTTGCCAATCCGTGCTCAAGGCATCCCGCAAGATAAAGGGCGAGACCGTAATACGCGTATGCAATTTTTGACGTGCTCGTTAGTAGGGTCAGTGTTCATGATCACTAACAATGATTGAGACACACTCACAGGTGCCCATTAAAATTAAATAAACGGTGCATAACACTACTTCAATGTGTAATCGATTGTTGAATTAGAATAAATCTATACAACCACTTTATAAATAGCAAGCAATTATGAAAAATATAAAAACACCTGTATTACATAGTCCAAAACTGTCTGATCAGGTGCGTAAGCGTATTTATGTGAAACATTACTATATTCACATTGAAACTCAATAGGTACAGTGGGTTCAGTGGTTTATTTTATTTCATCAAAAGCTACAACATCGTGAAATGGGGACTGTGGTGGTGAAGGCATTTAAACATATTTAGCAGGGGCGACAGGGCATAAAGAATAAAGGGCACTTGAAGCGCCCTTTATTGATTTTGGTGAGAAGCAGCGTTTATTTAACAATAATCGAAATACTGCTTCCTTTTGAATTACCGACTTTATCAACAGCTTCTACGGTATAGGTGAAAGTACCTTTCCCAGGTTTATTGGTATAGCTTATAGCAGTGGTAGCCCCTATTGTGGTGTTGTTTCGTTGAATGACGTAATTCAGAAGACCGGAACCGGTGTCTATTGAAGCATTCCATGAAAGATTCACAGTCTTGTTTCGCTTATTAACAGTAGCTTTCAGGCTGCCCGGCGCCGTTGGCGCTGTGCTATCAACGATCACTGTAGCTGACTTGCTTGCATTGGCATGGCCTGTTGCTGACGCTGTTACCGATTTTGTGGAGCTGCCTTCTGTAGTCGGCGCAGTTGTAGCCCAGGTAGCCGGAGTGGAGCTACCGGCGCTCAGCAAATAAGTACCCAGTATTGTGCCGTCATTGTTAGTCAATGTGAACGAACTGGGGCTACAGGCTGATGAGTCCTGATCGGTCAAGTTAATGCTATAGGCCAAAGCCGCCCCCTGTTTGCTGTATTGAATGGCGGGCGACATTGTCAGTGCAGGTGTATTGGTGGTGCAGGCTGCGACAATTGGAGCGTTTGTTATTGCTGTGCCGATGTTGGAATAGCTCGAGTTGCCATTGCTGTTATAAGCTCGGGCGCGGTATTGGTAGCTTGTCGAAGCGGCAAGCCCGGTATCGATAAAGCTGACTATATTGCCGGCAGTGACGGCAAACTCTGTCCAGTTGATGCCATCAGCAGACCTTTCCAGTCTGAAGCCTGTTTCAGCACTGGAATTATCTGACCAGGCTAAACTTATTTCGCTATCTGAGAGCACGGTCGCCTTCAGATTACCAGGCGCTGCAGGAGGTGCGGCACTTACTGTTGCCCTGAACGCGGCAACAATGGCTTTGGTATTGGTCATTGACAGGGCATTGTTTTCGGTAGCCGTGCCAGTGGCCAGGCCATTAGAAAGCGTTACGTTGGGATTTGAAAAATAGTTGACACGGGTGCCACCGTTGCAACTGTAGGACATAACTGTCCTGAAACCGCCAGTCTGGCATAATCTATAGCCGTAAGAGTAAGCGTATGCACCTTGATCAGAAGAAGAGCTAGCTCTGTCGTGTAAATCTCCTTGATTGTGCCCCAGTTCATGAGCGAGCGTACTGTTGGAAAGACAGGCATAAGTTGAATCATCATGCACTACGCTAAACGCATAAGGCGCAAATGAAGTTGATACATTCTGCATCATATAAGCGATACCACAATAATTGGTATCGGCGGTGATTAAAACAACCTGATCGGCTCCGTACTGGTTGCGTAATGTATGGACTGCATCCATTTTGCCATCATTAGCACTGGAGAGGTTGGTCAGGCTAGTTGACATATTGCCTGTTTCAACATAGCTAATTTCGCCTGTGTAGACAACATTTAGCTGCATAGCGATGTTGCTATTGATATAAGCCTGGTTTGCCATTGCTACCGCATTGGCTATTTTGGTTTCAATACCGGATTGTCCTGAAGCATTGGTTTTGGCTTTCGGTGTGTATATCACCATAAGATCAATGATTGTACTATCGGTTGCTGCATTGGTAGTAGCGTTGGCAGTTGAGGGGGGGCTTGAGGCGGCTTCGCCGCCTGCAGCGATAAAATCCTCAACAGTTTTTGAGTGGCTGTGAGGCGGATTTTTATCAGGGTCAACCTTGGTGATATCGTGTTTATTGTTGCCTTTGGTTTCGATTTCGTATAAATCCTGGCCTATTTGAACGCTACCTGACATGGTTTTACCGCGAACTGTCAAAAATACGTCACTATCCTGTTCGCCTTCTACATGACCAATCCAGGTGGTATTGCCTTTAACATTATCAATTATACGGTCGCGCACGGCGGTAACAGTGACATCGTCAAACAGATTAAGCGTTAAGGCATCGGACCAGATCAGATCAGTGCGTACATTAACGGAGCGGTTTTTACCCTTGTCAGCTTTTGCGGGCAACACTTTGTTTGTTGATTGCTGAATACCAAAATCATCAAATAAGTCGGGTGGAGGTTGATGATTTTTCCCCAAAGCAGTCCCAGAAACCAATGAAACCATTGACCCGGCAAGCAACGAAATGGTGAATAGATTTTTAAGCTTTTTCGAAATATTTTGTTTGGTTTGATAGTCTTGAATATTTGAGTTCACAACTCTTCTCCTAAATATAAATAATTAGGTCCGAGGAGTTCCTGGATGGGTTAACGACCATTAATAGGCAGCACTGAACTACCTCTTGATCTGGCAACCCCACTGTCATAGGAATAGCTCCGTTAGACTGGAAATTTTGCGTCACCGCCTTTCGATGGTTTTGCCGTTTTTCAGATTGATTTGCCTTTCTCAGGCCAGAAACGCAGTTAGCCAGAGCTATCCTTTAATTCCTGTTGTGATAGTGTAGTAGAACACTTTTAGTTTGCTATGAAACGGTTGTTATTCGATAATCTCTCAATAGTACGAAAAACCTCGGCAAACATTTCTTTTGTCAGCCGTTTAGTCTGTACGTTGTAACGGCTACTGTGATAAGAATCAACCAGCGTGCGGCCATCCGGCAAAAGGTGTTGGGCATTATGTGCAAATGCCGCGGTACTCAATTTGAGTTGGTAAGCTTTTAACACTGCCTGATGGGCAACCGTGCCCAAAGCTAATATTACCGCATGTTCCGGCAAGGTTTTTAACTCGGCAGCCAAAAATTGATTGCATTGATTGATTTCAGCGCCCTCTGGTTTATTTTGAGGCGGCAGGCATTTGACTGCATTGGTGATACGACAGCGCTTGAGTTCCAGGCCATCCGTCAATGACTCAGACGTTATTTGATTACTGTAGCCGAACACATAAAGCGCTTCATAAAGCAGCAGTCCTGCGTAATCCCCTGTAAATGGCCGGCCCGTTGCGTTAGCGCCGTGCATACCCGGTGCTAAACCCACTATCAGTAAGTTGGCATTGTTATCGCCAAAAGGTGCAACCGGACGGGCATGATAGTCAGGGTATTTATGCTTCACTTCGCACAAAAAGTGGTCCAGCCGTTTACATTGCCGGCAATCCTGATCGAATATTTCTTTTGAATACATATTTCTCTGATTTATTTAAGTTAAATCAGATAATACGTTCGCCCCGAGCAAGCTTGGGCAAATTACCTTCCAGGCCCATTGCGCTGCGCATGACTTTATTTTTAGCGGGTGAAATCCGCTCAGCCAATCCCAACCCCAGGTTGCGTAAAAATTTTACTGGCAAAAAATCATTGCTGAATATCTGATAAAAAGCATCCATTACTGTCATCATTTTCAGATTTTCAATGCGGCGCAGTTTTTCATAGCGCTTTAAAACGGCAAGATCACCGAGTTCAAGGCCTTTTTTACAGGCATCGATTAACACTTCGCCCAATGCGGCAGCGTCCAATAGGCCAATGTTAACCCCTTGTCCTGCCAGTGGATTAATCATATGCGCAGCGTCGCCGACCAGAGCAACGCCGGGTTTGACATAGTCCTGTGCATGTTGCCGTTTTAGAGGAAAACTTGCTACCTCCAATATGCTGTTGACCTGGCCCAGACAATCAGGGAACGCTGCTACCAGTTCATCCCTCAATTGCTCATGTGACAAAATTTTTAATCGATTCACTTCATCGGGCGAGTTATACCAGACTATGGAGCCATAATGCCCGGTCAATGGCAAAAATGCCTGCGGCCCGCTCGGGGTAAAGCGCTGCCAGGTTATATCCTGTTGCCCATAAGCTGTTTCAATATAAAGCACCAGCGCATGTTGCTTGTAATCCCAACTGGTTACGCCTAAACCCACTGCTTGCCTGATTCTGGACTGGCCGCCATCGGCTGCAACCAGAACTCTTGTGGACAATATTCGGCCATTATCCAGTTCGACTTCGTTAATTTTACCAACTTCGTAATTAATTTTATTAATGCCGGCAGGACAAATTAACTCGATATTGTCAAAATTGTCCAAGCGCTCGAGTAACGCCAGTTGGGTTATTCTGTTTTCAACAATGTAACCCAACTCCGGATAGTTAATATCATCACTGCAAAATTCGGTGTCGCCAGCAGTTTCCCACACGCGCATTCTGCGAAAAGGGCAAAAACGGCGGCTGACAACGCCATTCCAGGCCCCCACGGTTTCCAGTATGTTTTTTGACGCAATGCTGAGCGCGGAAACCCGCAAATCATGCGGCTGATCAGCTGTAAATGGCGGTGGCGGCGAACTTTCTATAACCGCCACTTTTAATAAACTGCCGCCCAGGCTACAGGCTACAGCCGCGCCAACCATACCGCCGCCTACGATTACAACATCAAATTTTTCTTTCATAATAAGCCAACAAAAAATTAATGCGAATTCACATAAAAAATGTAACGTTTTTTTTAAAGTTAGATGGTGTTATTTTTATATACGGAACAAAAAAACAAAAAAGTGTCAAATTTAATTGTTGCGTCATCTAATTCAAGAAGAAAGATACCATATTTATTTAATGAATAAGCAAAAAACATCGCTTGGTCACACAGCTAAAGTGATAAACTAAAAACACTATGAAAAAACATTCTGTACAATATTTACTGTATTAGTAAGACTAATTTGATATTGTATTTTAGGTGTGAATATGCAAAATCATGAACTCCTTGTTTAAAAAAGTTGTCTTTTTTTTAATTAGAGGGAGCTTCGAAGAATAAAGACCTTTTTATCAATAAATTTAGATACCTACATAATACGACTAGTCTGCATAATAATAACAATGGATTGTAACAGTCCCAAACACCCTCTCTAGTTGGAGAGGTCTGGGGTGAGAAGAGTAAAATAAAGTGCTTACCTTCCACTCATACCAGGCTTCTCTCTCTGGAGAAGATGTGAGGACTTGTACTGATACCAGACCCCTGAGAGAAGAGAAATTTAAGAAAATCCTTGTACAATTCATGACCACTACAATATATTTGTATATGGTTAAGAAGGGATGTAAAAGACTGCGTGACAGGGCCGCTTGTCGTCTTTATAATCAGGCAGTTTTGCCCTTTGTGCTTTCTGATGAAAGCATCAGTGCAGGTGCAGAGCGAGGGTTCGTAAAGGGAGGATAGTAACCCTTTTGTAATATTCTTTTGGAGGTGACCATGAGTCAAAATACGCTACCAATCAGACAAGGTTTATATGATCCACGCAATGAACATGATGCGTGCGGGGTGGGTTTCATTGTTCATATAAAAGGCCAGAAAAGCCACTCGATTGTAAGTCAGGGTTTAGAATTGCTTAGAAACCTGACACACCGTGGTGCAGTCGGTGCTGATCCATGCGCCGGGGACGGTGCGGGAATTTTGATTCAAATGCCCGATGCTTTTTTACGTGCAGAGTGTGATAAACAAGGATTATCACTGCCCGCTGAGGGAGAATATGCAGTAGGCATGGTGTTTTTACCGAAAGACACAAGCAATCGAGCCATTTGCGAGACGCTGTTTACTGAAATCATTGCACGGGAAAAAGCCGTACTATTGGGTTGGCGTGATGTACCCGTTAATAATCATGGATTGGGCGAATCGGTAAAAAAGGTTGAACCGTTTATCCGGCAAGTTTTTATCGGGCGTGGTGTGGATTGTATCGATCAGGATGCTTTCGAGCGTAAGTTGTTTGTCATTCGCAAGCAAGTTGAAAATGCCGTCCGCGATATGAATCTCGAAAATGGACACTCTTTTTATGTGCCATCGTTATCGTCCCGCACTTTAGTTTACAAAGGTATGTTGTTGGCGGATCAGGTAGGATCGTTTTATCCGGACCTGAACGATGAACGCATCGTAAGCGCCTTGGCACTGGTGCATCAGCGTTTTTCCACAAACACTTTCCCGACCTGGGATTTAGCACATCCTTTTCGGATGATCGCCCATAATGGCGAAATCAATACCTTGCGCGGCAATGTCAATGGCATGGCGGCACGTCGTCATTCAATATCGTCCCAAATTTTGGGAGAGGATGTTCATAAGCTTTGGCCATTAATTGCGGAAGAGCAATCGGATTCGGCGTGTTTCGATAATGCTCTTGAGTTGTTGGTGGCTGGCGGCTATACACTCGCCCATGCAATGATGCTGTTGATTCCCGAAGCATGGGCCGGCAACGTTTTAATGGATGAAAAACTGCGCGCGTTTTATGAGTATAACGCCGCCCTGATGGAACCCTGGGACGGTCCAGCGGCAATTGCTTTTACTGATGGTCGTCAGATCGGTGCAACACTGGACCGTAATGGTTTGCGTCCTGCTCGCTATCTTGTCACCGATGACGACTTCGTCATTATGGCGTCGGAAATGGGCGTACTGGATGTGCCGCAGCATAAAATTATCAAAAAATGGCGTTTGCAACCGGGCAAAATGCTTATGATCGACACGATACAAGGACGCATTATCGATGACGCAGAATTGAAAGCGGATTTGGCTGCTCGCTCCCCTTATTCCGAATGGCTGGACAAAACGCAAATTATGCTTTCCAGACTGCCACCCGAAATTTCAGCAATGGCACCGGATGCAAGTACTCTTTTAGACAGGCAGCAAGCGTTTGGCTATACCCGGGAAGATATTGACTTTATCTTAAAACCGATGGTGCAAACAGGACAGGAAGCGATTAGTTCAATGGGTATTGATGCCGCGTTAGCGGTATTATCGCAACGTCCGCGCTTGTTATACGATTACTTTAAACAAGGCTTTGCCCAGGTTACCAATCCGGCCATAGACCCGATCCGCGAGGAATTGGTCATGTCGCTGGTTTCGCTCATCGGCCCGCGTCCTAACCTGTTAGGTCTGGATGAGGGTGGAACCCATATGCGGCTGGAAGTGGAACAGCCCATTTTGACCAATCAGGATTTGGAAAAAATCCGCCGTATCGAAACGCGCACCGGTGGTGTGTTCAAAACGAAAACCTTAACGCTTTGTTATGTTTCCGATCTGGGGGCAAGCGGCATGGAGGGTGCGCTCGATAAGCTTTGTCTTGCGGCAAAACATGCAGTTGAAGAAGGCAACAATATCCTGGCGCTCTCTGATCGTAACCTGGACGCAGCACATGTCGCCATTCCCGCGCTGCTGGCAACATCTGCGGTGCATCACTCCCTTACTCGAGAAGGTTTACGTACAAAAGTAGGATTGGTTGTCGAAACCGGCGAAGCACGTGAAGTCCACCATTTTGCACTGTTGGCGGCATATGGCGCAGAAGCGGTGAATCCTTATCTGGCGTTTGACACGATCTCCGGGCTTTGCCTGGATATACCTGACCTTTCGGAACATGAGGCTCATAAACGTTACGTCAAAGCAGCCTCTAAAGGCTTGCTTAAAGTGATGTCAAAAATGGGCATTTCGACTTATCAGTCTTATTGCGGCGCGCAGATTTTTAATGCTATAGGTTTAGCGGAACCGTTTTTGGATCGCTATTTTACTGGCACAACCAGCACTATCGAAGGTGCAGGTTTGCAGGAAATCAGCGAGGAAACCCTGCGTCGTCACCGGCTTGCTTTTGGCAACGCACCGTTATATCGCAATGCTCTGGATATTGGCGGGGAATATGCTTATCGTATACGCGGTGAAGCGCATAGCTGGACACCTGCAACCATCAGCACATTGCAACATGCAACGCGCACCAATAGCCCTGAATTATATGCTGAATTTTGTCGTTTAATCGACGAACAGAATGAAGACCTGCTGACTTTGCGCGGGTTAATGGCCTTTAAGAGCGACGCAGAACCAGTGCCATTGGATGAAGTAGAGTCTGCCGTGCAAATCGTCAAACGTTTTGCAACCGGAGCGATGTCGTTTGGTTCGATTTCCTATGAAGCGCACACTACACTGGCGATTGCGATGAATCGTATCGGCGGCAAATCCAATACAGGCGAAGGCGGAGAACTTCCGGAACGTTTTAAACCCTTGCCCAATGGTGATTCCATGCGCTCGGCGATCAAGCAAGTGGCCTCAGGGCGTTTTGGTGTGACCACTGAATATCTGGTCAATGCTGACGACATTCAAATTAAAATCAGCCAGGGCGCGAAACCCGGTGAAGGCGGTCAACTACCTGGACATAAAGTCGATGCAGTTATCGCCAAGGTACGTCATTCCACGCAAGGCGTCGGTTTAATATCACCGCCGCCGCACCATGATATTTATTCGATTGAAGATTTGGCTCAGCTTATCCATGACTTGAAAAACGTCAATCCCGAAGCACGCATCAGCGTCAAATTGGTGTCAGAAGTTGGCATAGGTACCGTTGCTGCGGGTGTTTCCAAAGCCCATGCTGATCATGTTACCATTGCCGGCTATGACGGCGGCACTGGCGCAAGCCCAATGACTTCGATCAAACACGCAGGCTTGCCGTGGGAAATCGGACTTGCAGAAACACATCAAACACTGGTACTTAATAGACTGCGCGGACGCATTGCCGTGCAAGTCGACGGCGGTCTGCGCACCGGACGCGATGTTATTATCGGCGCCTTGTTGGGAGCCGATGAATTTGGTTTTGCTACTGCGCCTTTGATCGTTTCGGGTTGTTTGATGATGCGAAAATGCCATTTGAACACCTGTCCGGTCGGAGTAGCAACACAAGATCCTGATCTTCGGAAGCGTTTTACCGGGCAACCCGAGCATGTCGTGAATTATTTCTTCATGATCGCCGAAGATGTGCGCCGCTGGATGGCCAAGCTCGGTTTTCGCAGCTTCAACGAAATGGTTGGGCGCTCGGATAAGCTGGACATGCAGCGTGCCATTTCGCATTGGAAAGCCCAAGGACTGGATTTTAGCCGGATTTTCTACAGGCCCGATGTTGACAACACGACGGCTGTTTATCAATGCGAACTTCAAGAACACGGTTTAGAGCATGCATTGGATCATGTTTTGATTGCGAAAGCTCAACCAGCTCTGGAAAACAAACAAGCAGTAAAAATCAACACGCCTATTCACAATGTCAACAGAACCTTTGGCGCCATGTTATCTGGCGAAGTTGCCAAGCGCTACGGACACAAGGGCTTACCTGACGATACCATTGCGATTCATGTCAAAGGTACGGCCGGACAAAGTTTCGGTGCATTTTTGGCGCATGGCATCAGCATAGAACTCGAAGGCGAAGGTAATGATTATGTAGGCAAGGGCATGAGCGGCGGACGTATCGCCATTTATCCACCCAAAGACTGCCCTATTGATCCTGCAGAAAATATTATCGTGGGAAACACAGTGCTGTACGGTGCAATCAGAGGTGAATGTTATTTTAGCGGTGTCGCAGGCGAGCGTTTTGCAGTGCGCAATTCAGGCGCCATTGCCGTCGTTGAAGGTGTGGGTGATCATGGCTGCGAATACATGACGGGAGGTGTAGTCGTCGTGCTTGGGAAAACCGGACGCAATTTTGCGGCGGGGATGTCAGGAGGCGTGGCTTATGTACTGGACGGAGACGGCAGCTTTGATCAGCTGTGTAATCTGTCGATGGTTGAACTTGAGCCGATTCCAGAGGAAGATGAAATTCTGGAACTCGTGGCGCATCAGGGCGGGGACCTGGAAACGCACGGGCGCGTCCATATCATGTCGGATATGACCAGACATGATGCACAGCGCTTGAAACATTTGATTAACAATCATAAACACTATACGGGCAGTCTGCGCGCGCAGCATATTCTGGAACATTGGCACGTTTATTTGCCGCGTTTCCTCAAAGTCATGCCGGTTGATTACCGTGCAGCGCTTAAAGAAATTCAGGCAGTACAAGCGTCAGCGACTGCGTAACCGTTTTTTATAGAAGGTATTAAGATGGGTAAACCAACCGGGTTTATGGAACTACCGCGCGTTGAACGGCGGTACGAAGCGCCGAGCGAGCGTATTCAACATTTTCATGAATTTACGCTAGCCCCCAGCGATGCAGAAACGGCTCAGCAAGGAGCGAGATGCATGGATTGCGGAATTCCTTTTTGTCATCAGGGCTGTCCTGTCAATAATATCATCCCCGAATGGAATGACGGAGTTTTTCGCGGCGATTGGCAACAGGCGCTGGAGATTTTGCATAGCACCAACAATTTTCCCGAATTTACCGGCAGTATTTGTCCTGCGCCCTGTGAGGCGGCTTGTACACTGAATTTGACAGATGAGTCCGTCACCATTAAATCAATTGAACGTGCCATTATCGATAAAGGCTGGGAAATGGGATGGGTAAAACCGCTTATTCCGTCGAAACGCTCCGGCAAGCGCGTAGCAGTGATAGGCTCGGGTCCTGCCGGGCTAGCGTGCGCCCAGCAACTCGCACGCGCCGGACATGAGGTCGTCGTGTATGAAAAAAATGACCGTATTGGCGGCTTATTGCGTTATGGCATTCCTGATTTCAAAATGGAAAAAGCACACATCGATCGACGTCTCGCGCAAATGCAAGCTGAAGGTGTCAGATTCAGACCCAACAGTTTTATCGGCAAAGATATTTCTGCACAAAAAATACTCGCTGATTTCGAAGCGGTTGTATTAACAATAGGCTCGGAAAAGCCGCGTGATTTGGAGGTGGCTGGCCGTAACGATTATCAAGGTGTTTATTTTGCTATGGATTTTTTGCGTCAGCAAAATAAGCGCGTAGCGGGCGATACAATAGCCGAGGATGATGCCATTACTGCAAGGGGCAAGCGCGTGGTTGTCATTGGCGGCGGCGATACGGGTTCGGATTGCATAGGCACATCAATACGGCAAGGAGCGACTTCGGTCGTACAACTTGAAATCATGCCGCAACCGCCTGAAAAAGAGAACAAATTACTGACATGGCCAAATTGGCCCAACAAATTGCGTACCACTTCTTCACATGATGAAGGCATCAAACACCGTTACTGGAGTGTCAACACCAAAAGCGTTACCGGCAAGGATGGAGTAATCACCCACCTAAACGCGGTTGAAGTGGAATGGAAACAGGAAGGCAGGCAATGGAAAATGAGCGAAAAACCCGACAGTTCATTTACCCTGGAAGCGGATCTTGTATTGTTGGCGATGGGCTTTGTTCATCCTGTACATGAAGGCTTGTTGCAGGAACTCGGCGTTGAGCTTGATGGGCGCGGTCAGATCAAAGCCAACGAAAAGCATTACAGCACCTCTGTCGATAAGGTTTTTGCAGCGGGCGACGGGCGCCGTGGACAATCGCTGGTGGTTTGGGCGATACGCGAAGGCAGACAAGCCGCCAGGGCAGTGGATGAATATCTGATGGGGGTTTCAGAGTTACCCCGGTAATGGTTTTTACTAAAGTTGTTTTATTAAGAACATGCGATAATCACATTAAAATATAAGGCGTGGATCTAGCTAATGCAATGGTCAGAAGTTCTCAATGATTCAAGTTTAAAAAACTTGCCTTATAAAATAGAGTTAAATGAATACGGGCAAATTGTCATGTCTCCTGCGTCAAACAAGCACGGTTTATTGCAGGCTGAAATTGCCTTTTTCTTAAGAAATAACCGGCAAGGTAAAGTTTTAACGGAATATGTTCCATTGAGACAAGTAAAAGCGTTAAAGTAGCCGATGTAGCATGGGGAACAATAGATTTTTTCCAGCGTAAGGTATCGATACCCCTTATCAACAAGCGCCTGAAATTTGTGTGGAAATTACTTCTCCTTCCAATTACAAACCGGAAATTAAGGAAAAAATCAGTCTTTATCTTGATAAGGGAGCGCGTGAGGTTTGGGTTTGCAGTGATAATGGCGAAGTAGAAATTTATAATACAGTTGGAAAAACGGAGAATTCATCATTTTTTGAATGTCTACCTAAAAAATTCGAAATTTAACTATTAATTTTATGCTGACCCCCACAGCGTGAAGATAATAGACAGCGACTAAGCCAAGCCATTGGAATTGATTATAGATAAACCCTTTGGCCTCCTTTACGCCACAATACCCACCTCAAAAGGCGAATTGCCCAATGCCGAATCCCCGCCATAGCTTTATCAGTTTGATCCCCTTCCGGTAGTTCAGTCGGCCTCGGTTGAAGTGTAATTGTTTATAGTTTTAGGGTGTATAATTTATTTTATGTCGCTTTCAGCGACATTTGTTCTGTAACGCTTTCCAGATTCACTGGCGAAAAAGGGGCGGATATTTCGTCTCAAAAATTATTTTTTTGAAGGGCTCACTAACACGGCATTTGACGATTTTAGGTGCCGAATATCGAAAAAATTCATCGGAGCCTGTTTTTAGGCAGTAGGTTCCTCTTGCCGGCGTCATCAGCTTTTGCTGGGAAAGGTCTCAGTATGAATTTAATTGCCCTGCTGTGTGGCATTGGGCTTGGCAGTCCAGGCCATAAGCCGCCGCAGGACAGCGATATTTCAAGGTGTTCCGATCGGCTTCGAAACCCTGAAACGCTAAATCACGTTGTGTACCGGTAGCTAAGCAAACACAGTGAACCGTACCTTTCCCGGCATATACAATGGTATCAGCTCGGTCCGGGTAGAGAGGACGCGTGACAGGTTGGTCAAGGGTCAAAATCAGCTTCCTGTTGTTCTGAGCGCCGCAATTCGCGGGCATCAATGAGTGGGCGGATGGGGTATTTATCCCATAGTTTATTATCAATGGGTTAATTATCACACAGCCGTTTATTAGCCGGCTCATCAATCTTGGGGTGAAAATCTGTAAAAACCGTGATCTTATCTCTCAAACCCTGATTCTACCGTTAAAATTTGAGGTAAACGATTTTCAGGGAACGCTGTAGGCTCGGTAAATCGAGGCTTACAGAACAGCGCAAATGGCTCTTAGGATGAATAGCAGATTGAACATTAACTTGATTACTTCGCGTGGGGTTGAAGTGCTCTCCGGTGGTTTCGTTGGAAATCTTGGCAATCTTGCGGTTCAGTTCTTCAAATACCTGCCACATTTGGCTGTTGCTAACTTTATCGGGGTGCAGATCGACGTCAGCGAAGCGCTCGAAGATGTCCCGAAGCGCTGCCGAAAAACCCTGAATATAGGCGGACAGGCTTTCCTGGATGTGATCCGGGCCGCCCATAAGCTTTTTAATATCCAAAAGCGAAATGTTGTAGAAGCTTTCTGGCCTTGCGTAACAGGAATGGTTCGGGGTTAATACCGGCTTGCTGTTTGTCGGCCAGTTCGGCCAATACAGCATCCTTGGTGGCTTCCAGCACACAGCCCAGACGGCGCAGCACGGTAAACGGCAGAATTCCTTGCCGTATGCGGATTGTTTGTGATCGCCGCGCAATAAATCAAATCGGCAACCGACCGGATTTATTGGATGATTTCGTTCTGTGTTCCAATCGGCGATTTTACTGCATATCCAATACTAATCCTGGAAACAGAATTTACTTTGCTTGGCATCTTCCGATCCATCACTGATTTATGACTATGGAAATAACTCATCATACCCGGCATGAATTGGCTGGACATGTTGCTTTTTCATTGCTCATGGCGATGTTTAGAGGATAATACAGGAAAGTGTTCCGGTTGCTTTGGAGTAAATTTTCAAGGGTTTTTCGCTAAAGGCAACAGCAACAATAACAATTTTAACTTATTGATTTAGGGTGCAACCATGCCGGTTAATTCTTTAATGGTATTTTTTCTTATTTCCTTGTTTTTTGTGGCAATGCTACAGATTCATATCTTTGAAATTGCCTTCGTCAAACTTGGGTTAACTCCTGAGGTCGCTTCATTTTTATTGCTAGGGACGTTATTGGGCAGTGGAATTAATCTGCCTCTTTACAGCATGCATACCAAAGAAACCGGTCATCTTGTTATATCCCCGGATCGAAAACCGATCTGGGAAATATTTCAGCCGGCAAGAGAAGGTAAAGTCATTATTGCCGTCAATGTCGGCGGTTGTTTAATTCCGGTAGGATTATGCCTTTATTTCATATCGCTGCAGGTGATCGACCCCATCAAGATCATGGCCGGCATATTGGCGATCACCGCACTGAGTTATAAGTTTAGCCGCTTAATTCCAGGCTTGGGCGTCGGTATGCCTGTTTTTGTGGCCCCATTCACTTCAGTTCTGGTGGCTCTGGTTCTTGATCCTGAACACGCTGCTCATCTTGCGTATATCAGCGGTGTGTTTGGCGTGTTGATCGGCGCCGATATCCTTCGGCTCAATACCATTGCTGCACTCGGCACCCCTGTTGCAGCAATCGGTGGTGCCGGTACTTTTGATGGTATTTTTATGACCGGGATTATTGCCGCCTTATTAGCTTGATTCTCAAGTAACTGGATTATTTATTTATAACGCTCACTATATCGATCCATTGTTTAGTGCAACTTTGTCAAAAAAGACGGATCAATTCGACAGCCGCCAATCTCGGGGTGATCCAGCAGATCCTGCTCAAAGTCACGATAGGTGGGTAACTGAAAAGCAATACGGTTAATTTTTCCGCCAGAAAATTCAAATTCCATTGCGCCGCCTTTAACGCGGGGACTGCCCTCTTTGGTGGTAAATAGCAAGATGCCCACATTAGCAAGGGGTTTACCCAGTTGATCAGGAAGAATGCGTGCACAGCTTAACTGGTCAATAGACAAGCCGGAAAAGACTTGTACCAATTGACGTGCATTAATAATAATGCCCGCACCCGGAATAGCAGCAGAGGCAGGAGTAACGGGGGTTGGTGTTGGTATAACCGGCGCAGTCGCTGGAGTCGAAATAGTTGCGGGGGTTGGGACAGGCGGCATATCTAACAATCTCTCTAATCCGAAATCACCCAAATGATTTTGCAATAAGACAGTGCCATCACCATTTTTTGCAGTGGTTAACAATGGAAATATCTGCCGTTCCATTGCTGACTTGTCAGGATTTTTTAGCACGGAAAACAGTTGTCGTTCAATCGATTTCAGTGGCATGAAAAATTGCTCCTTTTTTTGACTGGATTCCCCAATTTGAGCCCAGTCGGATGGTAAGTTAATTGGCAGCCCCATCGCTTTCATAACGGTATAATCGTCAACAGCCAGACAGTTACCAAAATCTTTGCTGCGATAGGTTTCCATGATTTTGGGCCGGATTTCATCACTCATCGCCTTTTGCCGGGATATGTTGTAGTTTTTCCAGTCACTGTTTTTAGCCAAAAAATAATAAATAAAGGCATTGCGATCAAATTTATTGAATCCCAAATCTTTCATGACCAACTTCAATTTCCGGCAATTGCTTTCAACTTCTTCATAATTATTCCAGTTTGGTTTTAAATTTGGTTTTGCCGGGTGTTTTGATTGCTCAATCAATTGCAATAACTTTATTTCTCCGCCTGCTGATTTTATCGGCAAATAGCCTATTTCTTCCAAAGATAAGTCCCGTGCATCAGGTAAGCCTTCAGCCGTTGTTTTTAGTAACAAAGAAGGAATAATTTCCGGATAAATTTTTAGCTCGCCTAACGGTTGAGTATCTGAGCTCAGGATATTGATACCGCCCTCCGCTACTTCATATACATTAAACACAGTCTGGTTAAGAACGCCTGTTTTGCCTGAAAAAGTAACAATGGGTGGTAATGAATGCGATTCAGAGCTGTGTTTTACTGATGCCGGCTCGGTAGTGGTCACTGGCGGTTTGTTTTGTACCCATTGGCCGGCAAATTGCCCAATAATTGCAACACCCATGCCCACGCCTGTTAGAGCAAGTAAATTGCTGGCAGTCGTCACATCACCGACCAAACCCGAAACATTTACATCACTGTTGGCGCTGGAATAAAAACTATAGTCAACCACAGTTTCCTTGCCTAAATCCAGCCGCATCCAGGGCGTCAAAGTAATTTTTTTTGCATCAAATTTAAAATTACATTTTCCCGTTGTAGCCTGATATAAAAAGCCGGCCGCTTCATTGTTGAATTTGAGTTTATCGTTACGAACATTGAAAATTAGAGCGGAAGACAAGTCTCCCTTCTCGTAAGACGGTGTCATATTAGTACATCCGCTTTTTAATATATTGTCCCCCTTAAAATCAAACTCCGAAATCATGCGTATATAATAATCGTCGCCATCAATGTCCTGAAAACCGGGCAGAACTTGAAATTGATGTGCCTTTGTCGGCTGTTCGGACTGAGTGTCGCTGGCCTGTGCCGATGGATAATCAATAGCAATTTGCCGGGTGGGTGTGCAGCCGGCTAAAATTAAGCCGGCAAATAGACTAAATTTCAAAGAAGAGGTGTAACTAATTGACATGCATTAACCTTACGCCGCAAGTTATACGGCCAATCAATCTGAATAAAGGATAAAAATGATAGAGCTTAGATGGTGGCTTTGTCATGTTTTATTTTTTTCTGCAATCTAATCACTTTGATGACTACACTGCATTTTTGGTCTTTTTTCCGATGAGTAGGTGTGGTTTCTTGATTTCATTATCGCCAATTCTTGCACTAATCCGCCTTTTTTATCTTAGATTAATTGATTTTATAAATTCAGTTTTTCTCACATTAATTGCACCTGTTTTAGTCATCTCACATTAAATGATTTTGTCTGCTGAAATTTCTCATTTTAGATAGTCTCATAAGCCCTTATGGCGATGTTTCTCCCAATAGTAAATAATGGCCCAGAGACACAAAGAAACCAATAAGACGACCCAGATATATTCTTCAACATAGGCCGCAACAATTGCAGTACACCCCACCAGAATACCCAGCAGACTAATGCGCCAGCCAAGATTGCGGCCATCCAGAAATAACGATAAGCCGAGTATAAGCTCGATAATAAGCCCCGTACTTTCATAGTTCAAACGTCCGGTATGCAGCAATAGATAGACCCCTAACACCGTTATCAAGGTCGCGCCCCAATGGATAAGCTGACGAACGGACAATTCAAATATCTTTCCTTTATAGTCTTCTTTTGACCAGCCCAGACCAATGCTGCCAACAGCCAATAGAATAATCATCAGTACCCAGTAATGATGACTGTCAAGGGGTGAAAAATCCGTAATTCCCATGCCGATCAGAGACAGGGCAAATACGATGAAAAGAATTACTTCTTCAATAATGTGTTTTCTTTTTAACAACGTTTCATTAACCATTCAAATAACCTCTTTTTATTTTTAATTATCAAGTCTAGTGAACATCTTTCTCAACTTCCTTAATGGTATTCAGAATTTCCTGAACACAAATATTCCATTGGGAATGGATATAACTCTTACATTGTAAAGCCTATCTTTAATTTCTTTGGCATAGAGTCCCAATTTCCGGATTGGGACTCTGCGAAAACACCATTCAAGCCGGACGGGTTTTGTAAATCCGTCCGTAACGTTTATGCAATGCTAACACTACACAGCCAGATTTATCTTGTTTTGAAACATCAGAGACGAAATTGCAAATTTCGCCCCACGTAAGGTGAAAACTTACGTAAAATCAATTTGTGGCGGGCTTGCTAACCTCGATCGACACCGCTCGTGTCAAGCGCGCTACCACCGAGTCTCCCACCTTGACTTCGTTGAGGCGTTTTACTTCAGGCCCGGCTGTCACTTTGATGACCTTGCCCTCAGGGCCTTTCAGCGCCACTTTCCGGGTCTGGTAATCAATGGCTAC
The DNA here is from genome assembly GCA_028714175.1 of Methylococcales bacterium. GTDB lineage: Bacteria > Pseudomonadota > Gammaproteobacteria > Methylococcales > Methylomonadaceae > JAGXGJ01. Next base: position 18,340 of record JAQTMV010000100.1, read on the forward strand.
AACAGAGGCTTTCACTTCAACTGCATCAATGGCCGCAAAACCCGGCTTGCTACCCAAGGGTGCGCGGCCCATTTCCGTTACACGTTCCGCAGCGGGT
>JAQTMV010000101.1 GCA_028714175.1 Methylococcales bacterium
ATCAGGGCGCAATTCCATGATTGCGATTGGTACCAACTGAAAAGGTACGCCGTTCACGGCTTGCTAGTTCGCGTCCTACAACACGGGAATTGGCCGCAACGCCAACCATCTTTGGGGAAAGTCGCCAACCAGCAAACCGTTATTTGGGAATCCCCAAAACATCATCGGAGCTTAGAACTTATATCCCGATGGCGTTTTTAGAATCAGATATCATTGCAAACACCGAATTATTTACGATTGACGGGGCAACGCTGTATCACCTTGGTGTTTTGTCATCAGCAATGCACATGGGATGGATGCGAAGTGTCTGCGGTCGCCTTGAAAGCCGTTACCGCTATTCAGCCGGGATTGTTTACAACAATTTCCAGTGGCCGGAAAACGTAACCGACAAACAACGGCAAAGCATTGAGGAAGCCGCACAAGCCATCCTCGATGCCCGCGCAAAACACCCCGGCTCGTCTTTTGCCGACCTTTACGACCCGTTGTCTATGCCCCCGGAATTGGTCAAGGCGCACCACAAGCTAGATGCGGCCGTTGACGCGGCCTATTCCAAAAAGAAATTCTCCGGCGATAGCGACCGCGTGGCCTTCCTGTTTGAGCTATACCAGCAGCTTGCAAGCCCGTTGGAAGCGAAAAAGCAGCAGAACCGCAATAAGGGCCGTAGCTTGGGTTAGGCGATAGCCGTAACCCAACAGATCGAAGCGGCAAATGTTGGGTTTACGCTATCGCTAACCCAACCATTTTGTGTATGAATAGGAACAGTTTGTACCCTACCTAACGTGGCGCTAACCGGCGCGCGCGGACTGCTCGCGCACGTTCGTGTTGAGCAAAAAGTTATACAGCGGCCGCTTTGATGACGCGAGCTGGGTACGTAAAGTTCTTGGCATATGGCGTGTCCTTAAGGGACTGAAAGTCCGGCCCAATAGCGGTCGAGACTTTTTGGTAGTTCCATATTGAGGCGGGTGCGCCTCTCCAGGTAGCAAGCCGTTGAGTGTGATTTCCAAGATTGTAGGAGATCGTCTCCTCGGTTAGCCCCTGTTTCCTCATTTGTTCTTCAGCGCCTGTGTACTCATTCATCAAAAGCTCTCGATAGACGGCTGCGTTTTTAAGTGCCGCCACATTGCAGTGGAAGAATCCGCGCCCTTGTGGGCGGTTAATAAAGTGAGCTGCCAACAGGCCGATCGATACGGAATTGTCCGCGCAACGAGCTCTCAGTGCGTCATCGAGTTGGATTACGAGATCGTCGTAAGCAAGGATCAAATCAAGACTCTGAGCGATAGCATGCCCACGGGCGTTGGCTTCAGCGGAGGTCTTAACCACCTGCGATGGATAACGTTGGTTGAACATGTCCGAAACGTACTGCAACAAGTCGTTGGAAGCCTCAACCTGGGGTAAGGCGCCAACCTCAACACATTTTAAAAACAGATCGAGTGGCCTATGACCATGAAGCAAGCCATTGTTAGATACGCCAGCGACAATCAATGCGTACTTGAGACTTAGTTCCACCGCGTACCCAAGTAACATGGCGGCAATACTCATTGTGTCGCTAAACCAAAGCATGCGACCGGCGACATAATACTCAAACCGAAGTTCGGTGAACTTCCTTCGCTGAAAGAGTGCGTCCAATTTACCGTCCTGTCTAACTATTGATTATCAGGCAAATCTGCCTGATAAGTTGATATTACCCGGATATTCAGGCATATTTGCCTTAATATTGAAAAACCGCTCATAACTGCCCCGATAACTTGTTGTCACCCACAAAATCAGGCAAAAATGCCTGCATAACTAATCGAGCTTCGCCCTTGCGTTTGTTTCCGCTGCACGTTTTGCATTTCCCCAAGAAGTTTCATTCTCGAAATAGCTAAGTAATTGCGCCACCTTTTCTGGATCTGTGGAAATTACCTTTAGTCGCGGGTCGATCGGCTGCCTTGGAGGTACACGCCGCTCAAAAAGTTCCGATAACAGATTATTCTGAGACTCGATAGTAAGATCATGGACATAGCTGCCGATTTCATCCATCGCCTCCTTGTAGCGCTCTACCAATATTTTTAGCTGTGCATATTCTTCGCTGGAAATCGGACTTTGAATGAGAGGTTGAATGAGAGGCCTCGGTACATTTGGCGGTGCATCATCCGGCGGATCAAATGGTAGCACTCTGAGAAGCGCAGTGAACAATGGCGCAAACGCCTCCCGAGCGTCATGGTTCGCGACGTTCAAAGCTACCTGAAAGACTTCAAGACCAGGAAAGGCTATGGACCAAGCCTCAAATTCCTGAATGAGTTCAATTAACGCGTTGTTTGCTTCTGCATGCAACCGTGAAAAATCTGGCGCACGTTCCTTGATTGGAGTTGGATACAAACCCTGCGCAAGTTGTCTTTGAAAGTTCTCTACGTTGAACGGAATCATGTAAGCGTACATGGCCGCTTCGACATTTGCGTTCGATAACCTCCTTACTTTTTGGACAAGAAGTTCATGCAACCGAAGCTTAAGTTCTTCTCTGGCATTGTCTCGCTGGAGTAGCAACGAACTCTGATGTTGGCGACCAAGTTGCCATACCACGGTTGCAGCGGCCCCAATGATCCCGACGACCGTTAAAGCATGGCCAATTAGATCAACTGCGTTTTGTTCGAACCAAGTGGCCATTATGTTCTTTAAGCCCTAACAATTAGCTCAGCTGCGCTAGGTACGAGCGTCGGCTGGAACGCCTTGTTGGGCGTGTGTATGTGAGACTATCTCCCATCGTGCCTGGATAGTATTTGCAGATAAATCAGCGCCACAATCCCATTCGATAAAATAATTGCCGTTGTGAATTCGCTCGAACTCGCTCCTTTCTTTGAGCGGTGCAAAGGCTTCCGAATCAAGATAAGGCCGCACATCAAACAAGCCTGTTTGCCCATTGTCGGCCATGATGTATAGGATGTAATTTTCTTTAGGAATTATTTCTACAATATTCATTGGTCTAACCCTCGTATCGGGAACGGTTTCTTGCCATTAACAGCCAGTTGCCAATCAGCCATCAGATCATCATGGTGTATCTCAATCCACGCCACTACCAACTTATGCTTCTTGGGTGGAAGTTCGCCAGCCAAAACGGTTCCATCATGAATAGAGTAAACAGCAACTTTGCCCTGATAATCAGCATGGATGTGAGGCACATTATGCTTATCCGTGTCAAAGAAAAACATTCGGATAAGGATACCGTAGAACATGGATATTGTTGGCATAGTTAATTTGCAGATCACCGTGAATGATCACTAAAGTGATGTCAAGAATAAAATCGCCTTCCTTGCTGGATGACGTTCAACGCATTATGCGTCTTAAAAATAAACAGGTCAAACGCCATTTTTTTTCACCTGCAAACTTTAGTCTCAAAGGTCTTGCCATAAGTTAAACTATAACTTGAATGTAGTAATGTTGGAGCGGACCTCGTCTTTTGCTTTTCTGGCACAAGCTTATGGGGGCAGGCATAAAACCAGCCCCTACCCGGATGCCTTGTTCGCGTGGCAACCCACTGGCCGCTTCTGAGAGTCTGAGGCGCTGGAGCGTTGCACTCGGCAATTTCATCGAGGTGCGTGGAAATGAAAATAAAATCTATGAGGCATCATTTTGTGAAAATACCCTACCGTACCGCCCCAGTCCCTTCCACAGAAATACCTTCCGGCATTCCTTTTATCATCGGCAATGAACTTGCAGAACGCTTCAGCTATTATGGCATGCGGGCAATTTTGGTCGTGTTCATGACTCAATACCTGATGGATGCAAGCGGTAATCCTGATCCCATGACGGAAAGCGAGGCCAAGGCGTATTTCCATTTATTCGTATCCATTACTTATTTCACGCCATTTTTGGGCGCGTTACTGGCCGATGGCTTATTGGGAAAATACCGGACAATTATCCTGCTATCGATCGTCTATTGCCTGGGTCATTTCAGCCTGGCGCTGGATGACACACGAACGGGTTTGTTGGTGGGTCAGGCCTTGATCGCATTAGGCGCAGGCGGGATTAAACCCTGTGTGTCTGCGCATGTCGGCGACCAGTTTGGCGCCAGCAATAAACATTGGCTTGGCAAGGTATTCAGCTGGTTTTATTTGGCTGTTAACCTCGGGGCTTTTGTCTCTATGCTGCTGATTCCCTGGCTCCTCAAAACCTATGGCGCATCGGTTGCATTTCTGGTGCCGGGGGTGTTGATGCTGCTGGCGACGGGTATATTCCGGTCGGGTCGATACCGGTTTGTCCATATACCCGCTGCCGGTATGAATTTTGTACGCGACACACTGAGCGGAGAAGGTTTGCGTTGCCTGGGCCGGTTAAGCGGAATTTATTTGTTCATTGCGATGTTTTGGGCCTTGTTTGACCAAACCGGCTCATCCTGGGTCTTGCAGGCGCGACAGATGGATAGACTGGCATTCGGCATCGAGATTTTGCCTTCGCAGATTCAAGCCGCCAATCCGTTGCTTATCGTCCTGCTCACGCCGTTGTTTTACCGGCTGTTATATCCGGCACTGGCCAGGTTTATGCACTTGGGCTATATGAACAAAATCGCCATCGGTTTGTTTATCACTGTCTTGTCATTCGCGTTGGTCGCCGGCATTCAAATGCGTATAGATGAGGGCTTTCACCCTAACATTTGCTGGCAGTTGCCGGCATACCTGTTGCTGACTTCCGCCGAGGTGATGGTGTCGATCACTTGCCTGGAGTTTTCCTATACGCAAGCTCCAACGACGATGAAATCCTTCGTGATGTCGTTTTATATGGCGGCCATTGCTCTCGGGAATCTTTTTACCAGCGCGGTGAATTATTTCATTGAAAACCCGGACGGTTCCAGTCGTCTTGCCGGTGCCGGTTATTTTTGGTTTTTCGCAGGATTAATGTTGGCGACAGCCCTGGGATTTGTTTGGCACAGCCGGAATTACCAGGAAAAGGCTTATCTGCAGGAAGAGATATAGGCTATGTCCAGCCAAAACCGGCACATCAGTCAGAGTTATAAGAATTATTATGAGGGGCAAGAAGTAAGCCATGCCCGCATCATGAAATGTGGGCATGGCTAAACTATTGTCAGCCGGCTTTACCCGCTGCTGTTGCAGCAGGAACTTCGATTAATCTGCCTGATGAGCAGTCGTAGATATAACCATAAATCGGAATATTAGAGGGGACCAGAGGATGCTTCTTGATGCGGATTACATCTTCCAGAACACTCTCTTCCTGATCTTTAATGGTCAGCCAGTTTATATGTTTAGCTTCGTGTGAACCCGGTCCAGTACCGGTGTCATACCATAAGCCTTTTTCGTCCAGGGACGCTGTTGTCAAGCTGCTGCCTAACAAGTCGCGCATGATATCATCGGTAAATAGTTCCATACCACAGTTGGTATGGTGAATGACAAACCATTCGCGGGTTCCCAATAGTTTATAGGAGATAACCAGTGAACGGATTGCATCGTCACTGGCACGGCCACCCGCATTACGGATCACATGGGCATCGCCTTCGGATAAGCCGGCATATTTTGCCGGGTCCAAACGGGCATCCATACAGGTCAAGATGGCGAAATGTCTCCCCGGTGGCAAAGGCAAATCACCTTTGTCACCGAAATCATTAACATAATCCCGGTTGGCTGCTAAAACTTCATTAAGAATTTTACTCATAAATACCTCTTATTATTATCATTGGGCAATAAAAAACCGTTTGATCCCAACATTAAAATATGAAAAAAACCAAACGGTGAATAACTATCTCCGAGTGAAAGTGTACTTTAATAAACCAGAGTTTTAAATAGCAGTAAAAATTTATAAAATATATACTTAAAGTTTACAATAATTATGGTATGAATAAATTAAACAACATTCAGGTGTTTTGTCGCATTGTTGAACTGGGCACTTTTGCCGCTGTTGCGCGTGAAATGAACCTTTCAGCGATGATGATAAGCAAATACATGGCTCAGTTGGAAGAATCGCTGGGCGTTGCCTTGTTAAACAGAACCACCCGGCAACTAAGCCTGACTGAAGCCGGAGAAATCTATTATTACCGTAGCAAACAGCTTATCGACGATTTCTCGGAACTGGATGAAACAACCTCGCAACTGGGTCGACAGGTAAAGGGCACTTTAAAAATCAGCGCACCTATAGATTTTGGCGGACTTTATATGGTGCCCGCTATTGATGCCTATCAACGCGCGTACCCGGACGTTAAAATTCAAATGGCGCTGGACAATAGCCACGTGAATTTAAGCGAAGGCAGTTTTGATTTATCTATATTGGTGACAGATACGCTCGATTTGGGCGTTGTTGCCAGAAAAATTGCAAAAACCAGATTATGTACATTCGCGTCACCGGCTTATATCGCTGAATATGGGATGCCTGAAACTATTGATGAATTAAATTTCCATCGCTGTCTGCACTATATCGATACTCCGCATAAAGACTACTGGTTATTTAATATCGATACAGAAGAGATAAAGATCAAACCTGTATGGCACTTTGCCTCAAACAATGGCAGAGCATTATGCCAGGCCGCCGCTTTAGGAATGGGAATAACGCAAGCGCCTGAAATATCGGTTGTAAGCTATTTGGCACAAGGAAAATTGATAGAAATTCTGCAAAATTATCGCATTCCATCACTGGCGATTTATGCCACTTATCTACAAAGACGCTTTTTACCCGCCAAGTTGACGACATTTGTTGATTTTTTGGTTAAATATTTTGCTGAAAATAATATGCATAGCGAAGTGAAGTCGTCATAATCAATATAATAACGTTAAAACGAAACGGCTAAACATGGCAAGACGAAGCGAACATAGTCTGGAAAAAATAAAGGCGATGGTTTTGAATGCGGCCGAAACCATTGTTATTGAGGAAGGCTTTTTGTCATTAAAAACGCGCAAGATTGCTATGGAAATTGGATATACCGTGGGCAGTATTTACATGGTATTTGCAAACATGGCAGATTTGATTATGCATATTAACGCGAGAACGCTGGATACTATTGCAGCACAGTTAGAGCAGGTTCAAGACGGTGCCGCAGATCAATGTATCGAAGCGCTGGCCCAGACCTATTTGAGCTATGCCAGTCAGAACTTTAACCGCTGGCGTATGGTTTTTGAATACCGGTTTCCGCAAAACACCGATATTCCTGCCTGGTATCAGCAGAAATTAGACGCCGTTTTTGAGCGGGTTGAAGCATCGTTTGCGCAACTTGCTCCTGAATGTACTGAATACCGAAGAAAGCAAGCGGCGCAAGCCTTGTGGGGCGGCGTTCATGGAATTTGCATGCTTTCGCTGGCTGAAAAGCCGGATAGGTCAAACATTAACGATGTGGCAGAGAGCCTGACTTTATTAGTCAGGAATTTTCTTCGCGGCTGGATTGCATCATCCAGCAATCGGTATTGATTTATTGTGATTACAACGCACATGTGTGCAGATGCGAAAAAATTGCACTCCAGAATCAATCCAACCTTTATAATAGAAGTTTTTGAGGAATTTTGATGAAAATAATCAAATCGTTGCTATTGATCCTTGCAGTCAGTTTTGCATCACCGGGATTTGCCAGGCAACAGGTGATAAAAGCGGACGGATATGATTACTTGATTGACGTATTTTTGCGGCCTTTGGGTTTTGTAGAAATAATTGCCGGATCTGCTACCTTTGTTGTATTAAGCCCTCTAACCGCAATTGCTTCAATCCCTGCACCTAAGGAGAACGCTTTTGTAGAGCTGGCGGAAACCCTCATTGTAAAACCTTACAAATTTACATTTGTAAGGCCGGTAGGGGATTATAATTACAAGGCAGGGCTTGAAAAATAAGTACGCCACTGCCCATGTTCCAGCGCCGCGCCAAATAGGTAATCATAACCCGGCAAAGTCATTCAATTCCCTGTTCTTTTGACTTAAGAAAAAGCTCCTTCTCCCTCTGAAGAAGAGGCAAAACTGCATACTTTAGCAGTCTCTTCCCCCCGAATTGTACCTTTACCTGGCGTCTTCCTTTACAGGAGTATTTTCTGCAACTACCTCTTTAGTATCAGCTTCCGTTATTTTGTCTAACGATTCCATAAACTCGACAAACCATTTCTGTTTTTTCACAGTCACTAAATCGGGATCGTTAAGAATATCGTCGGCTTCCGGTAAAGTGACTTTATCTCTGGCGTTTTTCAGGGCTTTCAGGCATGCGTCATTATCACCGCGTAACCCATAAATACATGCCAGATTATAAGACGCTGTTTCTGCTTGAATAGCATTGGCTTTTTCGAATTGTTTTTTGGCCAGCTCATACAACTCATCATCGGGTTTAGCACCTTTAAGTCTGGCCAAATCCATGTAAGCAACACCGCCATTAATTGCCGCCCCCAGATAATCAGGATTAATAAGCATACAAAAAGAAAATTTAGCAATTGCATCCTGATAAAGCCTGGCCGCCTCGTCACCGGTTTTGGTTTTTGCCTGATGCAATAAAGCAAAACCCCAATTATATAAGGCTTCGGCGCGCAGTGGATCATCAAGCAAGACTTCTGCATAGCCTTTATAAGCCGCTTTATATAGGCCATCAGCTGTACTGCCTTCACTTTTACGTGCTTGCGCAGTTTGCTTAATGGTTGCATTGAGTTTGGATTTTTTGGTGAACGATGCTATCAGCGACATGATTTATTACTCCTGACTAAGTGGTTATTGGTCAAATTTCTTTCGCCTTGTGCCGGTTTAGCGCCACGAGTTGCCGGTTTTTTAGTATGCCGGTAATCTTTTCTCCCCGTGTTTTTATTGGATGCATTCTTTTTAGGCGCATCTACTACCTTTAACGAAACCGGTTCATAGCCAGTATCGGCAACACGCGGAATTTGCCTTTTCAGCAGTTTTTCTATTTCTGCCAGCAACCAGGCTTCTTCCGGACAAACCAGCGACAGGGCTTCACCGCTTGATCCTGCGCGTCCGGTACGGCCAATCCTATGGATATAATCTTCGGGCACTTGCGGCAAATCAAAATTTACTACGTGCGGCAACTCATCTATATCAAGTCCACGCGCTGCAATATCGGTTGCGACCAGCACCGATACCTTGCCTGTTTTAAAGTATTCAAGTGCCTTATTGCGTGCGCCCTGGGTTTTGTCGCCATGCAATGCCGCCGTACGGATGCCATCTTCAATGAGTTGTTTCTCCAGGCGGTCAGCGCCGTGTCTGGTACGGACAAAAACCAACACTTGCTGCCAATTATTACTGCCAATCAGATAGGACAGCAATTCGCGCTTATATTCACGATTAATGCCGTAGACGCGCTCCGAGACGTTATCGGCCGTGGCGTTTGGTTTAGCGACCTCAACCTCGGCAGGATTATTTAGCACAGACGCAGCCAAAGTTTTTATTGCATTCGGCACCGTGGCGGAAAACAGCAGACTTTGCCGCTGTTTGGGAATCAGCGACATAATTCGTCGGATATCCGGCATAAAACCCATATCGAGCATTCGATCGGCCTCATCCAAAACCAGTATTTCGACGTTGGACAAGTTGATATTGCGTTGTTGCACATGGTCAAGCAAACGCCCGGGCGTTGCCACGACGATGTCGCAACTTCTGCGTAACTGACGGGTTTGCACACTAATACTCGCGCCGCCCACAACCGCTTCCGCATGCAGCGGCAAATGCTTGCCGTAAGTTAGTACGCTTTCATATACTTGCGCCGCCAATTCACGCGTTGGCACTAAAATTAATGCGCGAACCCGTCGCGGCTTTTGGTGCGGATCACTGTTTTCAGCCAGTCGCTGCAATAACGGCAAGGTAAAACTGGCGGTTTTTCCTGTGCCCGTCTGCGCGCCAGCGAGTACATCCCTGCCTTCAAGAATAAGTGGAATGGCCTTTTGCTGCACAGGCGTGGGCGTGATGTAACCTTGTTCAGCGACTGCTTTAAGGAGTCCAGAGGTTAAACCGAGTTGTTCGAAAGACATTAAAAACCAATAATTATTTGATTTTGGCTTCCTTATAAATAACATGTTTACGCACAACAGGATCAAATTTTTTGATCTCCATTTTTTCAGGCATTGTGCGCTTGTTTTTTGTTGTGGTATAAAAATGGCCAGTGCCTTCGGTAGAAACCAATTTAATTTTGTCGCGCATTTTCTTGTCTCCTTAAACTTTTGTGCCGTTTTTACGCAAATCCGCCAGAACAGCGTCTATGCCTTTTTTATCAATGATACGCATTGCTTTCGTGGATACTCTAAGACGCACCCAACGGTTTTCGCTTTCGACCCAGAATCTGTGATGTTGCAGGTTCGGAAGAAAACGTCTTTTGGTTTTGTTATTTGCGTGTGATACGTTGTTACCAGTAACGGGGTATTTACCTGTTACTTGACAGACTCTGGACATGATAAACCTCTTGGTGTGCCTAAATTCAAAAGTTAGCCGATCTTTATACCAAAATTTCTTTTCAACGTAAATAACAATCTATAAAATAAACCCGGTACTCCTTTTCCAAGTAACTATAATGGAACAAAAATGCCTATAAAACTCGGCATGGTCATGGATCCCATTGGCCATATCAATATCAAAAAAGACACCAGTTTTGCCATGTTACTAGAAGCCCAAAGCAGAGGCTGGGAGCTGCATTATATGGAATTGAATGATTTGTTTCTAAGAAATGGCAGAGCCTATGCCAGAACCCGCACACTGAATGTGCAGAGGGATGAACAGCAGTGGCACCGGTTTATTTCCGGACAGGATATTCCACTCGATCAGCTGGATGTTATTATGATGCGCAAGGATCCGCCTTTTGACCAGGAATATATTTATGCCACTTATTTATTGGAACGTGCCGAAAGTATGGGTGTCTATGTTGTCAACAAGCCCCAATCATTGCGGGATGCCAATGAAAAGCTTTTTACCGCGTGGTTTCCGCAGTGCTGTGCGGAAACCCTGGTTGCCAGAGAGCCGGCAAGGATAAGGAGTTTCCTGCTGGAGCAGGGGGAAATTATTTTAAAGCCGCTGGATGGAATGGGGGGGACTTCTATTTTTCATTTGCGTCAAAGCGATCCTAATCTTAGCGTAATTCTGGAAACGATGACTCAATTCAATAGCCGCTTTGTGATGGCGCAAAAATATCTGCCGGAGATTAAAGACGGCGATAAGCGCATCCTGATGGTCAATGGCGAAGCGGTACCCTATGCCCTGGCGCGCATTCCCGCTCAGGGTGAAACCCGAGGTAATCTGGCTGCGGGAGGGCGTGCGGAAGGCCGGAAATTAACCGAAAAAGACTGGTGGATTGCCAATCAGGTAGGGCCGACACTAAGTGAAAAAGGCCTGATTTTTGCCGGGCTTGACGTCATAGGCGATACACTGACCGAAATTAATGTTACCAGCCCGACTTGTGTTCAGGAGCTGGATAAGCAATTCGGGCTCAATATTGCCGGCCTGCTGATGGATCATATTGAGAATACTCTTCAATAAATATGTCAACTTACACAATGTTCGGGCAGCCAACATCTTTATCTAATGGTGATTCACTATTAATAGCCTTATTTGGATCTGCTATTGTGCATATTGTTCTGGTATTGGGAATAAACTTCACTACGCCCCAACCCGCGAAAATTACCGGATCGATAGATATTACGCTGGTCAACACACCTGCAAAAAAAGCCCCCGAACAGGCAAAATTTTTGGCGCAGGAAAATCAGATAGGTGCTGGTGAGAAAGCCAGGAAACCTGAACCACCCAAAAAGCAACAACCCAGCCAGGGCAATAAACAGGTCAAGCAAATTAAAAAGACCGCACCCGAAGAAAGCAAGCCCAAAGCCACACCAACATTAATTGCCCGGCAAAAATCTGAAAAGAAAGTTGTTGCAGCAAGCAAACCGGCCGTGGTCAGTCAGCCTAAGCCAGAAAAACAGGCGCACATAACGGCAGAATCTTTACAGCAGCAGCTGACACAAATGGGCACGGAAATCAGGCAAAGCCGACCCAGCGCTGATCAAGGCAAAATAAAATTTGTTGATTCGGTGAGCGCCCATAAATATATTGCAGCACAATATATGAAAGACTGGGAAAGTAAAGTAGAACGGACGGGCAATCTTAATTACCCGGCAGCAGCTGCCAAGAAAAATTTCTCGGGGTCATTAACGATGGATGTAGGGATTAAAGTTGATGGCAATATATACAGTATTCGCATCAGCAGGTCTTCGGGAAATCCGGCGCTGGATGAGGCCGCTAAAAAAATAGTCCGCATGAGTGCGCCATTTGCACCCCTGCCGTTGGACTTGCGGAAAGAACTTGATGTACTGGTGATTACCCGGGTCTGGAAATTCTCTGATGAATCAGGTCTGGTCACACAATAATTTGTTGCAGAACCCACGATAACCTTCGATACTAAGGCGCATGAATCAAACAACTTACTTCAACAACCAGTTTATTATCGCCATGCCTGGCCTGGCTGACCCTAATTTTTTTCATACCGTTACCTATTTGTGCCAGCACAATGAAGAAGGGGCTCTGGGTATTGTTATTAACAGGTTAGCGGAAATGAAGCTGGGTGAAATTTTTAATCAAATGAATATACCCGTTACTTCGCTTAGCGCTGCCGAGGCGCCTGTTTTTTCAGGAGGGCCGGTGCAACAGGAGCGCGGTTTCGTACTACACCCTACCAACGGAAACTGGGATGCCACGATGAGGGTGTCAGAGTCAATTTCCTTAACGACATCGCGCGATGTGATTGAGGCTATTGCGCTCGGGAAAGGACCTGAACAGTATCTGGTGGCATTAGGTTATGCCGGTTGGGGGGTAGGCCAATTGGAACAGGAAATATTGAACAACGCCTGGTTAAATACACCCTATGGCAAACATATTTTATTTGATACTCCGATCGACATGCGCTGGCAAGCGGCGGCTGGGCAAATTGGTATTGATATTAATCAGTTAACCACCCCGGCCGGACATGGTTGATCAGAAGACAGAGGACGGAAGACATAAGACGAAGTTGGCTGCCCTCAGTCCTCTGTCCTCTGTCTTCTGCAAAGGTACTTATCTGTGCTTTGATTTCGGTAATAAAAAAATAGGCGCCGCCGTTGGTCAAACCATCACAGCGACAGCAAGTCCTTTGCAAACTATTCGCTCTATCAATCAAAATCCCGATTGGGACATAATCAGCAAACTGATACAAGAGTGGCGCCCTACGGGTCTGGTGGTGGGAATTTCCAAACAGGCAGACGGTTCCGACAACCCGATTACACCGCGCATGTTAAAATTTTGCAGGCAACTGGAAGGCCGTTATCATCTGCCTGTTTATCAACAGGATGAAACTTTGTCGACATTTGAAGCCAAGCAATTATTGTTTGATGAAATCAGACTCAGTGCAGCCAGGCTTTGGGAAGTGCAGGATCAACTTGCAGCCCAGCTTATTTTACAAACCTGGCTCAATAACTATACAAACAAGGATCACGGGTGTTAGAAATAGACGTATTACTTGATAAACTGGAAGCGGATATAAAGCATATTATCATCGAAAGACAGCTGATTAATCCACTGATGATAGGCATTCGTACCGGCGGCGTATGGATTGCCGAGATTATGCATCAGCGGCTTAATATTAATGAACCCTTGGGCTTGCTGGACATTTCATTTTATCGTGACGATTTTTCACAAATCGGCGTTCATCCCAATGTAAAACCGAGCCAGTTGCCGACGCATATGGAGGGTCGTGACATTATCCTGATTGATGATGTTTTTTATACCGGCAGAACTATCCGCGCGGCGCTGAATGAGATTTTTGATTATGGCCGCCCGAATCAAGTGGTTTTGGCGGTGCTGATAGAACGAGACGGCAGACAAATTCCACTCTGCCCTGATTGTGCCGGGGCGCGCATCATGCTGAATGCCGATCAGCGCATCAAACTGACAGGCCCCGATTCACTGGCTATTTATTTACAGACCATGGATACGGCAGCCTAAGTTATGGTTGATAACCTTCAGCTAAATCCGGAAGGCAAACTCAAGCACTTTTTGACCATTGAAGGCTTGAACAGGAACCTGTTGACAGAGATTCTCGATATAGCCGAATCTTTTATTGGCATGACTGATCAACAGATTAAAAAAGTTCCACTTTTGCGTGGCAAGACAATAGTCAATCTGTTTTTTGAAAACAGCACACGGACACGGACTACCTTTGAACTTGCCGCCAAGCGCTTGTCCGCCGATGTCTTAAGTATGAGCATGTCGACGTCGTCAACATCGAAGGGTGAAAGCCTGCTCGACACGATACGCAATCTGGAAGCGATGTTTGTCGACATGTTTGTTGTGCGTCACGGCATCAGCGGCGCTGCACATTTTATTGCCCAGCACACCGCGCCTCATATCAGTGTCATTAATGCCGGTGACGGACAACACGCGCACCCCACACAGGCGATGCTGGATATGTTTACCATCCGGCAGATAAAACAGGATTTCTCAACTCTGCGAGTAGCCATTATCGGCGATATACTGCACTCGAGAGTAGCCCGCTCGGAGATTCAAGCCTTAAACATGCTGGGCGCTGCTGAAGTCAGAGTGATTGCCCCGAAGACGCTATTGCCCGCACATGTCGAAAATTTAGGGGTGAGTGTTTCGCATAATTTGACAGCAGGACTTGAAGATATTGATGTCATTATCATGTTGCGCTTGCAGAAAGAACGTATGAGTTCGGCATTGCTGCCCAGTGAAAGCGAATATTTCAAATGTTTCGGGCTGACTGAAGATAAACTGAAAATCGCTAAACCCGATGCCATTGTTATGCACCCTGGTCCGATTAATCGGGGCGTGGAAATCGATTCAAGAGTAGCGGATGGCCCTCAGTCCGTCGTACTCAAACAAGTCAGCAACGGCATCGCTATTCGTATGGCGATTATGGCTATGGCGATGCAGAAAAAGGGAACCATCTGATGAATCAAATACATATCAGACAGGGAAGAATTATCGATCCTGCCAACAGCATAGATCGCATTGGCTGTGTTTATATCGCAGACGGGAAAATTATTTCTGTGACGAACGAACCCGCCGGTTTTAAACCCGATATTATTATCGATGCCCATAATCAAATTGTTTGTCCGGGTTTTATCGACTTGAGTACCCGCTTGCGGGAGCCGGGACAAAACCGTAAAGCGACCTTCAAAAGTGAAACAGCTGCCGCCGCCAGCGCTGGCATTACCACGCTGTGTTTACAGCCGGATACAATTCCGGTCATTGACACTCCCGCTGTTGCGGAACTCATCAAGGAGTTGGCGGAAAAAGCCGAATACCCTCAGATCTATCCAATTGCGGCGCTCACCCAAAAATTGGAAGGCACCGAGTTAAGCTCCATGCTATCGCTTAAACAGGCTGGCTGCATTGCCGTTGGCAATGCCAATCAGTCAGTGAAAAATCTGTTGATTTTAAGGCGGGCAATGGAATATGCAGCAAGTCATGATTTGCTGGTAATGTTCCGGCCCAACGATTATTGGCTGGGCAATCACGGCTGCGCTCATGAAGGTGCGGTCGCAACCCGCTATGGCTTGCCCAGTATTCCGGATGCCGCGGAAACAATCGCTTTAGCCCAATGCCTGGAATTGGTCGAACTAACCGGCTGCCGCGTACACTTTGGTCAGCTAAGCTGTAAACGTTCAGTGATTAAAATACATCAGGCAAAAAAGTATGGCTTGAACGTGAGTGCCGATGTTGCGATGCATCAATTGCATTTGACAGAAAATGACATAATTCCTTTTGATAGTAACTATCATGTGTTACCGCCGTTACGTACCGAAACGGATAAGCAGTATCTGAGACAGGGTTTGGCCGGCGGCACCCTTGACAATATTTGTTCCGACCATCAACCGCATGATCTGGATGCAAAGCTGGGCGCATTTCCGGAGACAGAACCGGGAATTTCTACGCTGGAAACAGTGTTGCCATTAATGCTCAAACTGGTAGTGCAGCACGTCATAACGCTGGAACAGGGCATCGCGGCATTGAGCCACAATCCGGCACAAATTCTGCGTTTAAAGAAAGGCGCTTTAACCCCGGGGATTTCAGCCGATGTGTGTGTTTTTGATCCGGAACTGGACTGGCAGGTCAACTCAGAAAACTGGAAAAGCCAGGGGGTAAATACGCCTTTTTGGGGTCAAATGCTGAAGGGCCGGGTAACCCATACCTTACAGGCAGGCAAAATAATTTATTCTCATCGCACTTCAAAATCCGGCACCTTCATCCCCTTCCCTGCTGGAGAGGGCTAGGGAGAGGAGATTTTAAAGCTGATAATGGTGTGCAAACACTTTATTGCCTGGAGCAGTGAAATGGTATTTTACCGGAACTTGCAGGTCACGAATTTCTGGTTAAAGCCAGCAGCTTGATTGAAGACGCTACGATTCTGGCTATTTTAATGGGTATGCTGGTTTTTATTGCCACTTTTCTGGTATCTCTGCACCTGCCGGATAATCAAGTAAAACAGGCCTGAGCGCAGCGGCCTTGCCTCTGCGCTCATTGACTTTGAATAACAAAGACAGGCCGACGATAAAAAACGATAACGTCGACAGCAATGACAGGCGATGATTGCCACCGCTCAAGTAATTAATCAGTCCATAGCTCAATGGCCCAACGATAGCCGACAAGCGATTGACCAATCCCCATAACCCCAAAAATTCACCGGCCCGCTCGGCAGGGGAAAATTTACTGACCAACGCGCGCCCAACAGCCTGGCTTGCACCCATAGCCAGTCCAATAATATTTCCTGCTACCCACATATGCGCTGGTTTGCTGGAAAATAAAGCCACCAGTATCGCAACAATCCAGATAAACAGTGTAATTGCCAATGTCGGGACCGATCCTATCCGGTCTTGCAAATGCCCGCAAATAAAAGCGCCAACAGCAGCCGTCGCATTAACGACCATGATCAGTACAATCAATGACTGGGTATCAAAGCCTATTACTTCCTGCGCATAAATCGCGGCCAGAACCACAACAGTGCTGACACCCGACTGATACACCCCCAATGTTATCAAAAACCAGAGCAGATCACGAAAGCGTGCCGCTTCATGAAATGTGTGAGCCAATCGGGCATAACTTATTTGTAGAAGGGACAGGTTCTTGTCCCATACATCGGGTATTGCCCGCTCATGCAGCCAAAGAAAGGTGGGTGTGGCTGTCAACGCAAAAATTCCGGCAGTGATCAATAGCGTATCAGGTACAAACTGGGTTTCCGACAACCCCTGTTGCCTGGCCCATGTGATATAGACCAGACAAATCCCTAATGTCAGCAGACCGCCAAAATAACCCAGACTCCAGCCATAACCGGACATTCTGCCCATATTCTCCTCAGGCACTATCTCTGGCAAAAACGCGGCAATCAGGTTCTCGCCGCTGGCAAACATGATGGCTGAAAGGGTGACCAGCACCATTCCCAGCCCTATATCACCAGGACCGACCAGTGCCAGCAGGGCTGTCGTAAATATGCAGCCCAGCGAGGAAATCAGCAGAAAAGGTTTCTTGCAAGCTCGATGATCGGCAATCGCGCCTATTAGCGGTCCACTGATCATGACTATAAAATTGGCGGTGCCGATAGCCAGCGACCAAAGCAGCGTCGATAAACCAGGTGCGACGCCTTGAGCAGCGCCGGCAACCACACCGACGAAGTAGGCGCTGAATATCGTGGTTTGCACGACGGTGGTATAGCCGGAGTTGGCAAAATCAAATAAAGCCCAGGCCAGTAATTCCCTGCGCCCTGCATTACCTAAAATTAGATTACTCTTATCAACCGGCGGTTTTATCTGTTTGCTATTCATATCAGGAATGTCCGACTTTAGCGTAATTTTGTCAATAATCAATTGCAGAATATCATTAAACCCCGGGACATAAAATCTCTTTTGACTCAATTGGGCCCCCTTCCTTGATGGATAAGATTCATCCTGAATTCAAGCATAGTGCATTATATACTCATCGTACATTAACAACGGCGCCTTCGTTCCCTCTCCTGCTGGAGAGGCCTGCCCTGAGCTGTGTCGAAGGGGTTAGGGAGAGGAGAATTTAAATAAACCGGCAATGGTGATGTGCAAGCACTACAGACTATTGTCATTATACCTGGACCTAATGACTGTGTTTTACCGGTTGGGTTATAATCAGCGAGCATGCGTGATTGGTCGTACCCTGCTCAATTTGCAAGGTGCTGTGATGAACCGAGTAGTGTTCATTCAGAGTCTGTACGATATCATCCATGAAGTCATCGCCGGGGTGTCCGCCGGGCATGACCAGGTGGACTGTCAACGCCGTTTCGGTGGTGCTCAGGCCCCAAATATGCAGATCATGTATATCCGTTACACCGCTCAGTTGGCGCAGATAACCATCAATTGCAGGAATATCTATTCCTTCAGGCACTGCACTTAAGGCCAGTTTCAGCGAATCGCGGAACAGCCCCCATGTACTTATCACAATCACGCTCACGATCACCAAGCTGATGGCAGGATCCAGCCA
>JAQTMV010000102.1 GCA_028714175.1 Methylococcales bacterium
TCCAGAATTTGGAAGTTTCGCTACAAACCCTGAAATATAGGAAAAAATACACGGGATAAGTAGGTCATGAACGAAACCTAACGCCAAAGTTATACTGTTTTTGGTCAATTTTAAATTTGGCCTCGAATATTTTAAAATTTCTTAAACCCCAATTAGGGACTACTCGTTTGAGTAGTCTTATTCTCGGACAGGCTCCTAGGCCTAGCGGCGAATCTGCCCTACATCTCTACGTCCCTTGTTAGGTATGTGACATTTGGTGCTCTTCGGCAAATTTGCGTAGAGCGCGATTGACTGATTCAGAATCTGGAAAAAGCCTATGTAGATCAGCGTCAACTAAAACTATATTTGTACCTTCCCGATAGCGACCGGCATATTTTCCACGTACCCCGGATTTGATTAAGTCAGCCGAGTATTCAGGCCTCAAAGTATCTTCATTGCTCATATGCATTACACTCCTGGCGGGTCATTTGCCGCGCTGAGATTATTCGAACAGTATCTGATCTTTCGGTAAACGAAATTACAAAGTAATTACCTTTCGAGGATACTCCAAAAAGCAAGTATCTTTCTTCATCATGTGAATGGTCTGGGTCGTGAACACATGAGGAATGTTCATCAGAAAATACTTCGGCAGCTTCGAGAAAGGAAACGCCATGCTTCCTTTGGTTGGTGCCTGCCTTTGCTTCATCCCATTCAAAGTCCATTGCGTGTGGTTCTCAAAATCCTGACAAGTTATTATCCAGGTCTGGATAGCTTATACTCTTTTCAGTCTCCGCTGAC
Source organism: Methylococcales bacterium (assembly GCA_028714175.1). Classification (GTDB taxonomy): domain Bacteria; phylum Pseudomonadota; class Gammaproteobacteria; order Methylococcales; family Methylomonadaceae; genus JAGXGJ01. The sequence continues at coordinate 778 of JAQTMV010000102.1, forward strand.
AAGGATAACTTTCAAGACTAGCCCGCGGGCGCATTAGCGTCGCGTAATGCGCCGGATTATTTGTATCGCCCATGCGGTGGAATACGCTACGCTATTCCGCCCTACGGACTACGGACCTTCAATCATAGAAAAAAACCTTTCGGATTTCACGGCCTGCGATGAGCCGATGCCGACGACAGACAAACAGTGGGGGATAGATCATAATTGCCTCTTTCTTGTATACTCTCGCGGACGCCTAACGACTGAGCAACACCCGCCGCTTTTGGCGGGCATCCTCTTCAGCGACTGGTTATATTTCCTCCGCATCAATTGCGAAGTCTCCCTCGGAAGTGCGAATGACCTTGCATACGGTAGTACCGTAGCCCAGACGATCAATGAGCCTGCGTACAAGGGATACGTCCAGCTCGGGCGTCTTGAGACCAAAGCAAACTTGCTTCAGATAAGAATGGCTGATCTCTTCTACCCCTTCAGCTCGCCTTAGCAGTCGAACCTCCCGTTCGTAGTGCCACGCTTGCGCCTTGACCGTAAGCGCCTTCTTTATCAAAGACTGGCCAAAGTCTGAAAACGAGTTGATGCTGTGGGACGCCTCAAGAAACCAGTCCGACAACGGCCTATCTCCATAGAAGACCTGATCAACACCCAGAATTTGATCGGCCCTTTCGTAGAAAAAAGACTCTGGAAGGGAATATGTTAAACAAACACCTCGATGGTTGTCGGCATAGTGCGCCCACATGAGGGAGTTCTTCAGCTCCAGTGAGAAAGAGCACACCCCGATCTTCTCAAGGTCCGATTGAACCTGCGCAAAGAAGGGCTGCATGCCACGCAGTTGCTCCAACCTCGTGCGCACTCCCGATTCAGCTCGTGCAATCGCATTCTCGAGCGACCGTTTGATTTCTACTCTGCAGTCGAATGGATCATTCAACCGCTCCGGCAGGGCGAAGTAGATTTCGCTATTAACAAGCGACTGTAGAAGGTACTTGTCTACTTTCCGGAATTTGAAGACAACGTATTCGGCCATCAGGAAATATAACGTTTGAGTTCACCGGATAGACGCCGCAGGCGGTCAGTCCGGTGGAACGAAATGTGATGCGAAGGCATTAGTTGCACGGTCCCTCGCCTAGGCCCTCAAAAGCCCCCGTTGATACACGGTAGATAACTTTCTTTTGTACTAGGTCCACCGAAAAGGTTCGAAAAGGCCCCCAAACGAGCGTATATACGCTGCCCTTGGCTCCAACAATCTTCATGTCGATGGCTAGGTTGAAAGCGAGAGGACTCAGCAGTTCACCCTTATCCAGTTGTTCCAGATGCAAGTTGGCGGCCTGGCACTGCCACAACTGTAAGGAGCAGCGAATATTCCAAAGTTCCCGCCAAGGCCCTTGGCGCTTTTTGGAATGTCCACCAACTTGCCTAGATTCAATGATGGTAGTGACGACGAGATTGTTCTCCGTCACCCCGCATAACGGACTCATAGTTACCTTGCCAGCCATTGCCGCCGTAGTGGCAATGGCTACGAGAAGCAGCAAATGCTTCAGAGAGCGGACCCTTTTCATTCAATCCTCCGCATAACGTTTGAATTCAGCGGCGGGCGGCTTTATCGCCCGTCCGTTGGAATGATGGGTTAGATTGCATATCAGTATCCCGTAGTTTGATTACGGCCAGTACCCTCGTAATCTGCGGATGGGTATTCATATTTATCATCCGTGAAATCGTTCTTACATTCCAGGCAACGCCAATAACCGGGCTCCAACTCTTGCAATCGAATGGCTTTCGCGTTTGCATCAAAGCAACGCTGACAGAACTTTTCATCGGGTTTTTGTTTTGAAGCGTAGTACGGCTTATGCCATTCCAAACCATCACGGAGAGATTGTGCCTCCTTGAGTTCCCTAACAGTATTTTTCAGAGCGAGATTTTCGTTCTGAAATTCGAGAGCGGCCTCGCGCAACTCCATGATTTTTTCTTGTGCCTCAATCGTGGCGCCCTTCTTGATAAGAGCTACGATGTCTTGGTAGTTTGGAATAGCCATTTGCGTTTCTCCGGTCGGTCTAATGCGATCTAACGCCTAAATAACCCGCCGTAGCGGGCTGGCAGTTTTTTTGCTCCGCAAAAAAGATGACAGCTTGCGGAGGTCGGGTTCATTTTCTGGTTAGGCCTGTTTGATTTATGGTGCTTTTTGGCTTTAATATTTAAAAGATCACTATAGCTTCATATCAATCTTGACCAACCCACTCTGGTAAAGCTTCATTACAAGTTGTTGCCCACTCACGTGCATAATTATCGCGCTCTTTTATAGCTCGCTTTACCTTTGTAACAGCTTCATCTGGTGTAATCACCTGTATACCGAGTGCCATAAGTTTTTCCCGATTTCCCAATATCCCTCCGGGCTGCGACTTTGAGGCGCCATCGTTTGTGATTAATGGATTAGGATACTTACCAGCATTAAATACAATATCAACGTCATTTTTTTGATTTTGTGTTTTAGCTCCTTGAGGAAAAATCACTTGCTCAATGTTTAAAAGCTGACTTTTCTCTTTACTTGTGGTGATTTCAGACATGGTATAGATGAAGCTATAAGCTTTTTTCTGACGATCAGCATTATTACCAAATGCCATTTCAGTTTGAGCGGTTTTTGCTGTTAGCAACTGTATAAGCTCTTCTTCTGCCCACTGTTCTAGACGGTTCATTTCAGGTATACTTTGTCGTGCATTTAGGCAATTAGTGTCAACTGTAAAACAAATATGTGTAAGGCGCTTTTGAGGGCGAGTGTTTGCAACTATTTCGTTGATATCTTTGGGGTTCGAAACAATGTTACTGACTTGCTCTAGGTTAAACTTACCTTGGAGATTAGTTATCACACCATGAACTAAAGGTCTTGATTTTTCAACTGGAATGCCAGTGCCTCTGTAATAACCTACAGACCAATTGCAACCATTCTCATCTAGCTCTCTGAGAGAGTAAATGCCTGACACAATACAGCTGGCAATATCTGGAATTTCACCAATGTCAGTATTAATTAACTGGATTAATTGATCTTTCGGTACTATTTGTCGAGTCATTTTCGAACCCTGGGGTGCCTAACAAGTTATTATCTAGGTCTGGATAGCAGATACTCTTTTCAATCTCAGTTGACAAGAATCACTTTCAAGACCAGTTTTTCTAAACTGGATAACATGCCAATACGCATAAAAAACAGTTTCCGGATAGTATCAAATGATTGGCCCTACCGTCAAAGATTGCTGACTCGTTAGGCGAATTGTTACATAAAATGTGACCTGAATATCTGCTATTAGCCGATAGCAACCATCCGGAACAACAATCACCTATATTTCGGAAATTAAAATCATGATGGATTGGATGGCCGCTTATCGCCCCGACATTTGTATGCGCCATCCGTATTCTTGAGAAGCGGAAACACTGGATCACCCAGGACATATACAAGCGTGATACGGTCATGGCGTTTGACCCAAGGTGATAAAAGCATAAATATCTGCCGCATGTTCTGTGCGGATACTCTACTCCTACTCGACTAGCGGCTTCACCAGCAAATTAATCAGTATCTGTTCATAAATATGACTCAAAATCTCCAGGTCTTCTACGCCCATATGCTCATTGATTTTATGGATGCTTTCATTCAATGGCCCCAGTTCGATGACCTGTGCGCCTGTCGGTGCAATAAAGCGGCCGTCCGAGGTGCCGCCGCCGGTGTCATCCAGCGTTTCATAGCCGGTAACGGTTTTTATGGCGGCGTGGGCGGCATCAATTAACGCGCCTTTTTCAGTTAAAAACGGATTGCCGGACAAGCGCCATTGCAAATCGTAGTTAAAATCGTATTTGTCCAGAATGGCGCAGGTGCGCTGTTTGATTGTGGCTTCGTCGAGTTCGGTGCAGAAACGCAGGTTAAACTGTACTTCTGCGCTGCCCGGGATGATATTTTCCGCTCCTGTTCCGGCATTGAAATTGGAAACCTGAAGGCTGGTGGGCGGGAAAAATTCATTGCCGTGGTCCCAGACTTCTTCCGTCAATTCTTTTAATGCCGGGGCAAACGTGTGAATCGGGTTTTCAGCCAGTTCAGGATAGGCGACATGGCCCTGTATGCCGGCAACGGTTAATTTGGCGCACAAGGAACCGCGCCTGCCGACACGAATCACATCACCGATTTTTTTATCACTGGAGGGTTCGCCCACCAGACACCAGTCTATCTTTTCGTTACGCTGTTCCAGCACTTCAACAACCTTAACCACGCCATTGGTAGCTATGCCTTCTTCGTCGCTGCTCATCATAACGGCAATGGAACCTTGATGATCGGGGTGTTTGGCAATAAAGCGTTCCACGGCGGTAATAAATGCAGCGATGCCGCCCTTCATATCGGCAGCGCCCCGGCCATACAGCTTGCCGTCACGAATGGTGGGCACAAAAGGCGGCGATAGCCATTTTTCCAAGGGACCTGCAGGCACCACATCGGTATGGCCGAGGAAAGTAAACAGCGGTTTTGCATCGCCGCGTCTAAGCCAGATATTTTGCGTGTCGGCAAAATTCAGGCGTTCTTCGTTGAAACCCAGGGTGGTTAAACGTTCGGCGAGCACATCCTGGCAGCCCGCATCTTCAGGTGTGACCGATGCTCGGCTGATTAGATCTTTAAGAAGTTCCAGCGTGTCGCTCATAACTCGGTTTGGTAATGGCCGGCTTTAAAACCGATGACCAGCTTATCGTCGGTATCCAGAATCGGGCGTTTGATCAGCGTAGGTGTATTCAGCATCAGTTGGGGGGCTTTTTCAGGCGTGACACCGGTTTGCTGCTCGGAACTGAGCTGCCGCCAACTGGTGCTGCTGCGGTTAAGCAGCGTATTCCAGTCTGCACGCGCGGCAAAATCATTAAGCATTGCCGGTGTAAGCCCATCAGTCCGAAAATCATGGAATTGATAGGCTATACCGTTTTCTTCCAGCCATTTACGCGCTTTTTTGCAGGAGTCGCAATTTTTTATGCCGTAAAGCGTGTGCATGGTTTTTATAATTGGCTGTTCAGCAGTTCTTCAATGCCGGGCAGTTCTTTATCGGCTTTGCAGCGGTTTTTATAAAGATCGACAAACTCCATAAAAGCTTGTTCGAGGTCAGCCAGAATCTCTTCTTCGTTGTCGCGTTCATCTTCGGGAACTTCATCCGAGTCCAGATAATCCCGTTGCAGGTCCACTTCGCTGTTAAGAGCAAGAGTGGCGTAAATCATTGCATTGTTAGATATTTTTTCGTTCATGGTATAGGGGTGGTTGAGGTTAAGGGAACTTCTAAAAATTCCTTTTTTCCTAAAAAGAAGGGTTTTTTTGAATTTTTAGAGGTTTTCTTATAGTTGTGTCAATATAACAAGAGCGCAGCACATCCGGCGTAATACATTGTAATCATGGTTTGTGCCTCATGGCTATTGTGACAATGCATGACCGGTGCAAAGTGCACCATACAAGAGCTATGTATGCTTATCTTACAGGGCTATTTCACTTTTTTCCTGTAAAAAGGCAATTACATCTTCATTGTTGACTTGATAGTAAATATCTTCAACAAGAACAGTAATACCTAATGAGTAAAAAGTAATTGCATCGCCAAGATAGTAATAAAAAGATTGCCAATGATCTTTTTTTCTAAAGACCTGAATTTCCCCGATAGTTTGTTCAATTAAAACATATTCTTCCAAAGTCGAAATTTTTTGGCATTTCAAGCGCTTGTCATTTTGGTCAAACCTTCTGGTAGATTTGGACAAGACTTCAACGATAATCACCGGAAATTGTTTGTAGTATTCGAATTCATTATCTTGCTCGCAAACCACCATCACATCAGGATAAAAAAAATCATTACCAACTTTAACTTTCATGTCAGACATAAAAGTTCTACACGGTGTGCCTTTAAGCTTATTTCTTAACTCGCTAGCCATATTAAGGGATAGCAAATTATGGTTTTCACTGGCTCCTGCCATCGCATAAACTTCACCGTCAATAAATTCATGCTTTATTTCTGCAACAAGTTCGCCTTGTAGATACTCTTCTTCGCTTATCTTGTTATTTGCGTATTTTAAGTTCATTGTCTTTCCTTTTTTAGCATAGGGCGCGCGTTGTCTACGCTAAGGGATTACTGAGCCTTGACACTTTTCTGAAAGGGAACAACAGTTGACTGTGAATGATTTGAATATGTTTCCCAGTCAGGGGCATATTCCTCTGCCTGATTACCCCAGACGAACCAGTCTTTTCTTGGCCCCCTTGCAAACAGTTCAATACGAGGCCCGGAACTGCAAGCTTCTATCAGATCATATTGTTCATCCGGCTTTCTGCTATGCTCCCGTTTTCTTGATGAGATAATGTTTTCCTGGCTGCGTCCGGGTTGCAAAGTGCGAGCGTTCTTTCCCCGGACACCAAACAGAATTATTTCTGTTACGTTTCTAAAGTAGAAGCCAACGCCTCTTCTGTCAGGCCCGCCATCCTTGCGAACTTTATACCAGATTATATTGGTTTTATAAGTGAAACCCCAATGCTCCATAACCTGCATACCTTCCGCCAATAGCGCATTTGGCACCCATAAATAAAGATGCGCCGTATCTTCGACAATGGCTTCAACCGGCAGGTCTTTTATTTCTTGTAGTGACATTGTCGGATAACGCTGCAACCTTTTATGCTCAGGCGCCATTTTCCCCGTTCTGTTTTGGAACTGCCAGGGCGGATCAGCCAAAACGGTAGCGAATTTTTTCTTGCCTACGGTGCTCAATAGATCGTCTGATGCTTTCATGTTTACTCGTTTTCAACATACAGTTTTTTGGATATGCCGATAATCAATAATGGGCAACCTGCGCCCCTTCCGCCTTCTATACGCGGCCTTAGCTTACTCATGTGGGTGGTTGATGCACCATAGGATGCGCCCCGGCCCAGCTCTTTGAATATGTCTTGCAGTTCATCGCAACGGGTAATAATAACACCGACGCTTATTGCCCGTAGATCAAAAAGCAGGCGAAAATTATTTAAATCCCGGTCATAAAATGGATCTTTATTATTCCACTCAATTTCAACAGCGATTCAATTTCTAAAGCAGTCAACTTTGTGGGTGGGCGTATCCATTGTATAGGTATCAACAACCATTTGCGTTTTGAATTCCTTTTCTTCCCAACCACGCTGATACAACCAGGAATCTATGAATTCGGATATGTTGGACTTCCTTCCGCCCGGATTGGTTATCCAGCTTTTGTATAGACGAAATTCTGTTAATACCGAGATAATATCTTCCCACTCTTTTGGAAAATCCTCTTTAAGTATCGCGCATGCGTGTTTCCACTCATACGCCTCATAATGCTCACGGATAAACTCCGGAAGCAATTCAATACTCATTAATCCCTCAACAACTCATTAATCCCCGTCTTGCTACGCGTTCTTTCATCAACCTGCTTGATAATCACTGCGCAATACAGACTATAGCTGCCGTCCGCCGAGGGCAGGTTACCGGATACGACCACTGACCCTGCCGGAATGCGGCCAAAGCTGACTTCACCCGTCATACGATTGTAGATTTTGGTGCTTTGGCCGATATAAACACCCATTGAAATAACACAGCCGTCTTCAACGATAACGCCTTCAACGATTTCTGAACGGGCGCCGATAAAACAGTTGTCGCCAATAATGGTGGGGCCTGCTTGCAAAGGTTCCAAAACACCGCCTATGCCCACACCGCCGGAAAGATGCACATTTTTACCGATTTGCGCGCAGGAGCCGACAGTTACCCAGGTGTCAACCATCGTGCCGCTGTCCACATAGGCTCCGATATTGACGTATGACGGCATCAATATGGCGCCGGGGGCGATATAGGACCCGCGGCGGGCAACAGCATTAGGCACGACGCGTACGCCGGCTTTGGCGAAGTCTTCCTCTGTGTAGGTTGAATATTTGCATTCAACTTTATCGTAATAACGGGTATTGCCGCCGTCCATCATGCGATTTTCATTAATCCTGAACGACAATAACACGGCTTTTTTCAGCCATTGATGCGTTTCCCAATTTCCGTTGATTTTTTCGGCAACTCTGAGTACTCCATTATCGAGCAGGTTGATGGCCTCTGCAACGGCGCTGCGAACTTCTGCAGAAACGTTGGCGGGCGTGATGTCGGCGCGTTTTTCAAACGCTTCGTTAATAATGTTTTCAAGTTGTGTCATGATTTTCTTTTTATAAAGTGTTAATGAAATGTTTTATACGATGGGCAGCTTCCACGCAGTCATGAAGCGGCGCGACCAGGGCGATTCTGACGTGGTTTTGGCCGGGGTTTATTCCGGCAAATTCACGCGATAGAAAACTGCCGGGCAAAACGGTGATGTTTTCCCGGGCAAAAAGCTGCCTTGAGAAATCGGTATCTGAAATAGGCGTTTTCAGCCAAACATAAAAACTGGCCGGCGGTTTGGAGACGCTGCAAACTTCGCCAAGAATGCTGATGAATGCTGCAAACTTTTCGCGGTATAACTGTCTATTTTGAATAACGTGTTGTTCATCTTGCCAAGCCAGAATACTCGCATGTTGAGTGGGAAGCGGCATTGCGCAGCCCTGATAAGTGCGGTATTGAAAATATTGTTGCAGAATTTCAGCATCACCGGCGACAAAACCGGAGCGTAATCCGGGCGCGTTGGAACGCTTGGATAAGCTATGGAATATTACGCAGCGTTTAAAGGCACTGTTGCCGATGTTATAAGCCGTTTGCAGCAAGCCTACGGGTGGCTTGCTTTCGTCGTCATAGAGCTCGGTATAGCATTCATCCGAAGCAATGACAAAATCATATTTTTCAGCCAGATTGATCAGTTTTTCATGGCTGGCCCGGGTAATCACCGAGCCGCTGGGATTGCCGGGCGAGCAAATATAAATCAACTGGCAGCGTTGCCATATGGCTTCCGGCACCGCATCGAAATCGGGTAAATAATCCGACTTTTCCAATGTATTCAAAAAATAAGGTTCCGCGCCCGCCAGTAATGCCGTGCCTTCATAGATCTGATAAAACGGGTTGGGCATAATGACTACAGGTTTTTTTGCCGGGTCAATAAGACACTGGGCAAAAGAGAACAAAGCTTCGCGTGTGCCGCTGACCGGTAAGACCTGAGTTTCAGGATTGATGAATGCAGTCGGAATCTGAAAACGCCGGGCAATCCAGTCAGCAATCGCTTGTCTCAGTTCCGGTATGCCTTTCGTAGTGGGATAGTTGGACAAACCGTGCAGATGTGTTAGCAGCGCTTCCTGAATAAAATGCGGGGTAGCATGAGTCGGTTCGCCAATTGACAAAGAAATATGTGGCTTGTCCGCAGGCGGAACGATATTTTGTTTAAGTTGTGCCAGCTTCTCAAATGGGTAGGGATGCAGGTATTTTAAATTCGGAGTCATCTCAGGAGCAACGCGGTTGTTTGCCCATGGCTTGAGCCTGTTGGTACAGTCCCATTGCTTGCGGCATATGTTGTTCCAGGCTTTGAATGCGTGTTGTATTTGAAGGGTGAGTTGACATAAATTCAATTGGTTGCTGGCCCTGGGACGCCTGTTCCATTTTTTGCCATAGATTAACGCTTTGTCTGGGATCAAAACCCGCTTTCGCCATTAAATCCACGCCAATCATGTCAGCCTCACTCTCTTGCACACGACTGTAAGGCATCAATATACCGTATTGAGCGCCGACACCCAGCAGGCCAAATGCAGTCTGACCTAATGCGGATTGTGGCGCGCTCACTGCCTGGACTATGGCCAAGCCTTCATTAACGGCCAGTTCTTGCGATGCCCGTTCGTTGCTGTGTTTGGCAAGTACGTGACCGACTTCGTGACCGATAACTGCCGCTAATTGATCCTGATTATCAACCAGAGTGATCATGCCGCTATGTACTCCAATTTTATTGCCGGGCAGGGCAAACGCATTAGGTGATTTATCTTCAAAAACGGCGACTTCCCAGTTGCCGCCTGTTTCCCGAGTTATGGCTCCTGCAATACAGTTGGCAATCTGATTGTATTGCTGATTGTTACTGACAGGCTTTTCTTTTTTTAACGTTTCAAAAGCCTGCAAGCCCATTTGGTTAATTTGCGCGTCAGGCATGAAAACAAACTGGCTTCTGCCGGTAGGACTAGTGATACAGGCGCTTAACAGGCAAGTAGTAAGCAGAGCTGGAAAAAATTTTTTCAACAACATAAGTTTAAGGCAGGTAGTATTTTAAATGAAGGTTATTTTAACTTAAGTTTTTGTTCAGGGTTAGAAAATGTGGGAAGGATGATTGATTCATTGATTCCCGATCTTCGGCCTGGAACAGCGAAATTCCACATGTAACTTGAGGGACTTGCAGAGCTCCTGGTAACTGCCCTTCGACAGGCTCAGGGCGTACGGTGGTTGTGTTGAATTTATTTACTTTTTCCATTCGTGGTGAGCCTGTCGAACCACAAACATGCTTTTTACAAGTACCTCCCTGGTTTAAAATTTTGTAAACCACGCGTCATAATCTTCTTTTGAAAAACTCCGCTGATACCCTCGTGGATGTACTTTGTCGAAGAAATATCTGATCCAAAATGACTAAAGCCGCCTCGACATTCTGTTTTCAATACTGGAATTGGGATAAAAAATCTAGCGTATTCCGCCACATGATCGACACAAAACCATCCGTCGCATTGCGCTAAGCTAATGCGGTCGCAGGCTGGTTTCCGTTAACCTGCACACGAAGCAATCGCTTTCGCCCTGCTCTTCATCGTCCAATCGGCCGCACGAAGACGTCCACAGTACCATTGGTGTCGTTTGCGACCAGATCGCTCGCATAGCTATCGAATGCTACGAACCGGCCGTCGGAACTCAGCACCGGATTAAAGGATTCGTCATTACCGGTGGCCGTTCCTGTGCTGTTGACACTTAACAGCTTTGTTGTCTCCGTCTTGAGATCGCGCACGAAGACGTCCAACATACCATTGGTGTCGTTTTCAACTAGGTCGCTCGCGTTGCTTTTGAACGCCACGAACCGGCCGTCAGCGCTGATGCTGAGCCCAATGAATGCTGAGTTGTCATTGCCGCTGGCCGTCTCCGTGCTGTTGATACTTACCAATGTCGTTGTCTGGGTCTTGAGATCGTGCACGAAGACGTCACCTTTACCGTTGGTGTCATTCGTCACCAGATCACTCGCGTTGCTAACGAACGCCACGGTCCGGCCGTCAGCGCTAAGCACTGGGTAAAAGGATCCCTCATCACCGCCCATACCCGCGCTGTTGATACTCGCCAGCGTCGTTGTCCCGGTCTTGAGATCGCGCACGAAGACGTCGTATGTATCGTTGGTGTCATTCGCAGCCAGGTCGCCCGCTTTGCTACAGAACGCCACAAACCGACCATCTGCGCTCAGCACCGGGCTAAAGGAGGAACCATTACCGGTTGCCGTTCCCGCACTGTTTACACTTAACAGCGTCGTTATCCCGGTCTTGAGATTGTGTACGAAGAGGTCTTCCTGAAAGGGAGCACCGTCGACGCTTTCATCATGAATGATGGTGAAGTTAAGACTACCGAACGCTACGAACCGGCCGTTTGCGCTCAGCACCGGGTTGAAGGATTCACTATAGCGATAATCCGTTCCTGCGCTGTTGACACCGAACAGCTTGGTTGTCGTCCCGGTCTTGAAATCGCGCACGAAGGCGCCTCCTGTAGGATTGGCGTCGTTCGCGACCAGGTCGTTCGCATTGCTATCGAACGCCACGAACCGGCCGTCAGCGCTCAGAACCGGGTTATAGGATCTCCCATTACCGCTGGCCGTCCCCGCGCTGTTGACATTTGCCAGCGTTGTCGTCCCGGTTTTGAGATCGCGCACAAAGACGTCGTATGTATCATTGGTGTCGTTTGCCACCAGGTCGCTCGCTTCGCTACCGAACGCCACGAACCGGCCGTTTGCGCTGAGCACTGGGAAAGTGAAAGAGTCCCCATTACCGGTAGCCGTCCCCGCGCTGTTGACACTCGCCAGCGTTGTTGTCCCGGTCTTGAGATCGCGCACGAAGATGTTGTATGTATTGTTGGTGCCGTCCGTATCCACCAAGTCGTGCGCACCGGAACTGAAGAACGCCACGAACCGGCCGTCAGCGCTCAGCGATGGGGTCGCGGAGAGCCCGGTACTACTGGCCGTCCCCGTACTGTTGATGCTTACCAGCCTGGTTGTGGTTGCGGGCACCAGCGCTAAATTTTCCCGTAGACCCGTCGAATCGACGCTGCCCGCAGCGGTTTCGGCACCGCTGCTGTTTGCTACCGCTTGTAGCAGCATGGATGAAATCGCCAGTAACAAATATTTTTTCTTGAATTTGGTTTTCATCGTGATACCTCTCTTGTGATTGGTTTTATCAGGTTGTTGGTCGGCTATAAACTCTGTAACAATGTCTTTATGCTGCATGGAGAGCCAATGCAGAATCAAAATTCAATAAGCCAATGACTCGGAACCAGAATGCCTTACATTTTGACGATGCAAAAAACTGCTTCGTGAACACACCCCGATTTTCCGCTTCCCGAGACCATTCGTCCGCGTGTTGCTGCCTCTGGCAAACAGCGCCAAAAAAAGCGAGCCCAAAAAAAAAAGCCGGACTACCTCAATTGACCTTAACTCAGGTCAATTGAGGTAGTCCGGCTTTCCGATGCTCAGGATTCGCGACTTTCCGTCCCTACCTTTCTTCAGTAAGTTTAGCTTTTTCTCAATTCCTTAAAATTTATACGCTTATTCCGTGTATATTGCAATTAAATTCGAGACCGTATCTGCGTGAGGTGCTATTTGTAACGAAACGCAATATGAACAAGGGTTGGCAGTGCTTTTCTGTCCATCTTTGCAAGAAACGTCGAAGCCTGTCTACGCGTCCATGCGCAAACTGCTCCATGCTATCAACTTATGCTGAAACTCGACCAGCATTTCGGCATCTGCCGGCTAGCTAAAAATCAACAACATATGTCTGACTTTGAACAAAGTATCTACCAGGCAGAAGTTCTGAGGTTCTGGACAAGGATTAAAAATTAGAATAGATTACGGCTTATTTTCTGCGAGCTACATTACAAGGAATTATGAAAAAATTAATCAGTTTTATTATTTTATTATCAGTAATGTGCTGTTCCGCTGCTGCGCGATCGCAAAGCAAGGATGAAACTGACACCGGCTTCTTTGTAATATTGGATGTTCTGTTATACCGGCCAGTGGGTTTGGCCGTAACAGTGATTGGCACCGGGGTCTTTATAGGGATGAGCCCCTTAACGGCCTTGGCATCCATACCTGCTCCGCACGATGCGTTTGCCAAAACCAGCAATATTTTAATTCTCGCACCTGCTGCCTATACATTTATCAGACCGGTGGGTGATCGAAACTTTCCTTATCATGTGCCACAAAATAAATATAAACCGGTTGCAGCACAGAAAAACATCGAACCTTATAAACCTGCCGTAATACCAAAGCAGCGCTCTGTAGCTCCCGCAGTACCGGATATGCAGTCTCCACAGCGTTACCGTGATACTGGCGGGGGCTTATAAATTACAATAAATAACCACCGCGCTCTGACAGGCTCTGGTGTTTATCCCATAAGTCGAGTTAGCCGGACAGGGACGGTAGCGAATCATATCAAACCAGGTTTACCGCCAGCGATGCAGTTCGTTTCCCTGTCTCATCAAATTTTGTCGAGACGGAATCAGTGATGTTATTCGCCGGGTTTTTTCAGCATTTTACGAACATCTCCCAGATGCATTTCCTCAAGGGCAATCATGCGTCGAGCATATTCCTCAAGCATAACATGATGTCCGTTAACCAGATCCAGCAAAGTATAATAGGCAGATAAAGCCAGCATTTCGTGATCCAGCGACTCCCTCAAAATATCTCCAATATCGTGCCGATGGGTTTCTAATAATGGGCCTATACTCAAAGAAGGGTGGCTGCCCAAGTGGGTGATTAATTCACCGGCTTCATTGGCATGTGCTAATGATTCAGTTGCCTGGCCGCGCATCCAGGAAACAATCGGAATACGGCCGTAACCATAGACCATTAAGGCGTAGTGAGTATAGCGAACAACGCCGGCCAATTCGGTTTCCATAATTTTATTGAGCACCGTAACTACTTCATCAATATCTATTTGCGTGTGAGTCATAAAAGAGCCTCCAAAGGCGGAATGAATAGATTTCGACTATACCCTTTTTTTCTTTTTTTGGATAGAATCTGTATGATTGGGGTCTGAAATTTAAAACTTTGATTAAGATTTACCCAGGAAACCTAAAAACTGCACTGGTAATCACAACCGCCCGCAAGCGAGGTATTTTGCATGGTTAACCCTGATCCATTTGGCGCGCTTCAACAACTGAGCTTAGGCAATGCCGCCGCGATCTCATACTATTCTTTATCGCGGCTTGAGCAAGCCGGTTTGGCAAACCTGTCGCGTCTGCCTTATTCGATAAAAATTCTGCTCGAATCGGTATTGCGCAACTGCGACGGCTACGCCATTACCCGGGAACATGTCCTGAGCCTTGCCAACTGGCAGCCGCAAGGAACCAGACAGGAAATACCTTATAAGCCGGCCCGGGTGATACTACAGGATTTTACCGGCGTTCCCGCTTTAGTCGATCTTGCGGCGATGCGGGATGCTATGAAAAAGCTGGGCGGCGATCCGAAAAAAATCAATCCTTTAATACCTTGCGACTTGGTCATCGATCACTCGGTGCAGGTGGATTATTTCGGCAAGGCTAATTCCTTGCCGTTGAACGAAGCCGTCGAATTCCAAAGAAATGCCGAACGCTATGAGTTCCTTAAATGGGGACAGGCTGCATTTCAAAATTTACGTGTTGTGCCGCCTTCTACCGGAATTGTCCATCAGGTTAACCTTGAATATCTGTCGCATGTGGTTTTTTTCAATAGAGAGAAAAACGCCTGTTATCCTGACAGTTGCGTGGGTACCGATTCGCATACGCCGATGGTAAACGGTCTGGGCGTGCTGGCCTGGGGTGTAGGCGGGATTGAAGCTGAAGCAGTGATGCTGGATCAACCCATTTATATGCTTATTCCGGATGTCATCGGTATAAAGTTGACCGGAACTTTGCCTGCCGGCGTCACTGCCACGGATCTGGTGCTGCGCATCACGGAACTGTGCCGGGAATTCGGCGTGGTTGGAAAGTTTGTTGAGTTCTTTGGGGCCGGACTTTCAGCGTTGAGTATTCCGGACCGGGCCACCATTAGCAATATGGCGCCCGAGCAAGGTTCTACAGTCAGCTTCTTTCCCATCGACGCCGAGACACTCAACTACATGCGCCTGTCCGGACGCAGTCCTGAGCAAATCGAGCTTACCGAGCGCTACGCGCAAGAGCAGGGCCTGTTCCGCACCGATACGTCGCCGGACCCCGAATTTACACAAACGATGCAAGTCGACCTCGGTACAATTGAACCGGCACTGGCCGGACCCAAACGTCCGCAAGACAGAATTCCACTCCGCCAGGTCGGACCGACCTACCGGCAAATATTAACCGCTCCATCCGGATTCAAAGGAATGGGTCTTTCCGAATCCGACCTCAATCGAAGCGCTGTCGTATCCATGCACGACTCGGATGAGACCATTACCCACGGCGCCGTCGTCATTGCAGCGATTACTTCCTGCACCAATACCAGCAATCCCAGTGTCATGCTGGGAGCAGGATTACTGGCTAAAAAAGCCGTCGAAAAAGGTTTAAAGGTAAAGCATTATGTAAAAACGTCTCTCGCTCCGGGTTCACTGGTGGTTACGGAATATTTAAAAAAGTCGGGCCTATTGCCCTATCTGGAACAGCTTGGTTTTTACCTGGTGGGCTATGGTTGCACCACCTGCATCGGGAATTCCGGTCCACTCGAAGAACCTGTTGCAAAAGCGATACAGGAAAATAATCTGGTGGTCTCGGCAGTGTTATCCGGAAACCGGAATTTTGAAGGACGCGTCCACCCGCTCACCAAAACCAACTATCTCGCCTCGCCGCCTCTGGTTGTTGCCTATGCGCTGGCCGGTTCCACAGCTATTGATATAAGCAAGGAACCGATCGGAAATGACAAGGACGGTAACCCTGTGTATCTGAAAGATATCTGGCCCACGACCGAACAAATATCTCAAACTATAAGCCGGTTTGTAACTCCGGAGATGTTTAAAGAGCGCTATGCGGATGTTTTTTCAGGCACCGAGCCATGGCATAAGATCGAAGTCACAGAATCCGAACTCTACCCATGGAACGATAAATCGACTTACATTCGGAGACCTCCTTTCTTTGACGGGCTTGACCTTGATAGACAAGAAGTCAAGTCAATTAACGGCTTGAAAGCGCTCGCCTTATTTGGAGATTCCGTGACTACCGATCACATTTCACCGGCAGGTCAAATCGCGCCCGATTCCCCGGCGGCATCCTACCTGCTGGAAAATGGTATCGCACGAAAGGACTGGAACAGTTACGGTTCGCGCCGGGGTAACGATCACGTCATGTGCCGAGGAACCTTTGCCAATATTCGCATTTGCAACCAACTGGTTCCGGGCTCAGAAGGCAATGTGACGCTTTATCATCCCAGCGGGGATAAAATGTCATTTTTTGATGCCGCGATGAAATACCGCGACGCCGGCGTTCCACTGTGTATTCTTGCTGGAAAGGACTACGGTTCCGGATCGTCCCGTGACTGGGCGGCGAAAGGCCCCTTTATGCAAGGGGTAAAAGTGGTAATCGCCGAGAGTTACGAAAGAATTCACCGCAGCAACCTCGTCGGCATGGGCATTTTGCCACTACAGTTTGTTCACGGCGAGTCAGCGGCAAGTCTCGGACTAACGGGGACGGAAACCTTTTCGGTCGAAATTTCCGATGCCTTGGTTCCTGGGCAGCTGATTACCGTTTCAGCAACAGCTCCTGTTGGAACCCTCACAACCTTCAAGACCAAAAGCCGCATCGATACGCCGATAGAAATCGAATATTACCGGGATGGCGGTATACTTCGAACAGTATTAAAGAAACTGCTGAGGCCTGATAAATAGGCTGAACATACCGGCACACATTAATGCCGAGGCAATTATAAATCACGGTCAGCTGTCTATCCTTCGCCTTGCGCTGGATCATCCCAGTGCCATTTACAGCAATTTTTAACTTTTTATCTATCCAGTATGCAATGGCTTTTCGAGCTTTTTATTAACCAGAACTCGGTTCCGCACACCTTATTGATTATCAGTCTGGTGGTCTCTACCGGCCTGGCAATGGGGCGTCTTTCGTTATTCGGTATTGAACTGGGCATTACCGGCGTACTGTTTTCCGGGCTGATTTTTGGTCATTTCGGCAATCAAATTAACGCCGAGGTCATGTCCTTTCTGCGCGAATTCGGTTTAATCCTGTTTGTTTATGCCATTGGTCTTGAAGTAGGCCCCGGTTTTGTCAACTCGTTTTTTCTCTATGGCGTTCGCTTCAACGCACTGGCAGCAGGTATAGTAATCTTGGGCGCGTTGCTGGCGATAGCGATTAGTCACTTCGGTAATATTCCTGTGGCGGTTGCGGTTGGCCTGTTTTCCGGTGCAACGACCAACACACCGTCACTGGCGGCGGCACAACAGATTCTGGGCAGCTTTCCGGATATCGATAGCCAAACCCTGAAAATGCCCGGTTTGGGTTATGCAGTCGCTTATCCATTCGGGATTGTCGGCATTATTTTGTCGA
>JAQTMV010000103.1 GCA_028714175.1 Methylococcales bacterium
ATGCGTTGGAATATAAATGGAGGACAAGGTGTTTTAACAGCGCGCAGTTTAATACAAAGTGAACAATTTGATAAAGGCTGGGATGTTCTGTCAAAGACGTATATTGAAAAAATTACATTGCCAGAGATTGTCATTCCATTTAGAAAAAAATAATCAAATTATGATGTTGGCTGTCACAACCAGGTCTACACCCTCGGCAGACGCCGGCAAGCTCCGCCGCCTTCATACTGGCCCTATTACCAACCTGGTTACCGGGTCAATCCATTGCCTTCCTACAGGCCCTATTACAAACCCGGATACCGAACCAATCCGCTGCCTTACGGTCATACCAGAATTTTTGTCAATAACGCCGAATATTTCTTTTCTAACGGCTACTTTTACAGGCCTTCCCACACCGGCTATGTTATTGTCGAAGCGCCGATTGGCGCGATAGTCCTGGCATTGCCGAGGCTCCATCAATTCGTCCAATGGCACGGCCAGCCCTATTATATTGTAGGCGATACCTATTACCATAGACATCCCAGAGGCTATATTGTCGTTCCAAATCCGGGCTTCGGTTACAGGCGCTAATATTGGGCAAAGTAATCCAGTTCGGCCAGCGCTTTTCGGAAATCAAAAGGTGCTTTGCGCTGTGTACAAGGCAAGCGGGCTGGTATGGAGCTTGGCGGAAATGCCGTTGTTGAAGTACGATGAGAATAAATGACAATCAACCAGCCGAAATATTTATAGCTTGGTTTTAACCATCTGGTAAATTTCTTCTACCACAACATCAACACCTTTCAGAATGGCTTCCAATTCAGTCAATTTTGTCTCAGCGAAGGTTTTGTCTTTAAGGCTATTGGTATTGATATAAACATTTAACGCAGCCGTTTTTAATCCGCAATAACCTGCCATGACTGCCGCCCCGGCATCACTGATAGCGCCAAGATAGGCTTTATCGGCAGCTATGCGGCTTAATTCAACGGCTTCTGCACAAGCACGGGCGCAATCCAAAGGTATTTCAGTGGCTTCTTTTAATACGGTTTGTATTGCTTCACTGCGTATGGCTTTTTCCTGGTCGGATTCTTTAGGTAAGCCATACTTGACCATCAATCGATTAAATACATCAATGTCTGCTTGAATCAAGCCTGTCAGTTTTTCACGCAACGCTTCTGATTTTTTAAGCAAGGCTTGCATTTCGGTTTCGACTTCAGCGTACTTGGGTTTGCCGATAGTCAGATTACAAACCATGCTGGTTAGAGCAGCAGACTGTGCGCCCATCAGCGCTGCAGCACTACCGCCGCCGGGTGTTGCTGATTTACCGGCTAATTTATCGAGAAAGTTCTGAATGGATTGGTCTTTTATTTCACTCATTTAGTAAAGTCTCTGTTATGGGTTAGGTATTTTTAAACTGCGGTTGCCGGGATTCGCTATGCCAACCCGACTACATGCTTCTCTTAGTGTGATTGATTTTATTGTGTTTGCACATAATCGCCGGCTTTTTAAATCTCCTCTCCCTAGCCCTCTCCAGCAGGAGAGGGAATGAAGGTGCCATTGTTGAAGCGGGAAGAGCAAAAAACTATTCGCGCCGCCAACTGGTTGTACCATTTGGCGCATCTTCCAGAATCACGCCTTGTTCTTTTAATTCATTACGAATTTTATCGGCTAAAGCCCAGTTTTTGGTTTTTTTGGCATCCAGACGCGACTGGATTTGTTGTTCGATATGTGAATTATTAACAACGATACCGGTTGCATCCGAAGTATCAGGGTTGTTAGTAATATCTGCATAACCATAGATTGGATTTCCTTTTAAGAATTGTTCTGGATCCTGTTGCAATATCCCCAGCAATTTACCCAGGCTCATAAGCGTAGCCGCAAGCTGACCTGCCTTTTCCTGATCCTTATCTTTAACTTTATTTAGCTCCTTGGACAGATCGAACAACACCGACAATGCAACTGGCGTATTAAAATCATCGTCCATCGCTTGATTAAAGCGCTCTTGATAATTTGATAACACATTGCTCCCAATTACAGCAACACCCCTCAAGGCCGTATAAAGTCGCGTTAACCCGGCAGCAGCAGCATTCAATTGTTCATCAGAATAATTGAGCGGGCTGCGATAATGGCTGGACAGGATAAAAAAACGTATTATTTCAGGCTTATACTGTTTCAACACTTCGCGCACAGTGAAGAAATTACCCAGCGATTTGGACATTTTTTCTTCATTAATCCGTACAAAACCATTGTGCATCCACACATTAACAAATTTCTCGCCGGTCGCGCCTTCCGATTGGGCAATTTCATTTTCATGGTGCGGAAACTGTAAATCCATGCCGCCGCCATGAATATCGAAATGATTGCCCAGGCAACAGGTAGACATCGCCGAACATTCAATATGCCAGCCCGGACGCCCCAAGCCCCAGGGTGATGTCCACGCGGGTTCGTCGGCTTTTGCCATTTTCCATAACACAAAATCCAGCGGATTATGCTTTGCCAGGTCAACATCAACACGTTCACCGGCCTGTAGGTCATCCAGATTCTTGCCCGATAATTGCCCGTAATTCTTAAACCGGTTCACCGCATAGAATACATCGCCATTACTGCCAATGTAGGCCAGGCCGTTAGCGATCAACGCTTCAATCATCGCAATAATGGCAGGGATGGATCGCGTAGCTCTGGGTTCACTATCGGGGTGCAATACCGAAAGCGCCTGCTCATCTTCGTGCATGGCCGTTATAAAGCGTTCGGTCAATTCGCCAAATGGTTCGCCGTTTTCGTGGGCGCGTTGAATGATCTTGTCATCTATATCAGTAATATTTCGCACATAGGTCAAGTCATAACCGGAATATCGAAAATAACGCGCGACGGTATCAAACACGACCATGACGCGGGCATGGCCGATATGGCAATAATCATAAACCGTCATGCCGCACACATACATGCCAACTTTACCCTGAACTCGCGGCTGGAACAGTTCTTTCCTGCGGGATAGTGTGTTATATATTTTCAACATGGCGTTATTCAATCATCCCGTTAAGCACTGGCTAAAATCCACTCTCACCGCAATCCAATTGCCAGTCGGGTGAGTTGGGCATAGCAACAAATCTGTACAATTTACCAAGTGAATACTTCTCTTTCAAGATAAAAACACATAGAATTTAACATTTATGTCGGCATCCAGGATAAATTAATGCGTGCACTCGTTCTTTCTATAATGCTGTTTTTAATCTCAACACTCTCTTTTGCCAAGGGAAATACTATGTCTGATACACAATCTCAAGTTAAATTAATAACGTCACTGGGTGAAATTATCATCCAACTGAATACTGAAAAAGCGCCTGTTTCATCGGCAAATTTCTTAATCTATGTTAATGAGGGCTTTTACAACGGCACTATTTTCCACCGCGTCATTCCGGATTTTATGGCGCAAGGCGGCGGCTTCGATACCGGCTTCAACCAAAAAGCGGTTCATGCGCCTATCAAAAATGAAGCCAACAATGGCCTGACTAACCGTCGCGGCACGCTAGCGATGGCTCGCACAAACGATCCCAATTCCGCTACTGCCCAATTTTTTATAAATCTCAAAGATAACTCATTTTTAAATCATACCAGCCAGACATCAAGCGGCTGGGGCTATGCCGTATTCGGCGAAGTGATTGAAGGCATGGATGTTGTCGATGCAATGGCCAAACAGGCAACTGGCAATCGTGGCGGCCATCAGGATGTGCCCAAGACAGACATCGTTATTGAAAAAGCTGAGGTTATAAAGGATTAGGTTCAAGGTTCAAGGTTGAAAACGACTTTAGCCTTTCACCTTTCGCCTTTCATCTTTCACCCTTCTTCTTTCACCTTTTGCCCATTTTCTCCTGTAATGAATTGAGCACCCATTGAACAAAGAAATTCTGTTTATCTCAGATTTACATATCTCGTTGGAAAAGCCTGAAATCACTCGTCGATTTATTGCTTTCCTTAAAATGCGGGCTCCAAAAGCTTCTGCCGTTTACATATTGGGCGATCTCTTCGATGCCTGGATAGGGGATGACGACTTTACCCCGCCTAACAATAAAATTCGTAAGCAGCTTAAACAACTTTCCGATTCTGGTACGCGTGTTTTTTTGCAGCAAGGTAACCGCGATTTTCTATTGGGTCATAAATTCTGTCAGGATACAGGCATTACGCTACTCGATGATTATGTCGTCATTGATTTATTCGGCACACCAACCTTGCTCACACATGGCGATTTATTATGTACCGATGATCTGCCTTATCAGGCTTTTCGCGCCAAATCACATGCGCCGGAGTGGCAACGGGCCGTGCTGTCCAAGCCATTGATGCTGCGTTTATTTGCGGCTCGCTGGTATCGAATACGCAGCCACTTTCATAAACGTAAAAAATCGCAGGAAATAATGGACGTTAATCAGGATACAGTGATTAAGATTATGAGCGAGAATAATTGCCTGCGCCTAATTCATGGTCACACCCACCGCCCTAACGTTCATAACTTTGAAATAAACAGCCAGCACGCACAGCGCTTTGTACTTGCCGCATGGAGCAAGGGTGCTGGGGAGGTGTTGTGCTGGGATAGCAAAGGTTATAAAATTGAAACGATTTAATTAAGTGAAGGCACAAGGTTCAGGATTCAAAAACCCGCCACTCGATTCTTTCAGCTTTATCCTTGCATTTTACACCTATAAAAGTTGACTTTTTAGGCAAAATAATTGAATCTACCCGCTTGGAGTGAAAAATTCCTGACATGCATAAGGAAAAAAAAGAAATCACCCAAAAAACTAATATTAGTCTTAAAAAACATAATCAGTATTTTGTCAAATTAACAAAGTACCAGGAGAAATATAATATGAAGAAGCCTTTAAAAAGTTGGTTGCTTGCTTCAAGTGTAGCATCATTATTAGCTGCACCGGCAATTTCAACTGCTAACAGTGGTGTTGAAACTCTAACCAAAGATCCGGCTAACTGGGCAACTTGGGGTGGAAACTACGCTGGCACTCGTTACAGCACGCTGGATGAAATCAACGCTAATAACGTAAAGAATCTGCAACCTGCATGGACTTTTTCTACAGGTGTATTACGTGGCCACGAAGGCGGACCATTAGTTGTTGATAATGTTATTTATATCCACACACCTTTTCCTAACACTGTTTACGCAATCGACCAGAAAACTCAATCTATTATTTGGGAATTTACACCAACACAAGATGCTGATGTGACTATTCCGGTGATGTGTTGCGATACCGTCAATCGTGGCTTGGCTTATGGCGATGGCAAAATTTTCCTGCAACAATCCAATACTGTTTTAACCGCGCTGGACGCTAAAACCGGCAAGCGTGTCTGGAGTGTGCAAAACGGTGATCCCAAACTGGGTATGACCAACACTAATGCACCTTTAGTCGTTAAAGATACAGTTTTAACCGGCATTTCCGGTGGTGAATTTGGTGTTCGTGGCTTCCTGGCCGCTTATGACATCAATACCGGCAAATTGAGATGGAAGGGCTACAGCATTGGTCCGGACAAAGACACGTTGATCAACCCTGGCAAAACAACCACTTGGGAAAATGGCAAAGTCACTCCAGTGGGCGCTGATTCCAGTCTAAAAACCTGGGAGGGCGACCAATGGAAAATCGGTGGTGGTACAACCTGGGGATGGTTTAGTTACGACCCAAAATTGAATTTGGTCTATTACGGATCAGGCAACCCGTCAACATGGAACCCTGTGCAGCGTCCGGGTGACAACAAATGGTCCATGTCATTATGGGCTCGTGATGCTGACACTGGTGCAGTTAAATGGGTATACCAAATGACTCCACATGATGAGTGGGATTTTGACGGTATCAATGAAACTGTTCTGGTTGACCAGGAAGTTAAAGGCAAGATGCACAAAACCATCGTGCATTTCGACCGTAACGGTTTTGGTTACACCCTGGATCGTGAAACAGGCGAGCTGTTAGTTGCCGAGAAATTCGACAAATCAGTCAACTGGGCAACACACGTTGACATGAACACAGGTCGTCCACAAGTTGTATCCAAATACAGTACCGAACAAAACGGTGAAGACGTCAGAACAGACGGTGTTTGCCCTGCTGCGTTAGGTAGTAAAAACCAGCAACCGGTTTCTTACTCACCACAAACCGGTTTGTTCTACATTTCAGCAAACCACCTGTGCATGAACTACGAACCTTTTGAAGTATCCTACACAGCAGGTCAGCCTTATGTTGGCGCGACTCTGGACATGTTGCCGGCGGGTGCAGACGTTCTGACCGGTAAACCGGATGGCACAACCAACCTGGGTCAGTTCACTGCATACGATGCTAAAACCGGTAAAATCGCTTGGTCAAATAGCGAACCTTTCTCGGTTTGGTCCGGTTCACTCGCTACTGCCGGTGGCGTCGTATTCTACGGCACACTGGAAGGCTATCTGAAAGCAGTTGATGCCAAGACAGGTAAGGAATTGTACAAATTCAAAACCCCTTCAGGCATCATCGGTAACGTCAACACCTGGAAATACGACGGCAGACAATATGTTGGTGTTCTTTCCGGTATCGGCGGCTGGGCAGGTATAGGCATTGCTACTGATTTCAATAAACAGCTCGAAGAAGCTCAGGCAAAGGCTGCGGCAGAAACCGATCCGGTGAAAAAAGCTGAGTTGGAAAAAATAGCCGTGAAAATATCACAAGAAGGTTTAGGTGCTACCGGTGCTTATGCAAGCTTGAGCAATTTCACGAAACAAGGTGGTGCATTTACTGTATTTGCATTACCTGGCAACTAATCCATCAGATTTTTAGATTGATTGTTGAAAGCCCCGGTTGATTTTTCAACCGGGGCTTTTTTTTGGTTTTTATCCAGCCGTAAAGCGTATAATAACCGGCACTGCATATAGATAAGCCGTGAAAGGCATGTTGCGGGTGGCTATTTTATATCAAAGACTACATTACATGCTCTTTTCTTGCCCAATGAATACGCCGCTGATCATCTGCTTTTTTGTACTCGATCTCCTTTCGATTACCTCGGCTGTTGCTGAACTGCATACACCGGAAGTACAACATGTCACCGGGCAATCAGTTATTACGCTTGCCCCTGAAATCCAGAAATTATCAGGCATTGAAACAATAACGCTCAAACCCGTTAATTATCAGACCGAATTTACCGCTAATGGCAAGGCCATCAATATCCGGCCATTGACCGCCCTGCATCACCGTTATTTGGTTGCGTTAACTGAACACAGCAGCGCTGCGGCAAAGTTTAAACAGGCTGAACAAAACCTCAATCGCCAGCAAGATTTATATCGTCATGGTGTAAGCTCAAAACGCAACTTGCAAGAGCAGCAAGCGCAATGGCAAGCCTATAAAGCTCAAGTAGATGCTACTGATTTTCAAGGCAAAGCGATTATTGATGAAGCTATGCTTAACTGGGGTAAAGAACTTGCCGAATGGGTCTTGTCCGGTAATCCGGACAAGTTAAACGCCTTTTTATCGGGCCGGAAGACACTGCTGCAAATTACTTTACCCGCCAATAAGCACTTAAATGACGGCATTCAGACTATTTATATCGCTGCTTCAGGCAACCGCAGCAAAGCCCGCAAAGCTGAACTGATTTCAGCGGCTGTGCAAACCGATACTGTCGCACAAGGAGAAAGCTATTATTTCCAAACCAGCGACAAAAACATCATAACCGGCATGAACATAACTGCGTGGATCCCTGAGCAAAACGCCAACCTGACAGGCGTTATCATTCCAAAATCTGCG
The DNA here is from genome assembly GCA_028714175.1 of Methylococcales bacterium. Classification (GTDB taxonomy): domain Bacteria; phylum Pseudomonadota; class Gammaproteobacteria; order Methylococcales; family Methylomonadaceae; genus JAGXGJ01. The sequence goes on from JAQTMV010000103.1 coordinate 7,737, forward strand.
CTGATCTGGCACATGGGTCAGTCGTTCGTTTATCTTAAAAGTGCTGAAGAAACCTTCATCCGCCGTCTTGTTGACCAGTACTCGGAAACAAGTGAAGGTTATTTTATTCCCGATACAATCAATCCCGGAGAACAGATTGTTACTACAGGCGGGCAAATGCTATTGTCAGAAGAGTTGCGAGGGCAAATACCTGAAGAAGGTGACGATTAATCGCGTTTCTGCGTTTCGAGCCATGAATGCAATCGACTTGTTCAATTCCGGTTAAACAACTTTACCAGATGTGCAAGCCGGGCGGCCCGCTCAGCTGACAGCTGATGCCACTGGAACCGCCACTTCCAATTGCCCTCTGTAGTGCCTGGCGTATTCATGCGCGCTTCGGAACCCAGTTCAAGAATATCCTGCATGGGAATAACCGCAAGATTGGCAACCGATCCCAAGGCGGCTTGTACCAGTGCGCAATGCAGTGAAATAGACGGATTGCCCAGATAATCATAAACGTAGTTTCTCTCATAGTCACTGATGCTGAGTGACCAGCCTAAAGTCGTGTCATTATCATGAGTACCGGTATAGACCACACAATTCTTTACATAATTGTCGGGTAAATAGGGATTATCAGGACCGCTACCGAAGGCAAACTGTAAAATTTTCATGCCGGGTAAATTAAATTCATCTCTTAACTCTTCGACTTCATCGGTAATGATACCCAAATCTTCAGCTACCAGTGGAATCGAGCCAAGTTGTGCTTTTATTGCATTCAACAAGGCTTTTCCCGGTGCCTTGACCCACTGTCCATTCTGTGCAGTAGGCTCATCGGCGGGTATTTCCCATGCTGCTTCCAGTCCACGAAAATGATCGATACGAAGGATATCAAACTGCTCAAGCTGGGTATCCATTCGCTCAATCCACCAATTAAACCCGGTTTTCTTCAGATATTTCCAATCATAATGCGGGTTGCCCCAACGCTGACCCGTTGCCGAAAAATAATCAGGTGGAACACCTGCGACAACCAGCATTTCACCAGACTCATCAAGTTTAAAAACCTCACGATTAGCCCAGACATCGGCGCTGTCATAGGATACGAAAATTGGGATATCGCCAAACAAAAGCACTCCGCGTTCATTAGCGTAAGCTTTTAACGCCATCCATTGCCGGAAAAAGACATATTGTTCAAATTTAATGGTTTCCATTTCCGTTAATAATCGGTGGCGTGCTTCCCTGAGAGCTTTTGAATCTCTTTCTTTGAAATGTTCAGGCCATTGGTTCCAGCATTGTTGGTTAAACTCATTTCTAAGCGCTATAAACAAGGCAAAATCATCGAGCCAAAATGCCTTTTCCTGGCAAAAATGTGCAAAGTCGTCCCAATCCCGCCGTTCAGCACGCTCTAGAAAACCATGATAAGCTTTTGCTACCAAACAGCTTTGGTTAAACGCGGAAGTGCCCTGACTTTCATCGCACTGCTCGGATATTTGTAACCAGCCCAGATTCGCTAATCCGTCAATATCAATTAATGCCGGATTGCCGGCATGAGCAGATAAGCATTGATAGGGAGAACCATCCGCATGGGTCATGCCCAAGGGCAGTGTTTGCCATACACTAACCCCGGCATCATGCAGAAAATTGACAAAATGATAGGCATCCTGCCCCAAATCACCCTTCTCACCAGCGCCAGGCAATGAGGTAATATGCAGCAGAACGCCGGCACGGCGTTTGTTTAACAGGTTATTCACACTTAAGAGTCTCTGGTTAATGTTCAATGCCTGGCCGCATTGCACCACCCATGGCAGGATCACCAGACCCCTGAGTAAATGACAGCGCCAGATAAGCTGGAGGCTCTTCGCCTAATAATCGATACAGATTGGCTAAATTTAGCCGGAATTGTTTTTCAAAACTGCTGACTGCTTCCCCGGGATTATAATCACCAAACCACCAGAACCAGTCGGAACCTTCACAAACAGCCAGCTGAAACTCAGCCTGTTGAACTTGCTTATCCGTTAAGCGCCTGGCTGCCAGAGCTTCATCGAACGCCTTTTTAACGTCGCCCAGCATATCCCAGCCACGGTTCTTGTCGGGTGACCCTATCCAGGTTGAAAAAGTGCCGTAGACCCAACTGCCTGCAACCAATTTTGCCAAGGGTTTCACGACGGACTTATTTTTCAGGCACTCGGAAAACGTTGTCAATTCTATTGCCGGATGACTGGCCAGTTGCCTGTATAAGGCACTCAAAAAATGATAACCATTATCGTGGAAATATTCCCAGGCGTTTTCGCCATCCATGATAATTGAAACCACTTTATCACCGGGTTCATGCGCTGCAATATTTTCCAGATGATGAATCAGATCACCTACTGCATTATCGGCATGCCATTTTGAATATTCAAAACCGATAAGATCAGACAGACCGTCATCCCGGAAAAAACAGGCTATTTTTGTACTTTTAAGCTTAAACGGATGGTGTATCCCTGACGGTTTTTTATTTTCCGGCAGATTTAAACTGTTACGTAATACAGAACCGCCACTTGCAGTCCAGCTAAAGCCAAAATCACCCAGTATTTTCAGCGTCTGTGCACTAATACCGCCTTCTGACGGCCAGCAACCTTTGGGTTTAAAGCCAAAAAAACGTTTAAACGTCTGCACACCTTTTTCAAGATGCCATATCAGGCGCTCTTCACCACCCGGATAAGCAACCAGCTCTGGCAAGGGTGCATCGGGCATTGCTTCATGCGTAGTCTTCAAGTCCAGCAACAGCGGCATAATAGGATGTGCATAAGGCGTTATCGAAAGCTCAATCTGCTTTTTTTTTGCTAGCACCTTGTATCTGCGGATCACATTTTCCAGCAGCTCACCGATTATTTGTACAATTTCAATCCGGTCATGCAAGGTATAAGCCGAGCCTTTTTCTATTAAATACTGTACTCTGCTATCCGTTAATTTTACTGTTTCTCCCATCCAGACCAGATGATACCAAACCAGTATGTCGTTAATAAACTGGGCGTTGACATAACAGAATGAACCATAATGCTGTTCAAGCCACTCGGTCATTTCAACCAGTTTTACGAACGCCGGGTAGCGGTTGATTTGCCGGTCACGGTTTGCCCGCATACAGTCCTTAACCAGCCTTAAACGATCTTCAGGATCTTCAGGAATAGCCGGGGCAACTAATGCCGCCAGTAAAGGATCCGTGATTGAATGATCTTTATGCAGATAACCATTGACCTGGTTGGCATATTCCTCTATTTGCTCCAGCAAAATTGGCGCGAAATTGATTACCGCTTTAGCCTCCGGCACTGCTTCCAGATGCGCCACCATGTCAACATAATCTTTAATGACATGAAGATAGGTCCACGGCAACTTGAATTCCCCGGTTTGCAAGTCCCTGTACTCCGGCTGGTGCATATGCCAGCACAACACTAATTTCAAATTATTACCTGACATAGTGCAATTTTTGTCCCAGCATCTCGGGAGTAACCACTACGACGCCGCCGGCGCTGACATGAAATCTTTTTTCGTCTTCTGCCCTGTTTTCACCTATGATCATGCCTTCCGGGACATCACAGCCCTTTTCTATAATCGCTTTGGTAATACGGCAATGACGGGCAATATTAACCTGGGGCAAAACAATGGAGTCTTGCACGGAGGTATATGAATTTACCCGGACATTTGAAAATAACAGCGAATGTCTGACTTTTGCTCCGGAAATCACACAGCCTCCTGAAACCATCGAGTCCACAGCCTGCCCTCGCCTGTCGTCATCATCGAAAACAAATTTGGCCGGCGGCGTTTGTTCCTGATTGGTCCATATTGGCCAGGTGTTATCATATAAATTCAAGCCGGGATTTACCCCGATTAATTCCATATTGGCCACCCAGTAGGCGTCTATGGTTCCCACATCACGCCAGTAACTTTGTTCACCGCTTTGCAGGTCCAGAAAAGGATAGGCGTTAACTATGTATTTATCAATAACGGCAGGGATAATATCTTTACCAAAATCGCTGCTTGAGCCTCTAGTATCGGCATCTTTAAGCAATTGTTCAAAAAGAAAACCAGCGTTAAAAATATAAATGCCCATGGACGCCAATGCGGTATCGGTTCTTCCCGGCATAACAGGAGGCTTTTCAGGTTTTTCAACAAAGGCTTTAACGCGTCGATTGGAATCAATATCAATGACGCCAAAGGCCGTCGCTTCTTCCAGCGAGACTTCCAGACAGCCTATCGTTAAATCAGCATTTTTTTCAACATGATCAGCCAGCATTGCGCCATAATCCATTTTATAAATGTGATCACCTGCGAGCACTAGAATGTGTTCAGGATGGCGGCTGCGGAGAATATCAATGTTCTGGAAAACAGCATCAGCCGTTCCTTTATACCAGGAATCTTCTCCATGTCTTTGTTGAGCTGGCATCAAATCAACATATTCACCGAATTCACCGCGCAAAAACCCCCACCCCTGCTGAATATGGCGGATTAGAGAATCTGCCTTGTATTGCGTTAAAATGCCAATTTTGCGGATGCCGGAATTAACGCAATTGGACAACGGAAAATCAATGATGCGAAACTTGCCACCGAAGGGCACAGCCGGCTTGGCGCGCCAATCAGTCATGTTCATCAACCGCGACCCACGGCCACCAGCCAATATTAATGCAATTGTATTACGGGTTAAATGACCAACATTATGATCATGCTTTTGATTGCTTGGCACTGACATTTTTCATCTCCATGTTGATATAGATATTACAACTGTTGGTTATTTTGGTAATATTAACCAAACATTCATTCTACTACTACACCGAGGCCAATCAAAGTGAAAAAGCGTTCTAATAACACAGTTGACTCTGATGCTACAAAAACCAGCGCAGCAAAACCTGAAGCGAACACGTCTGCCTCAGAATCTGCAAAAATTATTGAAGAAAAAACGATATCTGGCTCGCTTGATGCTAATCCCAAGAAAACCGTAAGCCCAAAAACAGAAGCTAAAGCTGTGGCCGCTGATGCCAAAAAACCTGAACCGGCAAAAACAGACGTAAAAACGCCAGCCCCTGAAGCTGCAAAAACCATCACAGTAAAAACAGAAGCAAAAACTGCGACTGATGAAGCTAAAAAACCTGAAAAGGCAAAAGCAGAAGTTAAAGGGCCAGCCCCTGAACCTGCAAAACCCATAGCAGTAAAAAAAGAAGAAAATAAACTTGATCCCGATTCACTAAAAATTACCGAAGCGAAGCATCATGATCCCTTTTCAGTGTTGGGCCGCCACCTGAAAAACGGTAAAATCATGATTAAAGTTTATCTGCCCTATGCAGAATCGGTTCACCTCAACACTAATGGGCCTGTTCTTAACCGGATTCCCGGTACGGATTTTTTTGAATATTACGCCAGGGAAGGCGAATTGCCGGAGCACTATAAGTTGACCTGGGTAGATAAAAGCGGCTACACCCACGAAGATTATGACCCGTACGACTTTGGAACCCAATTTCCTGAATTTGACCAGCACCTGTTCGGCCAAGGCAAGCATTGGCATATTTATCGAAAACTGGGCGGCCACCTGCATACTGTCGATGGTATTGATGGCGTTTTATTTTCTGTCTGGGCGCCAAATGCCGGCCGGGTTAGCGTGGTTGGCGACTTTAATCGCTGGGATGGCCGCTGCAACCCCATGCGAAATCTTGGTGGCAGCGGCATTTGGGAGATATTCATGCCGGGCCTAAAAGAAGGCTGCCTGTACAAATTTGAAATACTAAATCGCAATACCAATGAGTTACTGTTAAAGACCGACCCTTATGGGCAGCAATTTGAGTTTCGGCCAAACACGTCATCAATTGTAATCAAGGAAAAAACTTATGACTGGCAGGACACCCGCTGGATGATGCAGCGCGCCAAACACGACTGGCTGCATGAACCCATGGCTATCTACGAAGTCCATCTGGGCTCCTGGCGGCGGGATTATCAGGGCAATTTCCTTACTTACCGGCAGTTCGCTGTCGAGCTTGTAAACTATGTTAAACAGATGGGTTTCACCCATATTGAACTGTTGCCTATAACCGAGCACCCTTTTGATGGTTCATGGGGTTATCAAACCACCGGTTATTTTGCCCCAACCAGTCGTCACGGTTCGCCCGATGATTTTCGCTTTTTTGTCGATGCCTGCCACCAAAATGACATCGGTATTATTCTCGATTGGGTGCCTGCGCATTTTCCTAAAGATGCGTTTGCCTTGGCCAGATTTGACGGCAGCGCGCTGTATGAGCATGAAGATCCGCGTAAAGGCGAACACCGTGACTGGGGTACGCTGATCTATAACTTTGGACGTAATGAGGTAAAAAACTTTCTACTCGCCAGCGCGAACTTCTGGTTGGAAGAGTTTCACCTTGATGGCTTAAGAGTCGATGCTGTGGCTTCGATGCTTTATCTGGATTATTCCCGCGAAGATAATGACTGGATTCCCAACATGTATGGCGGCAACGAGAATCTGGAGGCCATTGATTTTTTCAGAGAACTCAATACCGTCACCCACGACCTGCACCCGGGCACGGTCATGATGGCCGAAGAATCCACTGCCTGGCCTCAGGTGACCCGTCCGACATGGACCGGCGGTTTGGGCTTTTCGATGAAATGGAATATGGGCTGGATGCATGATGTACTGTCTTATATGAGTGAGGAACCCATACACCGCAAGTACCATCATGACCAGCTCACTTTCGGGATGCTCTATGCCTTTACCGAAAACTTCACGTTGCCTTTTTCGCATGATGAAGTGGTACATGGGAAAGGTTCATTACTTAACAGAATGCCGGGAGATGAATGGCAGCGCTTCGCGAATTTACGGCTGCTGTATACCTTCATGTATACTTATCCAGGTAAAAAACTGTTGTTTATGGGCTGTGAGTTCGGGCAAGGCAGTGAGTGGAATTCCAACAAGGATCTGGATTGGTACGTGCTGGATTACCCGCATCACAAGGGCGTGCAAACATTGATAAAGGATCTGAATCATCTCTTGAAAACGCATCCGGCTTTGTTCACCCATGATTTTGATCATCATGGTTTTGAATGGATTGATTGCCATGATGTGCAACAGTCAATTATCAGTTACCGGCGGAAAAATAAATCTGAAGAGTTAATTGTTGTTCTCAACTTTACTCCCGTGCCCAGAGAGAATTACCGGGTAGGCGTGCCTGAGGCCGGCACCTATACCGAGATTTTTAATTCTGACTCCAAATATTATGATGGCAGCAACATGGGTAATGGCGCCGTCGTATCAGAACCTGTGGCGTGGATGAATCACCCTCATTCCATTAGCCTTACCTTGCCGCCTCTGGGAGCTGTGATCTTGAAGATATAGTACGCGTAGGGTGCGCTGTGCGCGCCGATATAGCCACGGTGCGCACAGCGCACCCCTAATACTATAAGTGATCGCAGAATCATATGAAAAAAATACTTTTTGTTACCAGTGAAGCACACCCTCTGATTAAAACCGGAGGCCTTGCTGATGTTTGCGGCAGTCTGCCCAAAGCATTGGCTGAGTTATCCCAGGATATAAAATTAATTATACCCAATTATCAGGCGTTAAAAACCAGTGAAAATGTTCGTTTTATTTGTGCCATACGTGTAGATAACCGGAACATTAATATACTTGAAACCCGAATGCCCGATAGTCATGTCATAGTCTGGCTGGTTGATTATCCGGTCTACTACAACTATCCGGGCAACCCCTATGTTGACGAACACGGTGAACCTTGGCCCATCAATGCTGAACGGTTTGCGTTATTCTGCCGTGTTGCCGTTGAAGCCGCCATGGATAGAGTGCATCAGGACTGGAAACCCGATATAGTCCACTGTAACGACTGGCAAACCGGTTTGGTTCCGGCTTTTTTATCGCTTGAGCACAACCGGCCCAGGACTTTATTCACGATACACAATATGGCTTATCAGGGTTTATTCCCTAAAAGTACCGCAGCCTCATTGAACTTGCCAGGCAAATTATGGAACCCGGCAGGACTGGAATTTCATGAGATGCTGTCTTTCATCAAAGGCGGGCTAATTTATGCGGATTACATTACCACCGTCAGTCCGACCTATGCCCTGGAAATTCAAACGCCGGAATTTGGTTATGGCCTTGAGGGACTGCTGGATCATCGAAAAGAATTTTTAGGCGGCATTATTAACGGTATTGATCTTGATCAATGGAATCCTGAAACCGATCCCTATATTACCCAGCACTATACAGCCGCAACGCTGAACAAAAAACAACTCAACAAATTTGAATTGCAAAAAAGATTCGCACTGCCGGCTTATGCGCGCATCCCTCTTTTTGGACTGATCGGCCGACTGGTTGAGCAAAAGGGCATAGACCTGATTTTAGAGTGTCTTCCTGAACTGGTCGCCATGGACATGCAATTTATCTTGCTCGGAGGCGGCGAAAAAGGCTTTGAGAAGACATTAAACAGTCTGGCTCAGCAATATCCCGATAAAATAGCCATCAATATCGGTTATGATGAAGCACTGGCTCATCTTATCGAAGCAGGAGCTGATATTTTCCTGATGCCATCGCGGTTTGAACCCTGCGGTTTAAATCAAATGTACAGCCAACGCTACGGCACGATTCCTATCGTCAGAAAAACCGGGGGGCTTGCGGATACTGTCGTTGATACCTTACCTGAAACATTAGCCAATCAGACGGCGAGCGGTATTGTCTTCAACGAAGCCAGTTCCAGTTCTTTGCTGGAGGCGATTAAACGGGCCATGATTTTATACAGCTTTCCTGATATCTGGAAGAAAATGCAGATGAATGCGATGAAAAAGGATTTCTCCTGGCAACGCAGCGCTGAACAATATCTGGCGCTATACGAGAACCTTTAAGGCGACGATGGATGAATGAAATCCAGCTGCTGTATGTAGAAAATATAATTTCCAGAAAAAAAAGAGTTCTTCAACAGGAACTGTCGTTTTTTATGCTGGTAGAAAACTTGAGTCATGACAAGAAAATAGATGTTCTTTGGGCAGGCGAGGATGGCGAATGGCTCACACTGTCGGCAACCTGGCACAGCAAGCTGGAGGATGATAAAGAGTACTGGCGAGCTCAGGCAACATTTAATTCAACAGCAGATAAATCACTCCCGGGTAATATCAAGTTTGCCTTGCGTTATCAAACACAGGGCCGGGAATATTGGGATAACAGGCATGGTCAGAATTATTCCAGCCAGGCCGACTCCGGAATTAAAGTAGTATCCACTAAACCGGTACTGAACATCGGCTTTGAGAACAGGCTGAAAGATGGCCAGAAATACGTCCCCATCACAGTGTCGGTAAATCAGTCAGTTCATGCTGAAACAGTCACTATTCACTGGACAACGGACAATTGGAAGCATACCCATAAAACCCCCTGCCATTTTAAAAGAAACTACTGGAATGAAAAGTCACGTAGTAATGCCAGGAATCCGAATCAATACGGGTCTCAAATTTGGCAGGGATTGCTCAAGATTAATGAGGCTTTTAGATTGCAATATACCATTTCCTGTGAATGCAGGGATCAGGTTATATGGGACAACAACTATGGCAAGAATTACTCAATTGGCCATGAACCGCTAAAAGTTCTGATTCTTAATCTGCATTGTTATCAGGAAGACAGCCAGGACGCCAAGTTTTCACAAATTGCCAAGGCCATTAACGAGCTGGATATTGATATTGTCTGCCTGCAGGAAGTGGCTGAACTTTGGAACGAAGGACACGGGGACTGGAATACCAATTCGGCTAAAATTATTAATGATCGCCTTGAAAAGTCATACCATATTCATGCCGATTGGGGGCATTTGGGTTTTAATAAATATCGCGAAGGCGTGGCAATTTTGAGCCGGTACCCGATGTTGAAACATGCATCAAAATATGTATCAACCAGTCATGATCCCTACAACATTCACACCAGAAAAGTGGTTATGGCGCAAGTGCATGTTCCCTATATGGGATTAATCAATTTTTTTTCGGCGCATCTGAGCTGGTGGGATGACGGCTTTCCGGAGCAGTTTAAAAGACTGTGCAAGTGGGCAGCTGATAACCAGACGGCGGATATCAGTGGCACCATGCTCTGCGGTGATTTTAATATTGCAGCAGGATCGGAAGGCTATAATCTGGTGGTCAAGTCCAATGAATATGATGACCAGTTTTTAGCGGCCAACGCCCGTGGCGTGTTTGAAAAAATCTTTAAAGTGAATGACCCCGACTGGCAGCATTATCTTGCCGATGATTATCGTATTGATTATATTTTCATGAACAAAGCGAGTGATTTAAGCGTCATGTCAGGAAGGGAGCTGTTTACTGAAGAAGATTACGGCAGAGTCTCGGATCATAATGGTTATCTTATGACATTTGAACCAAAGTAGAATTAAGCACCTGACAGCGACTACAAAGAACCATCAAAACCATCATTAATTAAGATGAATAAAAACAATATAAAAAGCATAATTTTATACAAGGTAAAGACATGCCAGTAGCAGAACACTACGCCATGCCCGTTCATGGGCATCTGGGCGGCTATTTTCAAAGAGTCAATGATTACAATGATAAATTTGATATCCGCTGGGGAAAAATAGAATTTGATGTTTTCCACGGTGTTCAGGCTAATGTAAAAGTTATACTTAGAGTGTATCGTGACCATGGTACCTGCGAAACTTATATCGTTGAGATCGGAA
>JAQTMV010000104.1 GCA_028714175.1 Methylococcales bacterium
AGCAACTGGAGTTATCAACACTGGCAAGACTGTTTTTATACCGGCGTCGCACGAAAAGACTGGCTGAAATTTTATGCACCATACCCTGGAATTTAGACACGTATCCTGGATTGATGATGGAACGGCGGATTGTCTGGCTCAAGCGAAAATCGCCGTTTGCCTGTCGGACGTCGAAACCTGGCCGGTGTGGGATCGGATTACTTCAAACCTGGTGTAACAGAAGACTTTTATTGGCAGAAAATGAGGGAAATATGTCATTGTGTAAAAGTATCCGATAAGAGTAAATTTAGTTACGCCCATTATCTTTAGAAGAAAATCATGAAGCCACCTGTTAGATCAAAGAGTCTATGGTTCCCGATAACGGGAAAAGGACTCATCCAGGTGTAATGCATCATTTTGATGCTGTTGATAAAACGGGGTTTCTAACTTATCTCGGATCAAGGAGAAATTTATGTCCACTTACAATGAAATGTTCAAATTAAGTATTCGTTCTTATGGAAAAAATTAAACCATCGTTATCGGACCAGTCTTTTGCAGCCCAGGTGCTGGCTCGTGAAGCGAAAGTTAGACCTGTCGGTATAGTCTCATTCCCCGGCGTTGAGATTCTGGATATTACCGGCCCTATGGAGGTATTTGCATTTGCCAACATGGCCCTGCAGAATGCCGGTGTGTCCAGGGAACCTGTCTATCCAATAGAAGTGCTTGCGAAAAACCCGGGGCCAATAACGACTTCATGCGGTCTTGAGATTTTAGCCAATAAAGCGTATTGCGATATCCATGACGGTATCGATACTTTGCTAATTGCAGGGGCTCCTGATGTGGACTGTCTGTTGTGCGACCCGGCATTACAGGACTGGGTTCGAGCCATAGCGCCACGAGTCAGACGGCTTGCTTCTGTCTGTACAGGAGCTTTCCTGCTCGCGGAAAGCGGTCTTCTTGATGGCCGCCGGGCTACCAGTCATTGGGCTTATTGCAAACAATTGGCGTGTGATTATCCATCGATTACTGTTGAACCGGATCGGATTTTTGTGCGCGATGGTTTTATTTCAACATCGGGAGGCATAACGTCCGGCATTGATCTGGCGCTATCGATGGTCGAAGAAGATTGGGGGAGCGCGCTTGCTTTACTGGTCGCACGTTATCTGGTTGTATTTCTTAAACGGCCTGGCGGCCAGACCCAGTTCAGCGCCTATCTGACCAGTGACTCGGCTAGCCATTCTGATCTTCGGGACTTGCAGGCATGGATAATGACTCACCTCGAAAAGGATCTCCGGGTAGAAATGCTAGCCGAACGCGTAGCCATGAGTCCACGCAATTTTGCCAGACTTTTCTTAACAGAAACCGGCATGACTCCGGCCAAGTTTGTGGAAGTGGCGCGTATCGATGCAGCTCGCCATTATCTGGGAAGTACCCGGATATCGATTGAAGCCGTGGCCGATAAATCCGGTTTTGGTGACACGGAACGTATGCGCCGAGCCTTTATTCGTCAGTTGGGTATTAATCCGCAAAGATATCGTGACTGTTTCGGTCTCCCTGATCCTTATTCAATCAAGGCTGCCTAGATCAATGCGGAGCAAAAATTACACACTTTGATAGAAGAGTGTTGTTATAACCAAAATTATAATTTAGGACTGACTATGCGTATTTTATTAATATCCTCATCCTATAACGGCCTATGCCAACGAGCTCATGTAGAGCTGGAAACATTGGGCCATGATATCTCGATCACCTTGGCGCTCACTCCCGACGATGTCAGAAAAGGTGTGACTTTTTTCCAGCCCGATTTGATTATTTGCCCGTTTTTAAAAGAAAAAATTCCGGAAGATGTCTGGAGCAAGCATCATTGTTTCATTATTCATCCCGGCATCAAGGGCGACAGAGGCCCCTCTTCCCTTGACTGGGCCATCATGAACGGTGAACAGGAATGGGGGGTGACTGTATTGCAGGCTGCGGAGGAAATGGATACCGGTGACATCTGGGCGGCCGACACCTTTAAAATGCGGCAAGCCAGCAAGGCCGGCATCTACCGCCGGGAACTGACCAAAGCTGCTATCAAAGCGATGCTCCAGGCCGTCAAGCGTGTCGAATCCAACAGCTTCCAGCCTGAGCCGCTGGATTATTCGAAACCCGATGTACGCGGCGTACTGCGTCCGTTAATGAAGCAGACTGAACGAAAAATCGATTGGACCAATGATCGTGTCGCCACCATCATCAAAAAAATTAATGCCGCCGATAGTGCACCCGGCGTGCTGGATGTCATCGAGAACCAGGAATATTATCTGTACGGCGCCCATGAAGAAAGTCTTTTACAAGGCTGGCAGCCGGGTGCGATCATTGCGCAGCGGCACGGCGCCATTTGCCGTGCGGCCATAGACGGCGCCGTCTGGATTTCGCACCTGAAGCGCAAGAATTGCGTAAAGATACCGTTTTATAAACGTTTTTTATCTCATGATAAACAATTCGATTTCAAGTTGCCGGCGGCGAAAGTTTTGGGCAGCGTTCTCAATGAAACGTCCCATGCGCCTATCGATCCCTTATTTATGGGAAAGGAGCATACCTTTAAGGAAATCTGGTATGAAGAAAAAAACCAGGTCGGTTATCTGCATTTCGATTTTCATAACGGCGCAATGTGTACGACACAGTGCCGGCGCTTACTGGAATCCTATCGTTTAGCCCTGGGGAGGCCGACCAATGTGCTGGTATTAATGGGCGGCAGCGACTTTTGGTCTAATGGCATCCATCTCAATATCATCGAAGCGGCGGAAAACCCGGCCAATGAGTCCTGGCGCAACATCAACGCGATTGACGACTTCGTGCATGCAATACTCACCACGGATACCAAATTGACGGTTTCTGCTGTTTGGGGTGGATGTGGCGCGGGCGGTGCTATGGCCATTTTGGCCGCCGACAAGGTATGGGCGCGAGAGGGGGTGATTTTCAATCCGCATTATAAAACGATGGGCTTATACGGCTCCGAATATTGGACTTATTCGCTGCCGAAGCGGGTAGGTCCGGTTAAAGCCCTGGAATTGACTGAAACCCCGCTGCCCATCGGTACGAAAAAGGCCAAGGCGATCGGCTATATCGATGAAATTTTATCCGACGATTATGAGGAATATCTGCAACAAGTCTGGCAAAAAGCGGAAGCATTGGCTATGGATCCTCAGTACGAGAGTTTGCTCGAAGAAAAGCGCAACATCAGGCAAAAGGACCAGCGGATTAAGCCGTTGGCAGCTTACCGCGCTGCCGAACTGCAAAAAATGAAAATTAATTTCTCCGGAAAATTTTACGGCGGTGAAGTGAATTATCATGAAGCGCGTTACAACTTTGTCCATAAAGTCAGACCAAAAGAAACAGCTGCTTATTTGGCCAAGCATATGCGTCTTGATGCAGCCAAATTGAGTGAATTAAGACAACCTTTAGCTTACTAAAAGGAGTAATGCCATGTTCTTTAAATATTGGCCGGTACTCTTGGTTGACGACGAACCTGATGTATTGGCAATTTCCCGTTTGGCGATGAAAAATTTCGAAGTCTATGGCTTGCCGCTGAAAATTTATACCGCTAATAGTAAAGCGGATGCAATTTGGTTGATGAACGATGATGTCGAGGTTGGCTGTTCTCTGGCGGTAGCTTTTCTCGATGTGGTGATGGAAACTGAACGCGCAGGTCTCGAGCTTTGCGATTATATTCGCAACAACCTGGGCAACAAGTTGACCCAAATTTATATCCGTACCGGCCAGCCGGGCATTGCTCCGGAACGGGAAGTCATCGATAAGTATGATATCAACGGTTATTTCACTAAAGTCGAAGCCACTGAAGATAAGTTGTACTCGTTGATAAAAAGCAGTATCAGGCAGTATCTATCTTATGGTATGGCCTTATCTACGATCGAATTGTCAAATAATCTGATTGAGGCGGCAGGTTCGCAAAGAAAACTTCTCTACACCCTCTCCCCGATCGGGGGCTTAAGTCCCGAACAAGCAGAGACCCCACGCTGGCTTATTATTGACGATCAGGTTCTATTTGCCGATGAGATTGATGCGGACCGCGGGCAACAACTGCTGAAACGGCTGCGCACTCTAGAAGGCATGCCGCTCAATCCGGCTGGAGACCGCTATATTCTGGATAGCCAGGGCTATCAGCTCATTGAAGTGGTCGGCAGCCCTACCCAGGCGCAGGTGTCATTTTTGTTTAAGAGCCGATTTACGCCCCCCGATCTGATCGTTAATTTGATGCATGGCTTTGTCAAACAGCTCGCCGTGATCTGGAAGCAAAGCCGTGCGGACACCTTCTCCCCCGACCTCTCCCACAGTGAGAGAGGAGCAAGTGTCGTTTAACCCAAGCCAGTAACCGCCGCCATGAACCATTATTTCTATGACGGCAGGGATCTGAGCCTGGCTTTGGACACCCGTTATGATGACCGCCTGGTAGCGCTGTCGATTGCTATTGCTGTCCTGGCTGCTTATGCCGCGCTTTGTATCGCAGGCCGCATCAGAGCCGCGGATTCAGACATTAAGCGCCGCCTCTGGCTGCTGGCAGGCTCATTAACGATGGGTATCGGCGTGTGGGCGATGCATTTTATCGGAATGCTGGCGCTTAAGCTGCCGATTGCGGTGAGCTATGATTTGCTATACACGCTATTATCTATGATGCCTATAATTCTTTCCAGTTATGTCGGGCTTGAGTTAATCAGCCGGCCAAAAATCAGTAAAATAGCTTTTTTTCTCTGCGTGGTGATGGCCTTCGGCATCAGTACCATGCATTTTATCGGCATGGCCGCGATGCAAGGCATTTCCCGTCAGTTGATCATGCAGTACGAACCCAAGCTGTTGCTGGTTACCAGCCCTTTTGTGGTGGTACCCTGGGGTTTTGCATTGGCGATCGACTTTTTTGTCGACAACGACAAAAAGGGACGCAGAACCTTATGGGCTAAAACCGGCGCAGCGCTGATAATGGGTTTTGCCTTTTCAGGCATGCATTATTCGGCTATGGCAGCCACTTATTTTTTTGCCGGCGATGTAGCACCGGTTTGGTCGCCAAGCTCGTTAAATTCAAAAGAGCTGGTTTTTTGGGTTTCATCTGCCTCCGTATTGGTTATCTCGTTGGCTATTTTTATTACCATCGTCGATAGCAGGCTTCAGCAGGCTATACGAGGGGAAGAAGTTAGCCGTTCCAGGATGCGCGAGGCGATAGAAAGTATTGCCGACGGCTTTAGCCTGTTCGATATGGAAGATTGTTTGGTGGAATGCAATCAGCGCTACCGTGAAATTATGACAATCGGCACACCCATTATGCAGGCTATGCCTTTTGAAACGATTATGCGGGGAGCGGCCCAGGCAGGTTTAATTCTTGATGCCGACGGCCGGCTTGAAGAATGGTTGGCCGAACGCATGGCCCGACATCGCATGCCCAGGGGAAACTTTGTCGAACATTTCAGGGGCGACCGCTGGATACGGGTCAGCGAACGGCGGGTATGGAATACGGGCACCGTTGCAATCCGAACGGATATTACCGAACTCAAACAAACTGAAATCAAATTGTCCAAAGCCATCGCGGAAGCCCAAAAAGCGCGCGCAGCTGCCGAAGTGGCCAATAGTGCCAAAACAGCCTTTTTAGCCACTATGTCCCATGAGTTACGCACACCGATGAATGCGATCATCGGTTACAGCGAGATGTTATTGGAAGATGCTCTGGCAGCAAAGCAGGAGGCTTATGCCAGTGATTTGCTAAAAATTCATTCCTCGGCCGTGCATTTGATGTCATTAATCAATGAATTACTCGATCTATCCAAGATCGAAGCCGGAAAAATGGAATTATGCCTGGAGGAAATCGATTTACCTTTGGTGATTAATGAAGTCATTAATACCGTGCAGCCGATTGTCGATAAAAACGCGAACAAGCTGTCAATACAATGCCCTGATATCATGCCGATGATAAAAACGGATTCGATCAAACTGCGGCAAATATTACTGAATTTGCTCAGTAATGCCGGTAAGTTCACTCATGGAGGAGAAATAAATTTTACAGTAATGGAAGAAAATTCGCCGGAAGCCGGCTGGATAGTTTTTAAAGTCAGCGATACCGGTATCGGCATGTCCACAGAGCAGGTCGATAAAGTATTTGATGCCTTTACTCAGGCCGATAATTCAACCACACGCAAATACGGCGGCACTGGACTCGGGTTGACGATCACCAAAAAGCTTTGTGAAATGATGGGCGGCAGCATATCGGTCGAAAGCGTACCGGCAGTGGGTTCCGTGTTTACAGTCAAGCTACCGGCGGTCATTGCATAATGGCCAAAATATTGCTCGTTGAAGATAATGAATACAACCGCGATATGCTGTCACGCCGGCTCATCAAAAATGGCTTTGAAATCGCTGTAGCCGTCGATGGCATAGAGAGTATGCAACTGGCAAAATCGGTAAAGCCGGATTTGATACTGATGGATATGAGTCTCCCGGTCATGGATGGCTGGGAAGCGACTCTCCGGATTAAGGCCGATCCTGTGACCCGGAATATCCCCGTGATTGCATTGAGTGCCCATGTCAGGGGTGAGGATAGGCAAAAGGCCCTGGACGCGGGTTGTGACGAATACGATACCAAGCCAATAGAGTTATCGCGGCTATTATCGAAAATTCATAAATTTCTGGAATAATCATGGCAGACTGTGAAAATTTAACCGGGACGTGTTTGGCGATCACTTCTCAAACCCGCCATGATCTGCTGAACTGGTTAAACCAAATCATCGGTTATTCCGAGATGCTTGCTGAGGAAGCTGACAGTAGCAGCCAAGAAAGATTGGTCAGCGATCTTGGCAAGATTAACAGCGCTGCGCAGCAAATACTGGAGCGCCTGGAAATTCTGTTTTGCTGTACTAATGACAATCCTTTACAGAACGGCGATAAAGGGTCACTGGAAATAAAACAAATACCGCGAACGGGATTTAATAAAAACAAAACAGCGCTTCCGGAACGGGTAGTAGTCGGCAGGATTTTGGTGGTTGACGATAATCCCGCCAATCAGGAGATTTTATCCCGGCGTCTGGCTTATCAGGGTTATCAGATCGTTTTGGCCGATTGTGGCATGCAGGCACTGGAAAAACTGTGTCAGGACTCGTTCGATTTGGTATTGCTGGATGTCATGATGCCGGATATGGACGGCTACGAAGTGCTTCAGCGCATGAAAGCTGATCCGGAATTAGTTAAGGTTCCGGTGATCATGATTTCAGCGTGCGCCGATATTGACCATGTCATCAATTGTATTGAAACAGGCGCTGAAGACTATTTGCCCAAACCGTTTAATTCGACACTGTTGAAGGCAAGGATCAGTGCTACACTGGAAAAAAAACGGCTGCGGGAACATGAGTTGAGTTATATCAGCCAAGCCATACAAGCTGAAGCGGCACTGGAAAGACATCGTGCGCTGACTCAAGCCGTGGCCGGTGTGGCTCACGAAATCAATACGCCTTTGGGCATCGTTAAAACAGCGCTCAGCATAATAAAAAATCGCTTGTCGTTACCGAAAATACAGGCTTTATTTCAAGGCGACTCCGAGAACGAGGAACTGCTGCAGGATGTCCTGGAATCTTCCGGTTTGATGATAAAAAATGTCGATACCGCGCATCGATTGATCGAGAACTTTAAAAAAATCGCAGTGGATCAGATTATAGAGCATCAGGAAACGGTCAATTTGCCGGCTTTACTGAAAGATGCCATCGACCTTTTTAAAATCAGCGCGAGGCAGGCAAAGCTTGAAATTCAACTCGATGTTTCAGGTATAAGGCATGAGCAGGAGTGGCACGGCTATCCCGGCTATATGACCCAAATCATGATGAATTTCCTGCAAAATATCGAACGCTACGCCTACCCTGACGGTAATGGCGGTAAAATTGAAATTGCCGTGACCGATCAGGAAGAACCCAATAAAGCCGCGCAATTTATTATGACAGTACGCGATTACGGCGCCGGCATTAGCCCTGAAAATATTGGCAGGATTTTCGATGCCTTTTTTACCACAGGCCGCGGCAAGGGCGGAACAGGCCTGGGTCTTGCCATTGTCAGCAATATGGTTACCATAGCGATGCAGGGCACCGTGTCAGTTAAGTCTGAACCGGGCTATGGGACGCACTTTACTATTTGTTTCCCCAAAAATCTGAATAACTGCGTATGAACCCAAAACCCTCAGCCAAGATAGGGTACGCAATGCGTACCTTTATCAGGTTCGGTGATGTTTGGGTAATGGTACGCAATATGTCTCCTACTTGGCTTACGCTGACGCGTCGGGATGTTAATGTGGCTACGAAATATCTGTATGTGATGGGAGCTGAATCCGGGGTGGGAAAAAGCACGGTATGTTTGGGTATTTTGGCGCAGTTATTAGCATCGGGTTTAACCCCCGACCAGTTGGCCTACATCAAACCTGTCACACAATGCATCACAAAACAGACAGTAGCCCTGTTTTGCAAACAAACAAAAATTCCCTGTATAGACATTGGCAATCTGGTTTTCAAAAAAGGCTTTAGCAAAGATTTCATTGATGGTTTAACAAAGCGCTCCGATGAGCTGATGGCAGACGTACTGGCCTCGATATTCAGTATAGGCAAGGACAAAAAGGTGGTCATTATCGACGGCGTTGGCGATCCTTCAGTGGGTAGCGTAGTTGGCGTATCCAATGTTGACGTGGCGTTATTATTACCTTGCAATATTATTTTTGTCGGTTACCCTGGTATCGGTTCAGCCATAGACAACACGGTGCTGTGTGTATCCTTTCTGCAATACAAGGGCCTGGCAAACATAGGCATTATCTATAATAAAATTCCGCTTTCAACTTTTGCCGAAATAAAAAAATATGTAACCAAAAGATTGCCGGAATTATTGCCCGATATAACGTTGCTGGGTTTTATCGGTGAAGATCAGATTATTGATGCTCACTTGCAAGAGTGTACCGGCGAAGACATAGCGCGCTGGTTCTCTTCATACATAGACCGGAAAACCCTGCTCTGTGACTGGCTTGGATTAACAGAATCCTGAATGCGCCCGCAGTAATTTCGGCGAATTCATCCTTCAACAAGTCTCTCCTGAGTATAGCTGAAAAGCTCGGGACGAACAGAATCCAAATTTCATTGTCTAAAAAAATTGTTATTTAAGTTACATGCAAAACCCCTGATAATTGAAAGTGGCTCCTGTAGTTTAATTTGTCTATATCCCGTTAGAGGTATGGTTCAACAATGAACAAGAGCACAACAACTCGAAAACCTCAACATCTGGCCTATAAGCTCGGGATTATGATTGGACTGATCGGCCTTATTGTATTGTTGTTACCCGCTTATGACAGGTTTCATGTCCGCGGCCCGATGAACAGCGGTCACGACACACTCAAATGCGGGTCCTGTCATCAGGACGCGCCGGGTAGTTTACGCCAGCAAATTCAGGCTAATCTGCGCTATGCGCTTGGATTACGTGAGCACCTGGCTGATTTTGGCCATCAAGACGTGACTAATGAAAACTGCCTGGATTGCCACGAACGTCCCAATGACCGGCATCCGGTCTATCGGTTTCTTGAGCCGCGCTTCCTAAAAGCCAGAAAAAACCTGAGTCCTCAGCATTGCGTCTCCTGCCATACCGAACATAAGGGGCAGCGGGTGACACGCACAGAGATTGGTTATTGCGTGAACTGTCACAAGAAAACCAGGCTCAGAAAAGACCCGCTGGATGTGCCGCATGACCGGCTGATTGCTCTCAATCAGTGGGAAAGCTGCCTGGGTTGTCACGATTTTCACGGCAACCACATCATGAAAACAAAGAAGACAGTCGAGCAGATCATTCCAGCTGAAAAAATTCGTTCTTATTTTCAAGGCGGCGCATCGCCTTACGGCGACGATCGCCACTACAAAGCCAAAAAGGAGGCCAATGATGACTAACAAAAGCTTCTGGATTACGTTGTTTTCCCTGGGCTGTCTGGGTATCTACCTGTTTGTCAGCGCGCCGCCACCGCTGGATGATGATAAAACCCGGCAGGCCATTATTCCCGTAGAACAGATGTTTACCTTGCTACAAGAGGAAAACGCAGCGGTGCGGGCGTTATGGACCAAGGAAATCATCGGCGAAGGTCAAAAGTACGGTCTGAAATTTGATGAACACTGGCGCGATGCCGATTTGGATGCAGGGCCATTGCCCGCACTTTTTTTGCGCGAAACGGCAAAAAGCATGGAAAAAAGCCCGGTGCGGCTCAGTCTGTTTTTGGGATCGGATTACCCGATCAGCCCCGACAACCGTTTCGAAGGCTTGCAACAGAAAAAATTTCAAATTCTGCGCCAGTCCCAGCTAGCGCAATTTTTTTATGTGCCTGATACCGGCTTGCACACGGGCATGTTCGCTGATATTGCCGTGGCGGCACCCTGTATCGAATGCCACAACAAGCACGAGCAATCGCCTAAACATGATTGGCAGCTGAATGACGTAATGGGGGCCGTGACCTGGATGTATCCGGCTTCAGTTGTTACCCTGGAAGACATGCTTAAAGCTGTCATGGTCTTGCATCAGGGTATCCAGGATGCTTATGCGGCTTATTTGAAAAAAGTCAAAACCTTTGCTAACCCGCCCGTCATCGGAGAACACTGGCCGCGCGACGGTTATTATCTGCCCAGCCTGGAAGTATTCATGCAGGCGTTTTTACAAAATACGGCTCAACATACACTTCCTGCTCTGGGTGCGCTGAGCAATACCCGGCAGAATAACCCGTTAAAGGAGAGAGATCATGGTATTGTTGAATAAACTCATCACATCAGGGCGGCAAAAATTGCAAATCCGCTCTACCATGATTAGCCCTGAAAACAAACCAGCAAAATCAGTGTTCAGTAAAGGCTATTTTTGTCTGGGGCTGCTCTTATTTACGGCTTTCGCCTTACAAGAATTCGACAATTTTAACTGGCCCTGGCTGGCCCAATTGCAAGCTGATGATGTCTACAAGCAGCTGTCAGGCTTCGGGCTGGTAGGTTATCTTGGTCACCAATGGCGCTGCTCGCTGCTCCGCAATCAGGGCTTGATGCAAAAAGCGGCTAAACTTCTAAATCAGCATAAACTGCTGGGCGCTTTGGCGCCTGTGTTCTTCTACGCCCATGCCCAGCACATAGGCTACGCTTATTTGCAAGCCCTGAGTCTGGTCTATTTCGCCGTTTTTCTGACCGGGCTTTGCAATGTTGAGATCACTCGTATTCGCAAACACTGGTTTCGGAATGTCTGGATTACTGTACATGTCGGGCTGGCGACAAGCCTGGTGTTCCTGCTGGGTTATCATATTTACATCAGCTATGCCTATCAATGATTACAAGGCAACAAGATTTCAAGAGCGGGCAATAACAAATTGAAATCGCATTTAGAAGTTCAGCTTGGAAAACCTGGTGCGATAACAGCATCTAAAATATCTTTCACCGCCAATCAGCCAGCTTGAAAACTATCCAATCCCCCCCATATAAGCAATTAATTAAAAAACTTTTTAAAAGGTAAATACGATGCGGATGGATAAATTAACCAGCAAGTTTCAAACAGCATTGGCTGATGCACAAAGTCTGGCTTTGGGAAAAGACCACCAATTTATTGAGCCGGTGCATTTAATGATAGCCTTGCTGGATCAGGAAGGCGGCAGTATCAAGCCCTTGCTGGCTCAACTCGGCGTTAATACCCAGTTGTTGCGCACGGAACTGGCCAAGGAGTTAGCGCGTATCGCTACCGTTAGCGGTTCGGGCGGCGATGTGCAGATCTCCAACGAATTATTAAGGCTGCTTAATTTAACCGATAAACTGGCTCAAAAGCGCAATGATAAATTCATCTCCAGCGAGCTGTTCCTGCTGGCCGCTTGTGAGGAAAAAGGCATTTTAAATGATCTGCTCAAAAAAGCAGGTGTGCTTAAGAAGAATGTCGAACTGGCGATAGATAAAATGCGTGGCGGCGAAGCGGTTGATGATCCGAATGCTGAAGATCAGCGTCAGGCATTAAGCAAATACACGATCAATCTGACCGAACGCGCAGCGCAAGGCAAACTTGATCCCGTTATCGGCAGAGATGATGAAATTCGCCGGACAATTCAGGTTTTACAGCGCCGCACCAAAAACAACCCAGTGTTAATCGGCGAACCCGGCGTGGGTAAAACGGCGATTGTTGAAGGTCTGGCACAGCGTATCGTTAATGGGGAAGTGCCGGAAGGCATTAAGGGCAAACAGGTGCTGGCCCTGGATATGGCGGCATTGATTGCTGGAGCCAAGTTTCGCGGTGAATTTGAAGAACGTTTGAAGGCGGTTTTAAATGACCTCGCCAAACAGGAAGGCCAGGTTATTCTGTTTATTGATGAGTTGCATACGATGGTCGGCGCCGGCAAAGCAGAAGGCGCGATGGATGCAGGCAATATGTTAAAACCCGCTCTGGCGCGTGGCGAACTGCATTGCGTGGGCGCAACCACGCTGGATGAATATCGCAAATATGTCGAAAAAGACGCTGCCTTGGAACGCCGTTTTCAGAAAGTCCTGGTTGATGAACCGTCCGTTGAAGATACTGTGGCCATTTTGCGTGGCTTGAAAGAAAAATACGAAGTTCATCACGGCGTTGATATCACCGACCCGGCCATCGTAGCTGCGGCAAGTTTATCGTACCGCTACATTTCCGATCGGCAGTTGCCCGATAAAGCTATTGACCTGATTGATGAAGCGGCCAGCCGCATCCGCATGGAAATTGATTCCAAGCCGGAAGAGATGGACAGGTTATACCGGCGTTTGATTCAACTAAAAATTGAACAGGTAGCGCTTAAAAAAGAAAGCGATGCCGCCTCCAAAAAACGTCTGGAAATACTGGAAGAAGACATAGCCGAACTGGAAAAAGAATATTCTGATCTGGAAGAAATCTGGAAAGCGGAAAAAGCCTCATTGCAAGGCTCAGCATCAATCAAGGAAAAGCTGGAACAGGCAAGAACAGAACTGGAAGCGGCCAGTCGCGCTAATGATTTGGCGCGTATGTCAGAGTTACAGTACGGCATTATTCCAGCACTGGAAAAGCAACTGAATATGACAGCGTCAGGTGAAACCCAAAAAATGACGTTGTTACGTAACAAAGTCACAGAAGAAGAAATCGCCGAAGTCGTGTCAAAATGGACGGGAATACCTGTATCGAAAATGATGGAAGGCGAACGAGACAAGTTATTACGCATGGAAGAACAATTAAGTAAGCGTGTAGTCGGGCAGGATGAAGCCCTGAAAGCGGTCAGTAATGCTATACGCCGCGCCAGAGCCGGATTATCTGATCCCAACCGCCCCAATGGTTCATTTTTATTCCTGGGACCTACTGGTGTGGGTAAAACCGAGCTGTGCAAAGCCCTGGCTGAATTTTTGTTTGATACCGTCGATGCGATGGTGCGAATTGATATGTCCGAGTTTATGGAGAAACATTCGGTCGCTCGTCTGATAGGCGCGCCTCCCGGGTATGTTGGCTATGAAGAAGGCGGTTATTTAACCGAACTGGTCAGACGTAAACCCTATTCGGTGATTTTGATGGATGAAATCGAAAAAGCGCATCCTGATGTCTTCAATGTCTTGCTGCAAGTGCTGGATGATGGTCGCTTGACCGATGGCCAAGGCAGGACTGTTGATTTTAGAAATACTGTCATCGTGATGACTTCCAATCTGGGTTCGGACATTATTCAGGAGCTGGCAGGCGAAGCACTTTATCCGGTCATGAAAGCGGCCGTGATGGAAAAAGTCAGCCAGAATTTCCGGCCCGAATTTATCAACCGGATCGATGAAGCAGTGGTCTTCCATCCATTGGGTCGTGAACAAATCAGAGCTATCTCCGGGATTCAAATTGAGTTACTGCGTAAACGTTTACTGGATAGGGAAATCGGCTTTGAAATCACTGACGAAGCCATGGATTTGTTAGGCGAGGCAGGATTTGATCCGGTTTACGGTGCCAGACCAATGAAACGCGCTATTCAGCAACAGCTTGAAAACCCGCTGGCGCAGGAGATACTGGCAGGTAATTTTGCTGCCGGTGATACGATAAAAGTGAATGTTGACAATGAGGGGTTACGGTTTTTGAAGGCTTAGCGGTTACTCAATAAGTTACCTGATTATGTACAACTTTCAGCCAAGGGGGCCGGCAAATTCAGCCACTAGAACAAGAGCCAAAAGCCTTGCCCATTTGGCTGAATTCGCTGAAACAACTGCTTTTACAGCAAGCATGTAGCGAAGTTGTCAAGTCGAAATCGATTTAGATCAAGTGATAACTCCGCCGAGTTTAGGCGCAGAGTAGATAAGCTATATAATCAAAGTGTAAAAAAATCCCGGAGCTTTTTCCACAGTTTTGGTCCCATACCCTTCACTTTCAATACTTCATCCAATGATTCAAAAGGGCGAGCTGCGTCTATATTTTCAGCCAGTTTGCTGGAAATCCCTTTGACCGAAACAATATCCTTAACACTGGCGCTATTCAAAGAAATGGCTGTTTCGTTTTGTGCCTTAGCTTTATCGGGATTATTGGCTTTAGCAGTTGCCGGACTGCTCGTTTTCTCAGCAGCGGTAGTTGCCGGACTATTCGATTTCTCAACAGCAGCAGTTGCCAAGGTTTTTTTATTACCGGAGAAGCTGACGTTGATTACATTGTCCGTTTCATTACGCAAAATTGTAGGACTGCTGCTGACTATATAAGGTAATGCAAAATTAACATAATCGCGCGTGAAATAACCCGTTTCGGTCCATTCACGCAGCATCAAGGTCAAGTACCAGGTTCCTGCTGAGGGCTCCTGAAAGTTGAGATTATAGAGGCAATTGTTAAGGCTATGCTGGCCGAAAAGCTCGCCGATGGGGGTTCCAGCGAGTGCCAAGCCATTGAATTCATCTCCGGTATAAGGCTTATCAAGAGCCCACAGCTCAATAGACAGAGTGCCGCTAATATTTTCTAATTCACGGTAATTGGCAATCTCGGAAATATTGATGATGACCTGGTCGTTTTGAATTTCGTATCCACAGTCACCGACTAAGGCAAGATCGGATATTGTTGTTGTATTTGATTGTGGTTGGATTGCGGACATTGGATGTCTCCTCAATTAAATTTTGTATCATAATTAAATTACAAAATAAATACAATAATTAAAATGTGAATTAAGGGCAACATTGTAAAAAAAATTCGAAAAACAAAGCACTGCCTGGCCGCTCTAAAACTTTAACCATAAGCCTTTTATCAAGCACTTGTTCTTGCAATTCCGCACCCATTTTTCCAGGTTTTACTTTAAAAACCAGTTCCTTGCCATCTCGCAACACCTTAAGTTCTTGCGCGGGGTTAGGTGGTAGGCTCAAGGCTGCGGCCATAGATGAAGGCAGCCATACCCAGTATCGGTTTGTTGTCGTAGTCAGTAAAAATATCGCCTGCTTTTATGCCCAGTTCTTCGGCTTGGCTATTGGGGGAGAATGGCTTTGACCAGCACTTGAACCTGTCCATGAAGACGCGCTTGTAGTCGTTGTAAATTGTCCCTCACGGTTTTGGTATGCGGATGGTCTTTGCCTAAGGTTTTGTCCAGTAATTGCATTGCTTCATCAAAGCATTCATCTGCAATGGCTTTCAAAGCAAGGGCATAATCATCCGCATCATCAGGAATTTGTTTGGCTAATTCTTTGGTTTTTGTAAATATTTGCGACAGAACCTTTTTGAAGGTATAAATTGCAAGTTTCAGCTGGCTAAACGTCGAGCCGGAGGCTATTGAAATATCAATAACTTCATTAATATGACTTATTTCCTTTGTGGGAAGTTGTTATTAATTACCCACGGTATTTCATATAGCCCAAAAATATATCCAATTCTATCGAAAATATTTTTCTCACGTTTCATACACGCTACAAGGAAATTACGATGATTAAAAAACCCTCTGACATAACCCGCCCGGCGGATCTTCATAAGCATGATCTGGGAACAGGTCCTATTCGAAGCCACCGTCCTGTTTACCAGGATTTTCTCCCCCCCTGCAATAATGCCTGCCCTGCCGGTGAAAATATACAGGCCTGGCTGGCATTGGTTCAAGCGGGCCGCTACCAACAGGCCTGGCAACAAATCATGAAAGACAATCCTATGCCCTCCGTTCATGGACGGGTTTGTTATCACCCTTGTGAAACCCAGTGCAACCGTGAGCAACTTGACGGAGCAGTCAGTATCCATGCCGTCGAACGTTTTTTGGGCGATATGGCTTTAACTGAAAACTGGAAAATTGAAACGGATTCTGAACCCAGCGGCAAACGCATTCTGGTGATCGGCGCCGGGCCGAGCGGATTATCCGCAGCTTATCATCTGGCACGCCTCGGGCACAAGGTGGTGATTTACGAGGCTGGCCCCATAGCAGGCGGCATGATGCGCTTCGGGATACCGGCATACCGATTGCCACGGCATGAACTCGATTTGGAAATAAAGAGAATAGAAGCCTTAGGCGTCGATATTGTTCTCGATCGAAAAGTAGATAATCTGCTCGCCGACAAGAACGAAGGCAATTTCGATGCGGTATTTGTGGCAGTCGGCGCCCACCTGAGCAAACGGATCGATATACCTGCCAGGGATGCGTCAAAAATGCTCGATGCCGTATCTTTTTTGCGGGATGCGTCTGCTGGAAATGCACCCAGGCTGGGACGAAAAGTCGCGATTTATGGGGGTGGGAATACCGCGATGGATGCCGCCCGGACTGCAAAACGGCTCGGTGTGGAAGAAGCCTTGATCATCTACCGACGCGATCGCGAACACATGCCGGCGCATTCCTTCGAAGCCGATGAAGCCATCGAGGAAGGTGTCAAAATCAATTGGCTGCGCTCAATCAAAGAAATGGATGAGACGTCATTAACAGTGGAGGTGATGGCTCTGGATGAAAACGGCAGACCGAAGCCCACCGGGAAATATGAAACGCTGGAAGCCGATACCCTCATACTAGCCGTTGGGCAGGACACCGATACCGGTTTTTTACGTCCGGTTCCGGACATAGCGTTCGAATCCGATGGTACGGTTATCGTGGATACAGGCATGAAAACCGGCGCTGCTGGTATTTTTGCCGGCGGCGATATGGTACCCAGCGAACGGACCGTCACCGCGGCAGTCGGTCATGGTAAAAAGGCCGCTCGCCATATTGATGCGTGGTTGCGCAATACACAGTATATTCCCGCCCCCAAACATGAGCTTGTCAACTTCGAAAAGCTTCATATCTGGTACCTGACCGATGCTGACCAAAAACAACAGGACCATGTATCCGCTCTGCAACGTACCGAAAATTTTTCCGAAATCGTTGCCGGACTCAATACGGCTGATGCCACATTTGAAGCGCAGCGTTGTTTCTCCTGCGGCAACTGTTTCGAGTGCGATGGTTGTTATGGGGCTTGCCCAGAAAATGCCATTACCAAGCTGGGTCCAGGTAACCGATACCGTTATGAATATGATTTATGTACAGGCTGCGCCGTTTGTTTCGAACAATGCCCTTGCCATGCTATTGAAATGATTGCTGAGAAAGGAGAATAACCAATGACCGCAAATGAGATTGTAACTGTTGACGGCAACGAAGCCGTCGCTTATGTGGCTTACCGGATCAATGAGGTCTGTGCAATCTATCCGATTACGCCTTCCTCGACTATGGCGGAATGGGCCGATCAATGGGCCACGGAAGGCAAAACCAATATCTGGGACAACATACCGCTGATCGCCGAAATGCAGAGCGAAGGGGGTGCTGCGGGGGCGGTTCACGGAGCCTTGCAAACCGGGGCGCTGACGACGACCTTTACCGCTTCGCAGGGTTTGCTGTTGATGATTCCCAATATGTACAAAATAGCCGGCGAATTGACTTCCACGGTTTTTCATGTAGCCGCACGTTCCCTGGCGGCTCAGGGCTTGTCGATATTTGGCGACCATTCCGATGTCATGGCCGTTCGTGACACCGGTTTTGCCCTGTTGGCTTCCAGCTCCGTTCAGGAAGCCCATGATATGGCGTTAATTGCCCAGGCGGCCACATTGGAAGCGCGGGTGCCATTCATCCATTTTTTCGACGGCTTTAGGACATCGCACGAAGTCAACAAAATCGAGTTGCTTGCCGATGATCAAATCCGGGCCATGATCAATAGTGATCTGGTTAGGGCTCATCGCGCCCGTGGTCTTAATCCCGATAACCCCTTCATTAGAGGGACCGCACAGAATCCTGATGTTTATTTTCAGGCCAGGGAAACCGTCAATCCCT
>JAQTMV010000105.1 GCA_028714175.1 Methylococcales bacterium
CAAAACGATTTATCACCCAGCGAAACCAGCTGGTTGCGCGTGGTTGGCAGTCAGCTTCGTGCCAATGTGGAGAACTGGCAGGAGTTTACCCCTCGTCATTTTGCCTTCCATCCGTTCACGCTGATGGGTGGCTATCCTGAAGCGTTGCGGGTCTTTGGTGGTGAAGAGCGGCTTTATACGATTTTTCTCAACATGAACGATGCCATTTTCCCGAAACACGCCGCTGCCCCGAAAGGCGCCGGGATTCACTCCTCCCAGCCAAACCGATGAAAACACCCTGCGTCTATATGCTCGCCAGCAAACGTAACGGTACGCTATATGCCGGCGTGACCTCCAATCTTCCCCGACGCGTGTGGCAATACAAAAACGATCTAGTCGAGGGTTTCACTCGCCGCTACGGGGTTCACGCGCTGGTTTGGTACGAAGTTCATGAAACCATGGAAAACGCCATCGCCGGCGAAAAGACTATCAAGGAGTGGAAGCGGCAATGGAAAATTGATTTGATCGAAGCCATGAATCCCGAATGGCGTGACCTCTATGAAGGCATCCTATGATCCGTCATACCGGCCGGGATGCCGGACAAATCCGCCGGGAGCGGATTTGCATTAACCCCTTCGGGGTGCAGGGCAGGATAGCCCTGCATGAATCCAGTCACAAGGACGTGGAACTACGATTATGCACTCAGCCTCAATCAAGCACTGACGCAGCCACACAGTTACCATCCCCCGGATCGGGTCCGGGGCAGGCTCTGGCACTGGCTCTCATCGTTATATACAAGTATTTTCAAGCCCGTCATTCCGGCCGGGATGCCGGACAAATCCGCCGGGAGCGGATTTGCATTAACCCTAATGGGTGCAGGGCAGGATAGCCCTGCATGAATCCAGTCACAGGGACGTGAAAGTTCACAGGCATCCGGTGCTTCGAATTGACGTGCGAGGTTCAGGAAAGTTACCATCCCTGGCACTGGATACCGGCATCCCGGCCGGTATGACGAGCTTGTGTATAATCTGACAAAGTAAAATTAATTCAACAAGGAACACGATGCCTTTAACCCCCGACATGCGCCGCTCGATTAACCAGATACGCGATTATCTGTTTGGCGGCGGTTATCCTGATCCGGTTGCCAATGCCGAACAGCTTTCCTTTCTGTTTTTCTTCTATCTGATCGAAGGCATTGATGCTGAAAACGTGCTGAAAGCCGAAGTACTGAAACAACCTTATGAAAGCCTGTTTGCCGGAGAATGGACGCTTAAAAACCCGCTCAATGCTCCCAGTCAGGGTCAAACCACGATCCCGCGCGACCGCTTCCGCTGGTCGGTCTGGGCAAAAGGTCTGTCCGGTGAAGCCCTCGTGCGCTTTCTGCGTGATGAAGTGTTTGCTTTCGTTGCCGAACTTGGCGAGAAATCCGCGCATAGTTCATGCACGGCGCACGTCTCAGTATTGACGAGCCTACCGTATTAACCCAAATCGTCAATCTGGTGGATGGCTTGCACCTCGATCAAGCCGATGCCGACACCAAAGGCGACTTGTTCGAGCATGTGCTGAAACAGATCAAACAGGCGGGTGAACTCGGCCAGTTTCGCACGCCAAGGCATATCATCCGCAGTATTGTAGAAATAATCGATCCCAAAATAGGCGAGACCATCTATGACCCGGCGGCAGGCACGGCGGGCTTCTTGGTGGCTGCTTACAATCATATCCGTCTCGGTAATTCATCACCAAGTGCCATTCAGGAAACTGAAATTGACGGCAAAATACAGAGACGCGGTTTAGGGGATAAACTTTCAAGCGCGCAAATCTCGGCGCTGCAAACAGCGACGTTCTTCGGCAACGATGTTGATCCGAAAATGGTCCGTCTGGCGACGATGAACCTGACCCTACGCGGCTTGCCCAATGTCCGCATCCTGATGCGCAACGTGCTGACCACCACGCTCGATGCCGAAAAGCGCGCGGAATATTCGCTCCCGGCCGAGGGCTACCATGTCGTCCTCGCCAATCCGCCCTTTTCAGGACGAGTGGACAAAGACCGTATCGTCGAGGATGTGAAAGTCGGCACCTCCACGGCAACCGAACTGCTGTTCCTCAAATACATGATGGACAGCCTGCGCCCCGGCGGGCGCTGCGGGGTCAACGTCCCCGAGGGTGTGCTGTTCGGCTCCACCACGGCTCATAAGGAGCTGCGCCGCCAGCTTATCGAGAACAACCGCGTCGAGGCCGTCCTGTAGCTGCCGGGTGGCGTGTTCCAGCCTTATTCCGGGGTAAAAACCTCTGTCCTGCTGTTCAGGAAACCTGCCCTGAGCGAAGCCCGTCCTGAGTCTTGTCGAAGGATCGAAAGGGGCGGCAACACTGAAAGGGTGCTATTCCTGCACGTCGACAATGACGGCTACAAGCTCGATGCCAACCACGACACACCCATCGAACAGGACGACCTGCCTGAGCTGATCGAAGCCTATCGCTCTAAGGATGAACGCTGGCCGGACTGGCTGGCTCGCGATCCGGCGAAGGTATGGCCGCAGAAATGGTGGTTCGCCGACACCATAACACTACGAGCGAATGACTTTAACCTCTCGGCGGGGCGCTACCGCCCGATGAATCAAGCCGCCATCGAACACCGCGACCCGCGCGAGCTGCTGGACGAACTGGCCGCTATCGAGACGGAAATTGTGGAAGAGGTTACGGCACTTCGCGAAACATTGGCTGGGCGCTAGTTATGAACGCTACTGCCAGTTCCTATCCATCCGCTTTGTTGGGAGATGTTTGTCGCTTCATCGGTGGAGGAACGCCATCGAGAAAGCGGGATGATTACTTCAATGGGAATATCCCTTGGGCAACGTTAAAGGACTTTAAGACATTCAGGATTTTTGACACTGAAGATCATATATCGGAGTCTGGACTTGCTGATTCCGCTTCTAACCTTGTCCCTGCGGGAACGGTATTGCTTGTGACACGTGTAGGTCTCGGAAAAGTCGCGATTGCAGAGCGGTCATTGGCTATCAATCAGGATATTAAAGCGATCATTCCAGCACCAGAGATACTTCCAGAATTTCTATTCTGGTTTTTGCTCTCTAAGGGGTCTGAAATTGAGAGAATGGGAGCAGGTGCGACTGTAAAAGGAGTTACCCTGAATGATGTTCGCGCCATTAGAATGCCGTTATCTCCACCCGCCGAACAACGCCTCATCGTTGATATTCTCTCCCGCGCAGAGGGGATCGTTCGGCTCCGACGTGAGGCGCAAAAGAAAGCCGCCGAAATCATCCCCGCCCTATTTATTGATATGTTCGGCGATCCGGTGACAAATCCGAAAGGGTGGGAGATCAAACAGTTTAGCCTAGTTGGAACGCTTGACAGAGGTAAGTCGCGTCACCGTCCAAGGGATGCCAAGGAGCTTTACGGCGGCCCATATCCCTTCATACAAACTGGGGATGTAGCTAATTCTGGTGGCCGCATTAAACAATACACCGCAACCTATTCCGAGCGCGGTCTCGCGCAAAGCAGACTTTGGCCTTCTGGGACGCTCTGCATCACCATTGCCGCGAATATCGCTAAAACAGGCATCTTAGAATTTGATTCCTGTTTCCCGGATAGTGTGGTCGGATTCTTACCTAGCAATCTCGTGAAGACAGAATATGTGCAAGCGTGGCTTGGATTTTTACAGCCAACTTTGGAAAAAAATGCGCCTCAAGCTGCGCAAAAGAATATCAACCTCGAAATTCTGAGAGGACTTCCGGTTCCGGTGCCACCCCTTGCTTTACAAGATACTTTTGAACGTCGGTGTCTTGATATTTCCTCAATTCAAACGCAACAAGTCACTGCCACTCAGAAATCCGAGTCTGTCTTCAATGCGCTTCTTGCTGGTATATTCAACGGCTCTGCCTTGGATTCACATCAAATTACGCAAGAGAAGGAACCCTAATAATGAGGCAACATAGTCAATTACTGATAAGCTATTTATTGCGTGTTACTTTAATTAATTTTAGGATTTAGTTTTATATGTTTATAAGATTTTGAGCCAAATATAATGACGCATGAATATTTTAGTGATAAAGAATTAGGCTCAAGAGAGCGGAGTTCAGAAGAAATTTCAGTTGCCGTATGGAATAGCATTGTTGCTACCTACCATCAGTTTGTTGGTAATTGTGCGTTGGCTGGCAACTTTCCTGATGAGTGTCCAGATAGTCAAGTTGTTTGTGGTTGTAATAAAACCCAACTGGAAGATGTCTTAAAAGGTGAAATACCAGACTTACTATACCAGTGTGCAAGAGTGTACCCCGCCGATTAACCGACGATCAATTTTGGGATGTCGACAATGAAGAGAAATTACCAAACAAAGAAGAAGCGGATTTACCAAACAAATATGTCATATTAGATTTTTTGCAATTTCTTCATAAGAATATTAAAGACCCAAGTGAATTTGGGTATCACAGTTACTTTCGCCACAACCATTATTCATTTTCAGATGACGGTTTATTTCAATCTCAATTTAGAGAGCGCATTAATACAATATTTAGCAGAAACGGAATCGTCTTTTTCTTGGACGAAGATGGTCAAATTAAACGGTCAATTCCAAAATCAATGGCAAAAATAATAACTGACATCAGATTTAATACAGGAGATGAACGATTAAATGAGTTACTTGAAACTGCTTATTCAAAATTTGTTTTACCACGCCCAGAAAGCCGCATTGAAAGTTTAGAAAAAATATGGGATGCGTTTGAAAGACTGAAAACTTACTTTGAAGAAAACAAAAGATTATCAGCGGATAAACTTATTGATGTCGTATCAGAAAATAATTCATCATTTTCTGACTGTACAAACAACGAATTTAACGTATTAACGAAAATTGGTAATCAATTCCAAATCAGGCATTTTGAGCGCGATAAAGTCAAACTTGAATCCAATCTACACATAGATTATTTGTTCTATCGCATGAGTTCCTTGATTCATTTATGTGTTGAATCGTTAAAGAAAAATAACTCGTAATCCTGATAGGATGGGCATCGCCCACTATGAGTTGATCGGCTTGCTGTTTTTCTGGTTTGTCGTTTCAGCTTGTTCGGCTTAGCCAGTTTTTTCACTCCCGAACAGTTTTTAACGTTGCCGCTATTTTTGAAACATACGAGAAACCCTGCGGACGGAGTAACATACCCTGTCCGGCGCGTCGAAAACACCCCATTTTTCCACATTAGATCTGCATATTAAGCATGTTTGATAAATTCGATTTTTCAGTATTGGATGACCCAGAATTTAAGGAAGACTCTGTTAGAGAAGAACTGATACAGCCACTTATTCGAACACTAGGATATGAGGTATCTGGAAGAGCAAGGGTGATACGTAGCAAAAGTCTTAAGCATCCATTTGTTTCAATTGGGTCTACGAAGCACAAAATAACGATTATACCTGACTATATTTTCGAAATAGACGGTAGTATCCATTGGGTATTAGATGCTAAATCTCCTAGTGAGGAAATATCAAAAAGCTGTCATGTGGAACAGGCATATAGTTATGCAATACATCCTGAGATAAGGTCGAATTTATACGCGCTGTGTAACGGGAAAAACTTTGTTTTATACGATGTGCGAAAGTTTGAGCCTGTTCTTTCATTCGAAATGCAAAATATTAAAAATCACTTGAATAACTTAAATCGGATACTAAACCCTAAAATTAGGGCTAAACCAGAAGTGGTAAATTATTATCCAGATTATGGGTTCGCATTAACACGAATGGATGTAAAACCTGGATTTTTATTTATCGCATACCAGGTTCATACTAATTTTTTTGCAAAATTACAAGATGGACTATATACAACGAATACAATTATGACCGATGGTGACAGAGTATATGTAGTTAGCTTGGATTTCAATGAAGTTAAATTTAAACAGCTATTAAATATTTTAGGGAGAAACAAAGGTACTATTGTAGAGAAGGCGTTATCCAGTCAACCGTTCATGATGCCAGAAACGGAAGAAGAATTTCATTTTGGAGTTTGTGCGGCTTTACAAAATGAGGTTTGTAATAACAACGAAGAATCGTATGTACCGTTTAAAGTGCTTGAGTTTATGCCATATAAGGGAAAGCCGCAGTAAGCCAGGTAGGGTGGGCAAACGGCTTTATCGTTTGCCCACGCGGAACTAGGAAATTTGGTGGACAAGCAAAAAGACGCTTGCCACCCCCCATGTTATTTTCGCTTTCCATCCCCGCCCGTCTGGATAAGGGAACAAGGGCGGGCAAGGTCAACAAAACCGGTAGATTATTCAACTAATTTGAGAAAGAGGAAATAAACGATGCCAACCATATCCATTTTTTATGGCATTCAAATAATGACCTGATTAGCAAGGAACCTCAGCCAGCACCGTCATACCGGCATGGATGCCGGTATCCAGTGCCATGGATGGTAACTTGCCGATGCCACTGAGGCATTATTTAGACGCAGTGCCAGACATAGCTTCACATCCCTGTGACTGGATTCCGGCATCCATGCCGGAATGACGACTTTTGTCACCGGCTGAAACATCTTGCCTTCGAGCGGGGCGGGGTATGCAAAAAGGCGCGGGACGGGTTATTCAACCCGTTCCGAACGTTTGGAAGCAGCGCCAAGTCTGAAGGTTTGTCCATCGCACGCCACCCCGGAAAACATTGCGGACGGGACGAATGTCCCATCCGGCTTGGAGGATTGAGGTAGGACAGCCAGTTACCCAACTGCCCCCTCACAGATCCCTGCGTGCGGAATTACCGCACAGAGCTCTTCAAAACTGCTCGCTTTGCACACGGCGTTTCTTTGATTCCTAGAACGCATGAAGTATGTGTGGTTTGGCTATTTCAAAACACTTTACCAGTTCTTTGAACCCTTTCCAGTTGTAGCTCTTGCGCTGACTGCGCCTGTTAAGCCCCTTGAAAAGCAGTCCTTTCACCTGATACACAAAGTTGTTGAGGCTTTGAAAGTTTCCAGTCACACCCTAGTAGTTATAATAGCCGAGCAATTTACTATTTAGTTTTGAAAAGAGTATTTTCTTCGGCAAACCACTGTGTTTCTGAAACCATGCTTTGAACTCAACTATTGATGCTCTAAGTTTATCTCGCGAAGTGCGGCGTTTTAAGATCGGTTTACCCCATCGATTCACGCCCCAGCGAAACTCAAAACCCAGGAAATCAAACTTCGTCTTGGCCTTCGCTTTGCAGTGGCTGAACTCCATAATTTGAGTCTTTTCCTCGGCAACTTCTAAACCAAAACGAGCTAGCTTCCGGATCAACGCCTTGTAAAAGCGTTGCGCCTCTTTGCTATACACTTTCAGATAAATAATTTCCAAGCACTGAACGGAACAGCACCGGTTTTAAGGGTTGTTAACGGGAAACGTTGGAAATTTATTTTCTGAAAGTCTAAAGTAACGTGGATTCGCCGACCGTTGGCGGTTTTGTAGTTTAATGTTGATCGCCCGCAGCCGCACCATCTTTATTGGCCTTAATTGGACGTTGACTTGCATGTTGATTCAATTCACCATCCCGAGCGATTCCCCTTGGTTTCACAGGTTATGGGTTAAACAGCCTGGTAGCGAGAAGGGCGCAATAGACGATATCCGTATTGCGCTTGATGCCGAACTCCGCAGAGCTTTACGGCGGGGTTTTCCGTGAGGTAAACCGCCGAAACGAAACTATAAATTCAAGCCCCTGCCCGGATATTTTCAGGTTGGTTTCATTTATGTCTGATTGTTTTTGATGTTTTGCGTTGTTTATTTTTCAAACAAAGCCATCGACTCCACATGTCCCGTTTGCGGAAACATATCCATCACTCCGGCTTTAACCAATTTATAGCCTAATTCATTGACCAGAATACCGGCATCGCGGGCGAGAGTTGATGGATTGCAGGAGACATAAACAATCTGCTCCGGCTGCCATTTTTTAAAATGCTGCAAAACTTCTGATGCTCCGGCTCTGGAAGGGTCGAGAATGATTTTGTTGTATAAGCGATTTGCCCAGGGCTGATCGCCAAGATCCTTGCTTAAATCGGCCGCATAAAATTCAACGTTGCTTATGCCATTATGGCGGGCATTTTCCTTGGCATGATTTACCAGCGGCTGATCGCCTTCTATACCTACGACCCGTCCGGCAAACCTTGCCATCGGCAAGGTAAAATTGCCCAAGCCGCAAAACAAATCCAGCACAGTATCATTTTCATTAAGATTTAATGTTTCCAGAACCCTGTTAATCATTTGCCGGTTAATTTCGTAATTGACCTGCGTAAACATGGCGGGTCTGAATTTAAACTCCAGGTCCAGATCAGGCAGGGCATAAGTGGGTATCACTTCCGGCTCGCCATCCATAGGCATTATCGTATCTGGGCCTTTGGATTGCAAACATAAGGTCATATTGTGTTCAAGCTCAAACGCCTTCATCCGTTGTTGATCGGCATTTGTCGGCGGTTCCAGTACACGAAAAGACAGCACGCACTGTTCATCGCCAATAGCCACTTCTATCTGTGGAATTTTATCCCTGATTGTCAAACCGGCTATCATTTCCCCCAACGCTATCAGCTTGGTACCGACGATCGGGTGCATAACAATACAGCTATCAATCTCAGCCAAATAGGGATGCCGTCTTTCTCTGAAACCGACCAGTACCCGGTTTTTTTTAGCGACATATTTAACGCCCATTCTAGCTTTGCGGCGATAACCCCAATGTGGGCCTGTCAATGGTTGCCACGGTTCAGGCATCTCAACTTTGCCGATGCGTTTAAATTGCTCAGCCAATATATCTTGTTTGATTCTGATTTGTGCAGACGATTCGACATGCTGAAAACTGCAACCTCCACAAACGCCATAATGGGGGCATAAGGCATCAACCCTGTCGACAGCACGACTTAACAGTCTGACGACTTTGCCTTCGGCATAATCCTTATGGCTTTCAGTATAGAAAAACTCCACATCCTCGCCCGGTAACGCCTCATCAATAAATATCACTTTACCGTCGACATGAGCGACACCACGGCCATCATGGGCAAGTGATTCTATCGTGACTGTATCCGGCGTTTCCGGCAATTGCTTCTTTCTTGATCTTTTCCTGGTCATGCTTATTTTTGTTTCCAGCTTCCAGCAGATTGATACCACCAGCCTGATTGAGCATTACTCACCCAGCGAGCGGCAAAGGTTGATTTGATTTGTGTGGCCCATTCAGGATGACCGTTCGCATTGGCAATCGCCTGATACAGGCTTTGCCGGTCTGCATTTTCCGCAGCGACCAGTTTATTAACCTGATTTCTGTCTTTGAGCGGCACACTGGCGGCATCTCTGACGGCTAATAAACCGTCCGCCTGAATGCCGATAAAACCCGCCGCATAAAAGGGTTGCAGTGTAGCAAAACGGCTTTCCATCGTCGCACGTAGCTGCCTAATTTCGGCGCTATCTATCGTTAAATTGGCCTCCTCGGCCTGTGCAGGCGAAATGACAACATTGATGCCCTTATCCAGCCACTGAAAAGCGGTCATCTGCCAATCGGATAAACTTGCCTTGGGCTTGGGCTCTGTTTTTTGCGGCGTAATACCCTGGATATCCCTGATAATTTCATCCGCAGCCTTTTCCGCCGCAGCGGCAGGGAAGTAAATATTAATCGTGACACATGCGGTCAACAATAACACCCCTAATGCCGGCATATTTCTCATAACGCTCTCCAGTTTATTTAATGATTACTTCATCTGATGTTGAAATACGATTCAATCGTTCCATCAATACATTCCAGTCAACGCGGGGATTATAGCCGATCACTTCAATCCGCGGCAGACCGCCGCCGGTAATAATGGCATAACCCTGGGGCCTGGCTTCTACGCCCATCAACTGGCATACGCCGTCATGCAGATAACAGCCCAAACCGATTTTGTCGTAGCCGAAAGTTTCAAAGATACTTAAAAAACTTCTCGATAATATGTCCGACGCGCCTCCACCGGCAATACTGGCGATATTTTTTACGGCCTTTTGGCTGATTCTGTGGCGGGAATCATCGTCATCCGGCGTTCCCAGCCAGGCGTAAAAAGTGACCGGCTTCCATTTTTCCATATATAACTGCTTGATAAATCCAGACAACTTGCCGGTAATGCCGCCAAATTTAAACTTAGCAGTCAATTGATCCAGATCCAGATTATTAATTTCCAGCTCACTGTAAAGCTTGGGGAAATCAGTAAATAATCCCGATGATGCCAGTTGGGTGATTTTGATGTCGCCATCAAAAACCTTGATGTTTAATTCCCCTCCCAAACTCAGCGTTTTATTGCTGTACTCAACCCGGGGAATATTGCCGCTGATAGTGCCTGACAACGGTGTCCAGTTTAACGCTTTTGACCACTGTTCCAATGATAGTTTGTTTAAGCTGCCCGCAAAATAAACTTCAGGATCTTGCTGTTTTTTTTCTTGCCAGCCCAATTGATTGATTGCGATGATGCCGCCCAAAAAAGGCAGATGGGTCTTTTCAAGCAATTTGAAACTGCTAGCCCGACTCAGGAATAAAATCCTGGAAGCCCCTATGGGCAAGGCATAAATTTGAATTTGCTGCCATGCGAACGTAGACGGCCGGTTAAAAATCTCATCATCAGACCAGTTAATCGTGCCAGCGCCTCCCTCAATTTTGATGCGCCCCGCTGTGTCTTTAACAGCCAACTTGTTAACAGTTGCCGTCAACGCGGTTAATGAATTCTGAACAATAAAAAAATCGGCGTTAATTGTGCCCGCGAAGGTAATACCTTCCAACGCGGTCTGTTCAAAAAAAGGCTTTAAATAGATAGCTGATAGCTTTTGCAGATCATCACTATGTAACGACAAATCCGCTTTTTCAACTTTTACTTTTTTATCATAGTGAACGATCGCGCTGCCGCTTAATGCCAAAGCCGTACCCTGTTTATAGCTTACAGACTGTATTTCAGTCCGTTTGTTCATGCCATTCCAGTTGCCTTCTGCATCCAAAACCATGGCTTGCCCGTCTGCCTCCAGATAAAGCGGTTCAATATATAATGCACCACTCTTAAAATGTGAATGACTTTGCCATTGCCACAAACCCTTATGGTTTTGCACTTCCAGATTGGATTCCAGTGTTACTTTTTCAGTTGCGAACCGTCCATCCCTGGTTTGAACAGTCAGATCATTAAGTACGGTGCTCAAGGCAAAATCTTCTATTTGCGCGTGGCTGCCCGATGCATACAACTTGAAATTGATGCGACCGTCTTTCAATTCAAATAATACCGGTTGTTGCAACAGCTTTTGAATTACCGCGGCCTTCACCTCTTTGGCATTAATTTTTACCTCCCATTGCTTGCCCCGTTCTTCAGCCTCAATGGCTACAGTTCCATCCGCCAGTTGCAAATCAGTCAATTTTAGCGAGCTCTGCATTTCCCTGATATGAAAAGAAAAATTGGCTGCCGGCGATTGCCACCGCTTTGAACGCATCTTCGCACGCCCCTGAGTACACAACAATTCCTTGTTTTGCCATGTGAAAGAAGAACAATGGATATTGATCAGATTCAGATCATCGAAAGGTAAGGGCAAACTTAACTTATCGATAGTTAAAGTCAGTTTTTGCTGTTTTTGGGTCAGATCAGTTAAAGCGATATGAATACCTTGTAATTTCCAGCCCCTGGTTTCTATGGTTCCAACATCAAGAAACACAGCATCCAGCGCAGTTGCGACTGGGCTTAATAAAACAAGAACAACTGTCAGGATGAGCCTGATCATTATTTTTGTGGTAGGGGGCCTTTAGCTGCGATTGTCGCGGCTTAAGTCCCCTCCCACATGCTTTTAACAATATTAAGCAGGAAAAACCCCGGTCGATAAATATCGATCCCCCCGGTCGCAAATAATCACCACAATCACCGCATTTTCGACTTCTTCAGACACTCTTAATGCCGCCGCAACTGCACCACCCGATGATACACCTGCAAAAATACCCTCTTCAGACGCTAAAAGGCGGGTAAAGTTTTCAGCCGTTTCTTGGTCGACATCGATAATCCTGTCAACGCGGTCCGCCTCATAAATTTTGGGTAAATATTCCTTGGGCCAGCGCCTGATGCCGGGGATTTTGGAATTACCCTCCGGCTGTACGCCGATAATCTGAATAGCGGGATTTTGTTCCTTGAGAAACCTTGACGTCCCCATAATCGTGCCGGTAGTCCCCATCGCGCTGACAAAATGAGTCACTTTTCCCTGGGTGTCCTGCCAAATTTCAGGCCCTGTGCTTTCATAATGAGCGCGTGGATTATCAGGATTTGCAAACTGATCCAGAATCCGACCTTTGCCCGCCGCCTCCATTTCCCTTGCTAAATCAATTGCCGCTTCCATACTGCCCGCTGCAGGCGTCAGTATAATTTCAGCGCCGTAAGCTTTCATCGATGCCTTGCGCTCGTCGCTCATGTTATCGGGCATGATCAAGATCATTTTATAACCCTTGATGGCTGCCACCATCGCCAGGGCAATGCCGGTATTACCGCTGGTCGCCTCTATCAGGCGATCACCGGGTTTAATCTCGCCTCTTTCCTCGGCGTGTTTGATCATGCTGAGCGCCGGAAGGTCTTTGACTGAGCCGGCCGGATTATTGCCTTCCAGTTTGGCCAGAACGGTATTGCTGGTAGTGCCCGGCAAACGTTGCAGTCTGGCTAAAGGGGCGTTGCGAACAAAAGATTCAATGGTTGGGAAAGTCATGGCGGTTAGTCCAATTTGAATAAATTAAACCGGATTATCCCATAAAAACGAAGAATCAACCTAACTCCAGAAACAGTTTGAGAAGGCAGCGGGTGGGAGCAAATAAACCGGTTTGAAAACGAATAAGTGAGTGGAATCAATCAAAATAGCCTTCACATAGCCGTTAAGCGGTATGATATGCCTGACATTAATATGCGACTGCTTTAACGAGGTTAATCATGTCCAGCGTACTTAAACAAACTCGCTACACTGCCGAAGAATATTTAACTCTGGAACGTAGCGCGTCATATAAAAGCGAATTCCACGACGGTCAAATCCATGCGATGACCGGCGCAAGCCGGGAGCATAATCTGATAACTGTTAATATTGCACGAGAACTAAGTGTACAGCTCAAAAGACGCCCCTGCGAAGCTTACAGCAATGATATGCGCGTCAAGGCTGCCGATGCCCACAGCTATCATTACCCTGACATCGTTGTTGTGTGCGGTACACCGCAATTTGAGGACGCGCAGTTAGATACTTTGCTTAACCCTACGGTACTGATTGAAGTGCTGTCGCCCTCCACCGAAGCTTATGACCGGGGCAGCAAGTTTGCCCATTATCGTAAAATCGCGTCACTGCGTGAATATCTGCTGGTGACGCAAGACCAGGCAAGTATCGAACGCTATGTGCGGCAAGGGGACGTTTGGATATTAACGGAAGCGGCGGGGCTTGACGCTTCTGTACCGCTGGAAAGCATAGACTGCGTTCTCAGCCTGCGCGAGGTTTACGACAAAGTTCTGGATGATGCTGATAAGAACCAGGAGGCGGAATTACCGCATAGTTAGTTTTATTCCGAAGCGGGCAGGGGTTTGCAACCCCTGCCTAAACGTTATGTTTTGGGATCACTGCATCAGCCTCGGACAAAACGTTGCGGGCAGGATAATCTATCCCCCTCCTGCCGAAGGCTGGCCGATCACCTTTGTTGCATACGCGCATAAACTATTTCTCACCATGCGACATTAAGCCATGCGCGCCCGCAAACCCATCACCCCGGACACATAATTAATTGGAGCATGATCGGCTAAATCCCGTGAAAACACTGTGCCAGGCAATAAGGCATGGCGGACAAGATACCAAGCCGTTGCTTTCAGACGATCAGCATTTATTTCCTCCTCACTCGGAGATTCCAGGAGCTGGCCGTTTCTGTCTATATACCTCAATGAACCCACATGGACATAACCGAACTCCTTAGGAGGAACGCGCGTAACAAGATCGCAACAATCCACGAATCGGATATGGTTTATAATCCGCATGGCTTCTGCAAAGGATGCGTCTCCGACACGGCATGAGCCAAAAGTATACAAATGCGAAGACGGCATCCGGCTGGCAGTTAATGTAGCAAGCGCCGCTCCCAGGCTGTGTCCTGTGAGCAGGAAACGAGTCGATGGAACCATCGAATCCAGGCAGGTTATTACCTTCCCCAAAATGTCATTATTCTGCAAAGCCGTGGCGAAGCCTTCGTGGACTTGTCCTAATGACGCACCTGAGTTATCAGCCCAAGGTGAAAACACGAAGTTGGCATCGGTAAATAAATCCGATGGATCATCGGGCTCCGTTCCGCGAAAGGCGACTACAGTCACATTGTCAACCGGCTTGCTGGCAATAAATACCTGGGTTCCTCCGTTGCCATAGCCGATAGCCAGGTCTAGTTGAAACCCAGCCCGGTCAAGATACTGCTTTAATAGACTTTTATCCTTGACATAAACAAGGCGCGACATCTCGGCACAGAGGGCGGCGTCAATTTGAATTGGGCCATGTTGGAAAAAATCATCGGCGTCGCCTGGATGATAGAGCGATTCGCGGCTTTCATCATAAAGTATGGTTAGCATGTTGCACTCCTAAATAAAGTTTGAAAATAAAAAACATAAAAACAATAGACTAAAAATTAATCAAATCTCCCCCTCCCGTTGGCCTTCAAATCTCGCACAAACGATGCGGGTGGGATAATATATTCCGTCCGGCATTGTACATATTGATTAAATACTGCCGAGTTTTATACACCCTTTAAAAAACTTCTGATTTCATTAGTCAGTTGATTAGGACTATCGATTGCCGAAAAGGTATATGAATCATCTATAAGTACTATTTTGGAGTCGTGAAATTGCTGGTGTAGTTTTTCACCATATTTTTTCGGAAAAAACCGATCATCACGTGACCAAGCAATTAAAACGGGTTTGTTAAAATTATCAAAGTGTTTAGCCGCTTCAAGAGTTAATTTAGGGGAGATTGCGCGTAAAAATTTGCCGTAATCCCTGCGTAGTCCTGCGGAAGTTGACAGAGGCAGGGCGAAAGAGTCGGAGGTTTCTTTCGGCATTCGCTTTGATAGCCCACCAAAACCACGAAATTTAGGCCATTTCATTAGGTTTGAGATTAAAAACAGCACCCCGGGAACGAAAGCTAAAATTTCAATTAGTTTAAATGGATAAGGCAGCCAAATTTCGTAAGCATCACATGAAGTTAAGATTAATTTCTCAATTCTTTCCGGATGCGTGGCAACCATCATTTGCGCCAGGGCACCTCCGCTGTTGTTACCAACAAAAATCACTTCTTTAAGATTTAAATGATCGATAAACCCCAAAATAATTTGAATCATGCCTTGAGGAGAGACATCCGCGTCAGGTTTCATGGATTCTGAATGGGAACCTAAAGGCCAATCGGGAGTGATGCATCTAAAATCTTGCGATAACCCTTTGGCTACATCTTGCCAAAGTAAACTACTAGCAAGCAAACCAATGTACAAATAATATGGCGGGGGCCTCTTCATTGCCAAATTCTCTATAATGAATTCTTCCTTGTGAAAGTTCTACGACCTTTTGATTCATGCTCATTTCATGCTGCCTCATAATGATCGACTTAAAATTTTAATTGGGCCAATTAACTATTTAGTTCGGTAGGTAAACGGTTGTATCGTTTGCTTACCCGGAATCAACACGGCATTATCAATGCCAGATCGGATTAATGTAGCCTCGAGGAAGCTTGCGAAATCCGGGTTGATTGAGGCCCAGGAACTAAGGCAAGGGCACAATCTCATACCTGGCCGGCTCTTTGCAAACCTTCAGAGTCTTCTGCTCATCGTTGCCTGCATCTCCATCAATGACGATGTATGCGGTTTTTCCGGAAATCGCCAAGCCTTCTGATGAAGGGGGCAAAGCACGGATAAGCTCTGAATCAATCACCTGTGCTTTGTCCAAAGCCGACTTTGGAAAACGCCGAAGCTCAAACGGTTCTGTCCGATCT
Organism: Methylococcales bacterium; assembly: GCA_028714175.1. Classification (GTDB taxonomy): domain Bacteria; phylum Pseudomonadota; class Gammaproteobacteria; order Methylococcales; family Methylomonadaceae; genus JAGXGJ01. Next base: position 15,948 of record JAQTMV010000105.1, read on the forward strand.
TCCGAGGGACCGGCGATCACCCAAATAGACGTTGCGTCGGAAGACAGGTCTCGTACTCCGCGTCCGCCCAAATCCACGAACGCCACGCGGTCAAACGTGTAGGCCGTCAGATCTTTCATGTGGAGCAGGATGGCCAGATGTTTTTTCTCGGGTTGAGAAGGATATGCTGGCAGCAGCGGAGCGCGCAAACCGATCCATACATCGGTCCCTTTGGTCGTGTTGATAGCGACCGCGCCTTCGGCATTATAGGCATTCACTGCATTGCAAAGGGTTTTTGCATTATCCTCAGTTAATTTCTTCGCCTGTACGGCGTCATCAATCAGCGTAGCTAGCAGATCTGCGGTGTCTATCGCTTCGCATGCTGCCTTCATTGAGGCGTCCAACACCCGGTTATCAAACAGGTGTTCGCAGGTGACCTTCCGGGATTGTAAGGTGTCCACGACCGTCGTTTTTGCCTTCGACAAACTTACCTTCCCGAATTGGTGACGCTTTGGCTTGACCTCACAGCGGGTGTTGCGGCTATGAGAGCCGAAAGCCAGAATTTCGTCACCCGAAACGACGGCGAGTGCCTCAATATCCGAGATTTTGTTGCCTGCTCCCAAATGGAATTCGGGAGTGCGCAGTGCATCCGTTTTGAGTTTTCCGTTCTCAACGGGGAACAGGTACAGTTCTTTTTCCTGTTCGTTGTCGCTTACCAAAAGACACTCGCCATCCCCGCCCGGACAAGTCACCAGCAAAGCCGACGACGCTTCACAAAGCGGAAATCGTCCCAGTGTTGCCTCGGCCGCTACTCTGTTACTTAGTGTCAATGCAGTGAAAATGATTGCAAAGTACAGGGGGAAAAACCTTTTATATTTCCGCATATCGTTCTCCTAATCGTTAGTGTGTTTTTGTTATCTTTTTTTTGCCTAAAATTAATCGCTCCAACCCGTTTAACTCTCTAGCCAGTCAAAAGCTGTGGACGAGCGCGTCTTTTTGCGCCCGACATTCCTGCGTCCGATGATGAGGCAGCCTTGGACAAATCCGAAATCCGTCGCAATTTTGAATCATGGAAATGTCGGGCATAAACAGCACGCCCGACCTGACAACAAGGCTATTTTAGTCGTTGAATTTCAAGCCAAATTTTCCCTCTGTTGTTGCAGTAATAACCGTCGGCATCATTAGGATACATAATAAGCTCCCCGTCATTCATGACCTCAAATTTTGCGGTTTTTTTAGATGAACTATCAGCAACCTTGCATAAATCATAATAAGTCGATTTTTTATCATCTGTTTTAACCTCGGCAATCACTGAAAACCACAAAGCATCTTTCTGTCTCTTCTTAAAAGAAAGTAAGTTCATCATGAAAGAACCTTCTTCACCACACAAGGGAAGGTTACGACGCGTGCAGTCATACCAAACTTGATCCGGAGGCGCTATAACCTTGTATTCCTCATGATGTATTACAGTTAGTCCAACATGTGTTTCGAAATCACCAGCATCAACTGACACCCTGCAACTTGTTCCGACGACTGGCAAGCTTTTAATTTCATTACATAGGCTCATGTTTGATACAGGTTTTGGAGAATCTTTCACATAAGGGCAATCACTATCCCTCGCACAGCTTGAAACTAGGATTGATGATAAAAGGTATATCACTGATAATTTTTTCATTTGATCCAACCATTTAGTTTTAAATCTTTGCACATGATATTTGCTTGTCTAATACACTCTATTTGCTCTTGTTTAACTCCTTTTATTGGTTTTACCCATTCTATACAGGAATGTACAGGATTATTGCTGCTTGAATTTTTTTCAACAACCAACCAAGGTACTGACCCAGAATTATCCCGATCCGTAATGCTTTGGTGTTTACTAATGGAGTCAGGTAGTTTACGGTCAAGGCAAGAACTAAAAGAATTGCCATCAGGGTCAGAAATTGGTAAATGCGCCAATCCTTTCGGATCGGCATTAGTCTTATTAATAAAGTCATGGGTCTCAGGCGAGAATTTGTAGGGTTGTGGACTAAGCAATGAAACCATCCAGTTTAGAGAAATATCGGGAAGTTGATTATTTTTATCATCATATCCCCCGCCAACATCAGCATGGGCGCCAGGAAATGCGACTTCGAGTGTTGTGCTTTTTTCTTTAAACACTGAGCTAGAGCTCCTTGAGTGAGATTGATCTTTAAAATTGAGTCAAGTTTTCAGTTCGCCAATTTAGCCTCCTGAATGAGCCGGTCGATTGCCTGGCTAGCCTGGATTAGAACACGCGGAGCTTGGCCGG
>JAQTMV010000106.1 GCA_028714175.1 Methylococcales bacterium
TGGTTACCTTATCACCCAGATTACCCATGTTTGCAATCTTTTCAAGAAGAATAACTTCCATCTTTTAATCCTCGTCTTGCGGTTTATAACCGGCTATTTATACGCCGTCTGGCGCGCGTTAATTCGATTTTTTTTTTCGTAAATCCAGCCAGGCATCACTGAGTCCAATCAAGGCAACAAGCAGCATGGCGTGGGGTATCAAAAACAATGTTATATAAAGCATCGGCACCATATAGCGGCCCAATTTCATCCCGGCAAACAAGGTATGCAATACAGCTGTTCCGATCACGGTGAACAATACAAACAACAATATAGTGACGTTCCATGCTATTTCGGAGCTCACTCCGGAGCTTGCCAACGCAATCGCTACTATTGCAATACTGCCAATTGCCAATCTCGGCTGTGAACTCAATGACAAAAACTCTTCTCTGAAACCGCCTGGATTATAGAGATTCGCCTGCCACCACCGGCCTAAAAACAGGCCAAACAGCAAACTGAATACTGAACCTGCGGCAACGACTCCCGTCATGTAATGTGCCATAACATCGATATTGCGCTGAATGTCTGCAACCGGCGCATCTGCTGGAATCATTTGCGAAAGTATGGCTTTCCACATAACCGCCGGGTCTGGCGCATAGAGATAAAAACCTGCAACGCCAAACACCCCAAGCAATACTGCAATTTCAACCGCCAGAGATAAATTCTGCCCTTCTCGTAATACGATTGAAATCAGCCAGACAGGCACCCACAGCACCATCGCATAAAGCAAGGCAAACTGGTAGTTACCTAAAGCCAAAAAACCTAGCAGTCCGGCAGCCGCGCTGGAGCAGACTAAAATAGTCAACCCTTCAAAAGCGCCTCGCCTTAAAGTAACGAGAGCAACAGAGGCTGAACTTACAATACTCACCGGGGGCAAGATCAGTGACAATAATGCAAGAGAGGAAGCCACAATCATGGCTTGTATCCTTCCGCGCATAATGTATGCCGCTAAAAAATTCACCCCCCTCCCCTATAATTATTTGTGTGCGTCGCAGAACGGCAATAATGCTATAAATCGCGCACGTTTTATAGCGACACATAACTGTCTTTGATACTTGGCGCTGGTTCCCGTAATCCGGCTAGGAACAATTTTGCCAGTTTCAGTTATGTAATCACTCAATAAATCCAGATCCTTATAATCAATCTGTGTGCCACCTTCTGCACTGAATCGGCAGAATTTTTTACGTCTGATGTTACGTGCCATGATAATTCTCGTAATCCAATCTAATAAATGTGTTATTCAGGAATGATTTCGTCAAGGTCAAAATCTTCATCAGCATCAGCATCATCTAAATCGATATCGTCGCTGATATCACCTGTCGCCGGCACTACTACTGCTTCCCTGGCAGCAGCATCTTTCGCTCTGGATTCAGCCGCTTTACTTTCTTCTGCGGTTGACATGGCAATGGCAGACGGTTCGGTGACTGGTGCTTTTTGCAATAAGGTCATGCTGCGCAAGATAGCATCATTAAAACGAAAGCCAATTTCTAACTCTTCCAGTGTTGCCTGATCGCACTCTATATTCATCAGCACATAGTGCGCTTTATGAATTTTTTTGATTGGATAAGCCAAATGTCTACGGCCCCAGTCTTCCAGACGATGAATCGCGCCAGATGCAGTTTCGATGGTTGCTTTATAACGTTCGATCATCGCTGGAACCTGAGCGCTTTGATCGGGATGAACTAAAAAGACAATTTCATAATGTCGCATTATTTTTCCTTTCGGTTAAAAGCCTCCCCTCTCTGTCTTGAAGAAGGTAAAGCAAGGAGGAGCGGTACACTCCCATAAAACGGATTATTATATAACCTTTTTTAGTTATTGGAAAATACTAATGTCAGGAGCTACAACTCATCAATTAATCATACCGATAAAAATAGCACCTCATGCCGGAATGACATATTGAATATACATAATAACATTGATTGGCCGCCTGTTCATCGGCAGCCAAACACCTGATTTAAGGCACTGGAAAGATCTGTGTATTTAAACCTGAAACCCTGCTCCAGTAAACGTTCAGGCAGCACACGCTGACTACCTAATACCAGCTCCGACATTTCACCGAGCAGCAACTTTAAAAGACCGGCCGGAACAGTGAACAGTGCTGGACGCTTTAGGCAATGTGCCAGTACTCGCGTAAATTCGCGATTGGTAACCGGATTCGGCGCTGTTGCATTATACGCGCCTTGCATGGATGAGTCAGTTATCATCGTTTGGGCAATAGCGATCCAGTCTTGACGATGAATCCAGGACATCCATTGCCGTCCATCGCCTAAACGCCCGCCCAAACCCAGACGAAATGGCAACACCATGCGCTGCAGAATACCGCCGCCTTCGCCCAGAACTAATCCGGTTCTAATCAAGCAGACTCGAACACCGAATTGTTCAGCATTTTTTGCTGCATCCTCCCAATCGGCGCAGAGTTGGTGCGAAAAATCATTTCGGGTTGCGGATTGCTCGGTTAATACGACATCGCCTTGATTGCCATAATAGCCAACAGCAGAGCCGCTGATTAACAGATCAGGTTTAACCTTCATGCGAGCAATGCTCGCTATTAACCGTTCGGTCAGACCGATTCGACTATCCCTGATAACCTGTTTACGGGCATCGCTCCAGCGAGCGCCAAAAATCGGAGCACCGGCAAGATTGATAATAACCTGATAAGTGTCTTCCGCCCCAAGCTGATCGAGATTGCCCAGTGCACAAATGCCAGACCCGCAAATTTTTTCAACCGAACCCGGACTTCGGCTTAAAACGGTAACTTCAAACCCTTGCTCTACCAGACTTCGAACTAATGCACTGCCAATAAAACCAGTGCCGCCAGTAATAAGTACTTTCATTATTGTGCCCCCATGGATATTAAATACGCTTTTTCTTTTCTGACTATCTTTAATGAAGGTTGGTCAATACTACTTTTTCCTCCTCAATAACCTTCCCGCGTCATCTCGGGGGAGAGTCTTTTTTTCTTGGCTCAGTGGAAAAGCAGATGAATGACACGACATTTAGAAGCCTACAGAGCATAAAATTCCTCCTTACAATCAATTTCTATATTTCTGTGATTGTTCTGATAGTAGAAAGTTTACTGTCCGCATCAGAAAAAAATCAACTTTAACGCCTGTACCTTGCCAAAAATCATTAATTATGAAGAATATTTCGGCGACTTACACATTACGCGATGACGGCGGCATTAATGTGCTACTGACAAGCTAATATTTGTCAGCCAGGATTAGCTGATATCTGCATTTAGATAAGGGGTGGTTTCTTGAAGGCACCAGAACCAGGCCTCGTTTAGTTAAACCCGACCGACGGCACCAATGAACTGTTTAAAAGTAATGCTAAATTTGGCGGCCACAAAAAGCAAATGCCCGTCCTTGGCTTATAGCTGCTTAGCCTAACCGGAACAATTCCTTCATCAGGAGTTCAACACTCCAGGCTACCAGCAAGCTAAAGATAATCATTGTCAGTGCTGCATAGAGGATACTGGAGGTATTTAACCCGTCATTTTTATATGTTCGTTTGTTCATCGCAGTCAGCCTCAATAACACTATCAAAGACTTATTCTGATTGCACGATGTTAAAGTATGATGACTCTTTTATGACATTTTCGTGATGTTTTCATGACAGCCCGCCGCTCAAATTCAGTTGAGAAACATTACATTCAGGCAGGGTGGTTCGACACACCGAAGGGCATTTTCCAGGAATATTGCAAATACCTCCAATAATCTTACTCACTTGATGCATCGATTTGGTAAGCCTCGATCATGGCTTTATTCGTGCCCGGCATTATCGAGGCCGCATAAAGATTGTTACCGTGGATTAGCGGAAAAGAAAGCTGCCGCCCGGCCCCTTTCAACACTTGCTTTGCCACCAATGCACCATCTTTAATTCGAACCCCATAAAGAGTTCCATGATTACCGATGTCTACAACCCAGAGTGTGGCGTCTTCGTTTTTACCCAATGCTGCGATTGCAGGCAGTGACGGATGGCTTCTGAACGCTTGCACGGCTTCAGGACTTGAAGGATCAGGAAATTGCCAAAAACGTTTAAATTTTGGCTGGCCTTCTTGAAGCACAATTTTTAACGCCACCAATCCGGCCGGATGGGTTTTATCAGCAACAAACGTAGGGATTACCACAACAGGGTCTACATCAATAGAAGTCAGCACGGGTTGAGTGACAATCATGCCCATCCAGCCAAATTTGCATTCATCGGCTTTGGTCCCGCAAACATCAACAATTTGCAACCGATCATATTGGGTGCCAAGATGCTCTGCATCGATTAAATATACACCGCCATCCTTACTCGGCTGCACCAATACAGAATGTCCATTATCCATGTCTACTTTAACCGGCGCACTGGCACCCAAATCGTAATCCATCCAGGCCAGACACTCCCAGAAAGTTTTATTATCACACTCTCCGGAGGCAGGCTTTAAAGGGGCATCGCCTTCCAGCAAACGGGGAATAAACAAATTCTTGCAGGATGCCATACATGCCTTATCCGGATTAGCCGGATTAAAATTCGCGCATACTGTCGCATCGCAACCCGAATCAAATTTCAAACCTGGCTTCAAGCGCATAATGGTATTGGCATAATCATGCCTGGCAAGATCAATTTGCCCGTTACCCGTAGGTACAAATAATTCAAACTCATCATCAGACGGATAGATTTGCGGGCCTGGAGGCGTCCAGATACCGCCCCCGCAAATCATTTCCTGATTACCGTACTCTGTTGTTATCGGACATTCAGTCTCCGGCGTTGTTAACAGCACACTGCTTATTGCCGGTTTTGCACTTCCGCTTCCAAGTTGCCAGGCATCCATATCAATCTCAAAAAGCCAGCCATGATAGGGCTGTTCATCGCCGGAATTGCCGAAGGCAGCATACAAATAACCCAATTGGGAACCCGGTTTGACTGCATGTTTTACCGCTGAATGCGAAAAAGCGGTAGGAGGATTAAATTTTACAGTTCCAACTCCGTCAACTTCGGGTTTTTCAGCAAACAGCACAAGCACGGGAAACGCTTCGTCCAGCTGATTTTTAGTAAGATCAATAACCGCTAAACGATGACTGGTACGCACACCTTTTTCCAGGCATTGGTAAAGAATGACCAGCTTATTGCCAATTATTGCCGGTGTTGAGATAAGTTGGGCTTGTTGACCTTCAGGCGTCGGCGCACTGATTTGCCAGTCCAAAGCCCCCGTTTCGCCATCCAGTGCTGCAATAATGCCATTTGAAGCGGGCACAATGACCAGCGGTCTGCCTTGCGACAAATCCAGCACCGGAGAGGCGATAATACTTTCATCAAAGGTAACCGATGGATGCATATCGGTAGGAAAGAGTCTTTGCAACTTGAAGTATTCCGGTCGGTCTAACTCTGCACTATAAAGACTGGCAGAACTTATTAAGACTATGCTCGCTAATAGTGCGACAGCAGCAGGAAAATGACGCAATGCGGATTTAATGACGATTTTGTTCAAGTGTTACTCATAAGTATGAAGAATTATGAATCGGCATTTTATCGAAGAACTATTACAAGATTATGAAAATAGCTAAAAGGCACAAGACGAAAGAGGAAAAAGCACATCTCTATGCACTGTGCTTCACTTTGCGCCTTTAATTAATCTATAGCTTCAATTGCCAATTGTCCCACTTGCCTATGATGCAGGATTTTTGCAAACGGCCGCATGGTTTGTTCGGGTCCGTTAACAAAAACATATACCGGCGTACCGGTATGCGTCCCCGTGGCCCAAACGACTTGTTGACCGCTAGCCACGGCCTGAGCCAATAAATTCTCATGATTTTCTTTCTGATAAACAAAAATTGAATCTCAGCATTTCATGCAGCAACAAACCGGTGTCATTACGATGTGATGCCCAATCTATTTGCCCCGCTTCTATTTTTTGGCGTCCTTCCTCGATGATTTAATTTCAACGCTATTGCCGGTCATATGTACTAATTGCTCGTGAATCAAAGACCTTGCATCACTGGCTTGCTGAGGAATCCAGTAACTTAAACCGCCCGACAACATGACATCCACATCAGTTGCCAGTAAATCTTCCGGAATGTTATTTTCCTGGCTACGGTGCGTCTCGTGCGCGGTAAAAGCGGCGGGTGTCGCATGAGTAATGCGCGTATCCGAAACCAAACCCGTCGCCTTGCCCAAACCTGATAATTCAGATACGCAGCTTGATCGCATACTGTGAATTGCAATTCCTGATGGCTACCCTACTGGCTCAAACACAAGCCGGATCGGGTGAGCAAATACTAACGAATTGATAGTCCTTTTTTAAGCAATGATCCAGCCATTTTTGCAGAAAATAATTTAGCCGCCACTTGTAATTCATAATCTCGCGACTCAAACCCGGATCTTTAAAAACCTGCGCCACACTGGCCCGGACATGATCGCTTATTACTTCAGCCAACTGCGCATCCAGATAAATGCGTATTTTGACAGCAGGTTCCAGAAACTCTTCCAGAATTTTATTGAAGCAATAACTGAGTTCAACCGTCATCGTGTATGGGGTGCGCTCAATGACCTTAAGATGCAGCATTGTGTTATGCGCTGCAAGCCCAATGGCTGTTTCATGAAATAAGAATAAATCGGGAATCAACTTTAAAAGCTTTTGGTAGTTAGATTCGCAGATTTGTTCCAGGCAGAATGACTTATTGACAGGATTAACAAAGACCATAACTACTATCTGTTTTCGTGGTAGCAGGCATAGGCGCTGGCTGTTTCCCATAACACCACTTGGGCAACGTTAAAACCGGCCTGTTTTACATGTCGATAAATCATCTTACTCAATACTTCAGCGGTGGGATGCTCATCGAGTGCAAGGAATCGTTCGTTATTTTCCTTGAGCATCGGGATAATCGGATCATTTTTATGCAGCAGAAAGTTATGATCGAGGTGCTGATCGATGAACTCTTCAACGCAGTCCTTGATCTCGGAAAAATCGCAGACCATGCCTTGATCGTTGATCTGCTCTTGCTCTATTGAAATCGACGCTTTAACGCTGTGGCCGTGTAAATTCCGGCACTTTCCGGCATGATTCATTAATCGATGCCCGTAACAGAAATAAACTTCTTTGGTAATTGTAAACATAATAAAATAACAGGCAGTTGCGTTTTTCAATGAGTTAAGATTGATTAATCGCCCGAAACTCTCACTGATGTATGGCGATCTAATAGTTTATCTGAATAAAAGTGTACTATAAAAAAAGGCAAGAGTGGGCCACGATTATTAATTCCTGAATTTATTTAGAATTAATTGCTGAATTTCTATAAAATTCCCTCTTTACCCTCACAGCCCGGATCACGTTTCCATGGACCTAAATTTTCTTGATTTCGAACAACCAATCGCTGAATTAGAAGCGAAAATTAAAGAACTCCGCAATGTCGAGTTTGATAATAACATTAATATTTCCGATGCAATCAAGCAACTGGAAGATAGAAGCCAGGCACTGACCGAGTCAATTTTCTCCAATCTTTCTGACTGGCAGATTTCCCAGCTATCCAGGCATCCCGGTCGACCCTATACGCTGGATTATGTCGAACATATTTTTACCGATTTCCACGAACTGCATGGGGATCGCGCTTATGCCGATGATCCTGCAATTGTGTGTGGATTGGCGCGTCTTGATGAACTACCGGTTATCATGATTGGTCATCAAAAAGGCCGTGATACCAAAGAAAAGATTTACCGCAACTTCGGTATGCCGCGCCCTGAAGGTTATCGTAAGGCATTGCGTGTAATGAAAATGGCGGAGCGTTTTAAAATCCCCGTTATTTGTTTAATCGATACTCCGGGCGCTTATCCCGGCATTGGCGCTGAAGAGCGCGGACAAAGCGAAGCTATCGCCAGAAACTTGTTTGAAATGGCTAAACTGAAGACTCCGATTATCTGCACGATTATTGGTGAGGGTGGTTCGGGCGGTGCATTGGCGATTGGTGTGGGCGACCGTTTAATCATGCTGGAATACAGCACATATTCAGTTATTTCACCTGAAGGGTGCGCATCCATACTGTGGAAAAGCGCCGAAAAATCCCAATTAGCAGCCGAGGCCATGGGCATTACTTCTGACCGTATTCGTGAGCAGGGTTTACTGGATGAAGTTGTCAGAGAGCCTTTGGGCGGCAGCCATCGTAATTTTAAGATTATTGCCTTGAATTTAAAAGAAGCATTGATGCGTCATTTATCAGAACTGAAGCATCAGCCTATTGACGAACTACTGGAAAAACGCTATCAGCGGATTATGAGTTTTGGGGTTTTTTCAGAGGAAGCGGGTAAATAATAACAGGCTCAGGCTGGCCTAGCGCAAATCCGATGCTAAATGCAGACGATAACCGGTACCTTTAGCGCCCGGTCCTTGTAGAGATGAGCCGTCGACTACTAAAATTCGTAGCAGCGCTGAAGGGTTTTGTAATAATTGAGCCGGCGTTTTAAAATTTCGGCTTCGCGTAAACGCTTTGAATTCATAAGCCATCTTGTGATACTCGGCGGGTAACTCTTTAAGAAATTCTTCAAAGACGTTGTCTTGTTTCATATTGCTGTCACATTAAGATGAACGAAATTTCCATACAGCATTTACGTGCGCATGTCTATGAATTAGCCGGCAAAATCGGTGAGCATAATGTTTTTCATCCGGCCGCGCTCCATGCTGCGGAGGCTTATATTACCGAGGAATGGCAACGGCAAGGCTATGACGTCCATAAACAGACTTATACCGTTCAAGGCATTGAATGCGCCAATCTTGAAATCACCTGCACCGGCACCAGCCGAAACAACGATGTCATTCTGATCGGCGCTCATTATGATTCGGTTTTGGGCAGTCCAGGCGCCAATGATAATGGCAGCGGCGTTGCAGCGTTGCTTGAACTTTCACGCCTGTTCAAGGAGGTTCCGCCTGAAACCGGACTGCGTTTTGTCGCTTTTGTGAATGAAGAGCCGCCTTTTTTCTACTGGCGCAGCATGGGCAGCATGGTGTATGCCAAAGCCGCCAGACAGCGCGGTGATCCGATCCGTTTTATGATCTCGCTGGAGACCATCGGCTGTTATCGAAACCAGCCAGGCAGTCAAACTTATCCGCCTTTACTGAAATATTTTTATCCCGATACCGGTAATTTTATTACTTTTGTTTCTAACTTGCGCTCTAGGCGCATCATGCGGGACTGTGTCCGGGTGTATTCCTCGGTGACAGATTTTCCGGTGCAATCCATTGCTACTCTGGCCCTTGTACCGGGTGTATCCTGGAGTGATCATCTGGCGTTTTGGCGGCACGGTTATAAGGCATTCATGATTACCGATACCGCCTTCTATCGTTATCCTTACTACCATACGGCTCAGGATACGCCAGATAAGCTCAATTATGTGCCCTTTGCAGAAATGTCTAACGGCCTGTATTTGATGTTATCCCTGCTGGCGAAGAATGCTGTAAGTCACCATCTGCTGCCGCTATAGCTGGCTTCAAGAATAATCTGGCAGCCGGATCATAAAAAGCTATGCATCCTTTCTGGTACCCGGTTAACTCCTACATTATCACGGTTAAAAATAATTATTAGACCGGCAGTTTTGGATCGTTAGCTGAAATGTAGACATGCTTGACTGTTTATAAATCACCCTGTCATACATAAGCCAATCCCGGCAGAGCACTTTCAACTAAACCCTTTGCATTTTTATCCTGTTTATATACGAAGAGTTTTTACATTATTGAGAGAGGATAAAAGCATTCTCATCCCCTGGCTTGTATGAAGCGTTACAGCTGGCGTTACAAATTCGCCTTATATCGATCCTTATTTGCTAAAAGCGGCGGATGACTTTTCTCAGTTCCAGGATAATCAGCGGTATAGATCCAACCCCGATCCAGGCCACGCACTGATTTAGCGACACCGGTTCGATCTGGAACAGCGTTTGCAGCATGGAAACATGGTGGATAGCCAACTGCAAGGCAAAGCTCACTGTCACAATCAGAAACAGGCGCAGGTTGGAAAACAGGCCTATCTGCCAGAGGGTACGCTGCTCGCTCCGTGCGCCGAAAGCGCGCAGCAGTTCGGCGATCACCAGGGCGGTAAAGGCGGCATCCCGGGCTTGCTCAAGGTTGTTGTCGATGTAGAATTCATAGGTAAACACGCCAAGCGTGACGCCGGCGGTCAACAAACCGGTAAACAGGGTTAGTTTGAGGAAATCCCGGTTGAACAGTGCCTCTTGGGAACTACGCGGAGGGCGATTCAACACGCCGGGGTCAATCGGATCAGTCGCAAGGGCTAGCGCCGGCAAGCCGTCTGTCACCAGATTGATCCACAGAAGATGCAGCGGCAGAAGCGGCAGCGGCCAGCCCAATAGGATCGCACTCAGCATCACGATCAATTCGCCGGTATTGCCGCTCAGCAAATAGGCCAACGTTTTGGCGATATTGTCATAAATGCCCCGTCCTTCTTCTACGGCAGCGACGATGGAGGCAAAGTTATCATCGGTGATGATGATGTCGGCGGCCTCTTTGGTCACCTCGGTGCCGGTGATGCCCATGGCGATACCGATGGACGCCTCCTTGATTGCAGGGGCATCGTTAACCCCGTCCCCGGTCATCGCCACTACTGCGCTCCGCGCCTTTCATGCGTGGACAATGCGGAGCTTGTGCTCGGCAGTAACCCGCGCATAAACCGAAACCTGTGCTACACGTTCCTTCAGCGCTTCGTCATCCAGGCGGTCGAGTTCGGCGCCTACGAGAACTTCGTCGCTCTTGCCCAGAATGCCCAATTCATGACCTATTGCCCATGCAGTATCGGGATGATCGCCGGTGATCATCACGGTTTTGATGCCGGCCCGTTTGCATTTGGCCACAGCCTCCTTCGCCTCGCCTCGGGGTGGATCCTGTACGCCTCTACGAGCCCCAAAAGGGTGAGTCCCTGCTCGATCTCTATATCGTTTACAACCATGCCCTCTCCGAAACTGAAGCCGTCCAGGGGACGCTCAGCGACGGCCAGCACACGTAGCGCATCATGCGCCAGTAAGGCATTGGCTTGTATCATTCGGCTACGGTCATTCTCGGTCAATTCTCTTACACCCTGATCGGTCCGAATCAGGGTGCAACGGCTGAGAATAACTTCGGGTGCGCCTTTGACAAATGCCCAGGGATGATTCTCCTGATTACGAATAACGGTCATGCGTTTGCGGTCGGAATCGAAAGGTACAGCAGCCAGTCGCGGCATTTCAGTCTCGATGACCGCACGGGTAATACCGCCTTTCGCGGCGGCCACCAGTAATGCCCCTTCGGTGGGATCGCCTACTACTAAAGGCCGGTTATCTATTGTGGTCAGTTCGGCATCGTTGCAGGCGACCGATGCGCGCAGCAAGGCGAAAAGTTCGGGGCTTTTTGACGGCAGACTTTCCACGTTGCCGGAAAAGAATGCGCCTTCAGTAGTGTAGCCTTCGCCGGTGACGCGATACAAGCTTTCTGAGTAATCAACTTGCGAGCTGTCATTTCACCCATCGTCAGCGTGCCGGTCTTGTCCGTACAGATAACCTGAGCACGGCCTAGCGTTTCAACCGAGGCCAGGCGCCGCACCAATGCATGACGCTGCGCCATACGTTGCACACCCAAAGCAAGCGCAATAGTTACCACCGCCGGTAACCCTTCGGGAATGGCGGCTACTGCAAGACTCACCGAACTCAAGAAAAGCTCAAACGGCGCGATGCCCCGCAATAAGCCGAGGCCGAAAATCAACGTGACTATGCCGAAACAGGCCATCAACAGCAGGCGCCCTGCCCGGTTAAGTTGGCGTTGCAGCGGGGTTTCTCCGCTTTCGGCGGTGTCCAGAAGTTTGGCGATATGGCCGAGTTCCGTCTCCATCCCGGTATTAACGACCAAGGCACGGCCGGTGCCTGCTGCCACGCTGGTGCCTAGGAAGGCCATGTTTTTCCTATCCGCAAGAGGTGTTTCCGGAGGCAAGCCGTCGGTGAACTTGCCTGCGGCTTGTGATTCACCGGTAAGTGGTGCTTCGTTGATACGAAGAACAGATGTCTGGATCAGGCGAGCATCCGCAGCGACCAGATCTCCGCTTTCCAGCAGCAGAATATCGCCCGGAACGATTTCAGTCGCGGCGACCACCGCGCTATGGCCGTCGCGCACCACGCGGCAATGGGGCGCTGTCAGACGGGCCAATGCTGCCGCCGCCTTCTCGGCACGAAACTCCTGAATGAAACCGATCACTGCATTCAGGATCACGATGGTAATGATGGCTATGCCATCTATGGTTTCGCCCAGTGCTGCGGAAACCGCTGCCGCACCAATCAGCACCCAAATAACCAGACTTTTAAACTGGCTTACAAAAATGACCAGGGCCGAAAATCGCTTGCCCTCGCGTAGTTTATTTTGCCCAAACCGGACAAGACGCTTTTTCGCTTCATTAACAGAAAGCCCTTGCTCCACATTGGCAGCAAGAAGGCTCGCGGCTTCGGTAATTGATAACTTGTGCCATTTGTTCATAGTGGTCTTGCCCCTTCGAATTACATTAGGAATAAAAACCAAATATCCCGAGCATTTCGAGCCTGCCAATGGCGGATTACTGTCCCTACAACACTCAGCCAGCGAATGGTTTGCAGGCTCGGTATAAAGCGATGGCGCCGGTCACCGTGCGATAACCGGCGGTCTCCTCCACCGGACGGAATCCTGCCTCCGCGATAAAAACCGGCAATAGGCCCAGAATATTGTCGTGGACCTCTTCAGCCCAGCGCACCACCAGCGAGATTAACCACATGGTCGGATTATGCGGTTTGCCGAAATCCGCCACATGCAGTTCGCCGCCGGGCTTGAGCACGCGGAATGCTTCCCCGAGCGCCCGCCGTTTATCCTCCCGCCTCAGGTGATGCAGCATCAGGCTGGTGAACACGCGATCGAAGCTTCCGTCCGGATAGGGCAGAAAAGTCGCCGTACCCTGTTGCAGGACGATGGTCTCACCCGCCTGTTCGGCCTTCCTTCGTGCGATGTCCAACACCTGGGTATCCACGTCGAGTCCGTATACCGCAGCGTTCGGTTGGGTTTGCTTGATCAGCAGGGTAAGCGTTCCGGTACCGCAGCCCATATCCAATACGTTTTGCCCTGGCTGGACGCGGGCCTGCGCGATCAATGCGGTCTTTAATGCCTCTTCCGGAAACAAGTGCCGCATCATCGGATCATACCAGTCCGTCAACCAGCGGAAATGAAACGCCGGGATATAACGGGGGTGTTTTTTCATGACGATAAACCTCTCTACGGATTAAACAGATTGCTTTGTAAGGCAAAAGGCGAAAGGCAAAGGGCGAAAGGTGCTCACTTAGCTATGCGCCCTTCGCCCTTTGCCTTTAATCTTTTATCAGTATGCATCTGCGTAATCCGTGGCTGAATAGTTACGATTTTTCATTATTGCGATCTGCACTTTCCGGCAGACGGCAAAATCCTTGTGCCGGCAAATCCAGGGCACTGTTAAATTTGCTGGATAAATTCTGAAAGGCAATGAGTCCGGTCAGTTAGACTATTTCATCTTCGTTAAAGTATTCATGCAGGCGCCGAGACAAGTCATCATCAACTCGGCGATCGGTATAAGTCACAGCCTCGGCATATTCCAGGACAACCCTTTCCTTGTTATCAAACAACTCGCTTTCTTGCCATTGTTCAAGAGCCTCCACCTTGTTCATGGAGCCCGTTCTTTTTGCCAACACGGCGGAATTAATATCAATACAAAAACGGCACCCGTTTATTTGCGATACTCTCACCGTAATCAAGGAGCGTAAAACCGGATTTATAGGACTGCTTTTTCTGTCGAGCATTCCATAGAGTATGGCTACCG
The DNA here is from genome assembly GCA_028714175.1 of Methylococcales bacterium. Lineage (GTDB taxonomy): Bacteria > Pseudomonadota > Gammaproteobacteria > Methylococcales > Methylomonadaceae > JAGXGJ01. Next base: position 13,860 of record JAQTMV010000106.1, read on the forward strand.
CTGCAAACAACCCGGGGATTCTGGCCCAAATCAATGCAGGCTTAAGGATTTGTCCGTATTTTCTTTTTTGATTCCAGAAGAATGGACGAAGGTACCAGGGATAACTGGAAACGGGTTTTTCTGTGACTCTCATATCATTCTCGAAGCTCCGTAATAGCCCCGCGCAGTACGAATAGCGCTGACCGTAAAAAGAGAGCGGCAAGTGCCAAGCCAACTAAAATGTCGGGCCAACCTGAACGGGTAAGCCATACCCCCACGGCAGCAAACAACACCGAGACATTCGCAATAATGTCGTTGCGAGAGCACAACCAAACTGAACTCATATTTATGTCATCGGCTCGATGCCGCCAAAGCAAAATAAAACAAATGCTATTCGCGGCAAGCGCCAGCAAGCCAATTGCGCCGATAGCCTCGAATAGTGGAACCTGCGGGAAAACAATCTTGTAAACTGCCTGCCCAAGAACAAAAAGACCAAAGACCGCCATGATGCCGCCTTTAAACAGGGCTGCATTGGCTTTCATTCTTGCACCGCGCGCAACGACGAAAATACTGAAACCATACACCAGGGCATCGCCAAGCATATCCAGCGAATCCGCCACCAGCGAGACAGAGCCTCCGATTAGACCAGCCGTGAGTTCTACTATGAACATGACAGCATTAATACCCAATACTATTTTAAGCGTCGAGCTTTGGCGGTTACGAAGCGCCTCGATCTCGCAAGCCTTGTCGTTGCAACAATCAGCCATTGGTTATCCTGAAAATGTTTAACATTTAAGCCAGGCAGGGTACGCTATGCGCACCTTTTCGCCGGTTATCGGTTAATGGTACGCACAGCGTACCCTGCCTGGATTTGGTGAAGTTATCTGAATTAACCCTATTGTTTTAATTCCTCGGCCCGTTGTTTATACATCTTCGCCATTTCCAGGTTTTCCTCCGCAGCCTGACTGTAGATTCGAATCAGATTTTTGCAATGGACGTCGAACCCAATTGCCTCCTGTTTGCCAAACAGCCACGGCTCGCGTTCGTATTGACTCAGTATCTTCTTATGTTCTTCCTCTTTTTCCTTATATATCTTGGCATCCTCTTCATAATGTGAAGCAACAGCCTCATAATCGGCTGCGGTCTTAGGGTTTTGCATTAGCGCTTTTATTGCCGTTGTATGCGGAGTATGTGGCGATGTAGTCGTACAGGCAATAAAGGCTACAGCGATAAAGGCCGAAAGCAGGATAATCAGTAACTTCGTTTTCATGGGTTTTCTCCAGAGTAATTCAAAAATAGTTAAAATATCATTGTTTTTCAGATTATTAAATTGTTATCAATTGTACCTCCTTAATAGGTTTTGGATTGATGAATAAAAGCCTGTTGTTCCTGGCAAGTACCGAGGTACAAATATCGCAAAAGAAATTAACTCCGCTCATTCAACTTGCCCCGTTCCTGAAATTGCAAGACCAGACTGTAGATCACAGGAAACACCAAAAGGCTTAATATCAGCACGCTCAGCATCCCGCCCATTGCTGGCGCTGCTACGCGCTGGGTGACATCGGCACCGGTGCCGGTGGCCCACATAATGGGGATTAAGCCGACGATGTTGGCAAGGGACGTAATCGCTACCGGCCGCACCCGCATAGCGGTGGCGGCTTCTGTAACGGCTCTGATTTCCTCGCCGGTCAAAGGCGCCTGTTTTTGCGCCCGCAGTTTATCAATTTCAATATCGATAAAACTCAGCACCATGACGCCGGTTTCGGCTGCCGTACCGGCAAGGGCAATAAAACCGACATAGACCCCGATCGACAGATTGAATCCGAGCCAGTATACGAACCATATACCGCCAATCAGACTAAAGGGGATAGTAAGCATGACGAGGGCCGGTTCGGTGATATTGCGGAAAGCGCAATACAACAGGATAAAAATTATCAGCAGTGTTATGGGTACCACCATGCGTAACCGTTCTGCCGCCCGCTCCATATATTCAAACTGGCCAGACCAGGCGACGGTGTAACCGGCGGGCAGTTTGACGCGGTCGGCCAGCGTTTTTTGGGCGAGGGCGACGAATCCGCCGATATCGGACGTCTTGATATCGACATAGATCCAGGCGTTGGGCCGTGCATCTTCCGTTTTAATCACATCCGCGCCGCGGCTAAATTTAATATCAGCCACCAGCGTCAACGGTATCTGGCTCCCCGTGGGCGTGGCGATTAATACGCGCCGCAACGCCTCCAGATTATCGCGCAGATCGCGCGAATAGCGCAGATTGACCGGATAACGCTCCAGTCCTTCAACGGTTTCGGTGATATTCATGCCGCCAATAGCGCTTTGAATAACATCCTGCACATCGCCGATAGTCAGTCCATAACGCGCCGCGGCTTCCCGGTTGATATCGAAATCCAGAAAATAGCCGCTTACCCCTCGATCACCGTAAGCCGACAGCGTTTCCGGCAAGGTCTTCATCGCTTGTTCGATTTGTAGCGACAGGGACTGCAAGATGTTCAGATCAGGACCTGAGACCTTGATGCCGACCGGCGTTTTGATACCGGTAGAGAGCATATCGATACGGGTTTTGATTGGCATGGTCCAGGCCTTGGCCAAACCAGGAAAATGAATGGCCTTGTCCATTTCATCCATCAGTTGCCGGGTGGATTTTTCGGGATCAGGCCACTGCTCACGGGATTTTAGTTGCACGGTCGTTTCCACCATCATTAACGGGGCTGCGTCTGTTGCCGTTTCCGCGCGTCCGATCTTGCCAAAAACATGATGTACTTCTGGAAATGTTTTCAGCATCTTGTCGGTCTGCTGCAGCACTTCCCTGGCTTTGGTGATGGATATGCCGGGGAAAGTAGAAGGCATGTATAAAATATCGCCCTCATCCAGCGGCGGCATGAATTCACTGCCAATTTTGGAAAACGGGTACAGCATTGACGCCATCAGCAGGACAGTCAATATGACCGTCACCGCCCGCCAGCGCATCGCCAGCTTCAAAACGGGTGCGTGAATAGTGTGCAAAAAACGGTTGATCGGGTTAAGCTGCTCGGGAATGATCTTGCCGCGGACAAAATAACCCGCCAGCACCGGCACCAGCGTGATAGTCAATATCGCTGCCGCCGCCATCGCGTAGGTTTTGGTAAAGGCCAGCGGGCTGAACAGACGCCCTTCCTGCGCCTGCATCGTGATAATGGGCAGAAAGGAAACGGTAATGACCAGCAGCGAGAAAAACAGGCCGGTACCCACTTCCCTGGATGATTCGCCTATGACTTGCCAGCGTTCCTTCTCGGTCAGTTCGGCCTGTTTTTTTTCGGCGGCTGCGGCAAGGTGTTTGTGGGCATTTTCAACCATCACCACCCCCCCGTCAACCATATCGCCAATGGCAAGGGCAATGCCGCCCAGCGACATGATATTGGCGTTCATGCCTTGCCATTTCATAACGATGAATGCCATCAAAATGCCCAATGGCAAGGTAATAACAATCACTAACGATGAACGCAGATGCAGCAGAAACAAGGCGACCAGGCTACAAACAATGATGAGTTCCTGAGTCAGCGCCGAATTCAGCGTGTCCACTGCGCGTTCAATCAAACTGCCACGGTCATAAACGGTGACGATTTCAACCCCTTCGGGCAAACCTTTTTTTAATTCATCCAGCTTTTTTCGCACGTCTTCAATGGTCGCCAGGGCGTTTTCGCCAAAGCGCATAATCACCACGCCACCGGCAACTTCGCCTTCGCCATTCAGTTCCACGATGCCGCGACGCAGTTCGGGGCCAATCTGGATATGCGCGACATCCTGCAAACGTATCGGTGTGCCATTGGCATCCACACCCACCGGGATGGTTTTGATATCATCGATGGATTTGATATAGCCTAAGCCCCTGACCATATATTCAGTTTCGCCCATTTCGAGCAAGCGGCCACCGACATCATTATTGGAACGCTTGATGGCAGTGATAACGGTGGCTAACGGAATTTGATAGGCTTGCAAAACATTGGGATTGACTTCCACCTGATATTGCTTGACATAACCGCCCACAGAAGCCACTTCGGACACGCCGGGAACGGTCTGTAGCGGATAGCGTAAATACCAGTCCTGAATAGAGCGCAACTGCGCCAGATCATGCTTGCCGCTTTTATCCACCAGAGCGTATTCGTAAACCCAGCCCACGCCGGTGGCATCGGGACCCAATGTCGGCGTGACGCCTTGCGGCAACCGGCCTTTAACATAATTAAGATATTCCAGCACCCGGGATAGCGCCCAGTACATATCGGTGCCGTCTTCGAAAATGATATAGACAAACGACAGACAAAAGAAGGAATAGCCGCGCACCACTTTAGCAT
>JAQTMV010000107.1 GCA_028714175.1 Methylococcales bacterium
ACTCCTTCATAGCAGTCCTTGAATAAAAAATCAGGGACTGTCTCAGATTTATTGTTTAAAAGAAAATCTGAAAAAGTGGCTCAATATTAATGGCCATTTTTGGCTCAGTTTAATTGGCCATTAACAAGTGTAGAGTGGGCAATGTTTTTCTGCCCGCCTTGGCTTTCCAGGATGTACAAGTTGGATTGTCTGGTTATGGCAACCTGATATTTCCGCTTCGTAGAGTTTGTTGCTGGTGCTGTTGGCGAGTCTTTTGATCCGTGTCAAAAGCTTGAGTGCGGATTCAGGCATCTGTCCGCCACACTTACTGTTAGAAATTGGAACTCTTCAGATTCATTTTAGAATGGAATGGACTATGGCTGGACTTTAAACTTCCATCTGACTATTATGGCAAATACACCGCCTGTGAGTGCGGCGTTATATTTCAATTAATGTAAGTTTCATAAGGAGATTTCCATGTTAGAAAAACAACAATATGCACCCATGTTCAGATCAAAAAATCAAAATAATCAGCTGGTTAGCTTAACGGATTACACCGGTGAGAAAAATGTTGTCTTATATTTTTATCCCAAAGATGACACGCCGGGCTGTACCATAGAAGCAAATGATTTTACCCGGCTAGCTGAAGAGTTTGACAAGTACAATACCGTTGTTATCGGCGTAAGCAAGGACTCTTGCGAGAGTCACGTCGATTTTATTAAAAAATTCGGTTTGAAAGTAGAGTTGCTTGCTGATACGTCCGGCGAACTTTGCGAAAGCTATGGCGTATGGCGGGAAAGAGAAAAAAATGGCGTTAAAAGTATGGCCATCTTGCGCTCCACATTCATCATCAATAAAGACGGTGTTTTGGTGGATGTGGCCTATGGCGTAACGCCCGAGGGCCATGCTGAAGAAGTGTTGGAAAAAATAAAGATCCTTGAGGGGCATGCTGGAGAAGTATTGGAAGAATAAAGAACTTGTAAGTCAAAATTTGTTTTCGCAGGCTCAGTTTTAGATGTTGATTGCACGTGATTTTGAAGTTTAATCATGCGGACAGCCATGCCGGAATAAACCTTGTGAAAAGCTAAAAATTATTTTAGGAGTATCAACATGATACCAGAGCAAACATTAAATCTAACAGGCAAGGCCGCCCTGGTGACTGGAGCCGGCGTTGGCATTGGACGAGCGGCAGCGTTGGCATTAGGGAAAGCGGGAGCGTTTATTGGCATTCATTACTATTCCAGTAAAGAAGGCGCTGAAAGTCTTCTGGCTGAATTAGCGGCACTGAACGTCAGAGCTAAGCTTTTGCCCGCCGATCTTACAAACGAGACTGAAGCCAACGCGGTCGTTGACAAGCTGGTTGCCGAAGCCGGGCACCTGGATATCCTGGTCAATAACAGCGGCGGTCTGGTCAAACGTGCCAAAATTGAAGATTGCACGTTGGAGAACTGGAACAAGTCGCTGGATATTAATCTGACCAGCGCTTTTTTGGTGACCAGGCGCGCTATACCGCATCTGCGGGCAACGGGAAGCGGCCGTATTGTCAATATTCTTTCGCTTTCAGTACAAACCGGAGGCGCTAATGGCGGCGGCTCTTATGCGGCTGCAAAAGGGGGATTGATGGTATTTACCCATACTCTGGCCAAAGAACTGGCGCCGCAAGTGCGCACCAACTCTGTCATGCCCGGAACCGTAGAAACACAGCATCATGAGATTCATTCCACGGCGGAAATGATGGAAAATTATCGCAAACAAACACCGCTAGGCCGTAATACCTTTGCCGAAGAAGTCGCAAGTTCGGTGCTTTTTCTAGCCAGTGATATGTCGTCGCATATTAATGGCTGCTTGATTGATATTAGTGGCGGGCGATTTTTGCGCTGAATTCTGTAGAGACATTTTATTGCGTTTCTACTTTTTTGAATTCTCTAATATAGTAAACTGCCATAAACTGCCAACGCCCAATCAACCGGTTTTTATAAGGCTAAAACCTGACGAAGCACACGAATAAACATCGTGTGCTTCGTCGTAAACAAATAAAAAACCGAAAACATGTTTGCAGAAACGTATCAATGTAACCCGGATTTGGAGTTTGACTTAATCCCGAAAAGCGCTGGACCGTTTCATTCCGGTCCCACTACATTGTATCGGGCTGCGTCAACATAACTGCAAACATGGACTAATCAGGGTATAGCTTCGAATTTCAACGGTTCCTTTTCAATAATAGCCAGCCTTTCCGCTTCAATTCCCAGCATCAACTCGCCTTTTAACAAGCCGACCAATTCTCTGCCAGCCATGGCAAAGCGCCAGCCATGCAGTAACGGGCATTCGTCATCGTCACCGAACAACAGCACTTCCAGGTCTTTACGGGATGCAAGAATGGTTGGATTTAATGAATTTTCTTCGGCGCGTATTCTGACTAATGCCGTTAAAATATCCAGTATGGCTTCCTGTTGCTGGGTTTTTCTAGCGGGCCGGTTTTTTTCATTCAAGGGAATGGGCGCGCGGTTTTTGGCGGCGGTTATTAATTGGCACAGTTCCTTGCCATAACGGTTAACTGCACGCTCATTGATACCACGAACATTGGTTAATTCCTCAACTGTTTCGGGTTGCAGTTTGGCTAATTCAAAAAGCATTTCATCGCGCAATAGCCAGCTTTTGGGACGATCCTCAGTTTGGGCCGTTTGTTCTCGCCATTGCGCCAGAGTTTGAATAATCGACAACTGTTTCCCGGTGAGTTTATTTTTACCTCTAATTTTAAACCAGGCTTTTTTAGGGTCTACGATATAAAGCGCTGGATTGGTCAGCTCGGCGAAGTCATGTTTCAGCCAATCAGTTCTCCCCAGTTCTGCAAGTTTCTTGATCATCATTTGGTAAATCTGGCATAAATAAATCACGTCATCGGCAGCATATTCGATTTGGGCATCGGTTAATGGCCGTTTGCTCCAATCTGCCCGGGTGTGCGCTTTGTTCAGGTTAATGCTTAACAGGCTGGAAACCAGCATCGCATAACCTGGATTATCCTGGAAACCCAGCAACGGCGCTGCGACTTGGGTATCAAAAACAGGTGCTGGCAATTTGCCAGTCAATTGATAAAAGATTTCCAAATCTTGTCGACAGGAGTGAAATACTTTTACGATAGCAGGGTTGCATATCGCTTCAAAAAGATCATCCAGCTTGGGTAAAACTATCGGATCAACGCAGGCAACCCATTCGGGAGTTGCTATCTGCAACAGGCAAAATTTTGGATAATAGGTTTTTTCGCGTAGAAACTCGGTATCAAGAGCCAGCCAGGGTTCTTTTTTTATTTGATCACATAATATGGCCAGCTGAGCAGGGGTGTTTATAAATTGGATAGTTGTCATGGGCTTAAATAAACAATTTGTCCTTCAATTTGCTGGCTACGTATCAGCCCTGCAAAATCAAATAACTGCGTATCGGCCAGCTGTGAAGGCGCAACGTTTTGCAGACTGGTAAATATGGTTTCAAGACGTCCCGGAAACTGCTTATCCCAGCTTTTTAACATGGCTTTCATGGCCTGTCTTTGCAGGTTTGCCTGTGAGCCGCACAAGTTACAGGGGATAATAGGAAAATCCCTGAATGCGGCAAAGCGTTCTATGTCTTTCTCACGCGTATAAGCCAGCGGCCTGATAACGATATTTTTCTTATCGTCACTTAATAACTTGGGCGGCATGGCTTTGAGTTTTCCGCCATAAAAAATATTCAGAAAAAACGTTTCAAGTATATCATCACGATGATGGCCCAAGGCTATTTTGGTGACATTGTTGGCTTCAGCGTAACCGTATAACGTGCCGCGCCGCAAGCGCGAGCACAACCCGCAGGTAGTATTGCCTTCAGGAATAATACGTTTTACTACGCTGTAGGTATCTTTTTCAATAATATGATAAGGCACATCCAGGGATTTCAGATAAGCGGGTAAGACGTGTTCAGGAAAGCCGGGCTGTTTTTGATCCAGATTGACTGCAATCAATTCAAAATCAACGGGCGCGGTTTTCTGTAAATTCATCAGGATGTCCAATAGCGTAAAAGAATCCTTGCCACCTGATAAACAGACCATGACCTTATCGCCATTCTCGATCATGTTATAGTCGGCAATTGCATCACCGACAGCGTGCCGTAACCGTTTTTGTAATTTGTTAAATTGAACTCTGGATTTTTGTTTTGGATCTGACATGGTCAGAGATATTTTGAGTAGGTAGGGAGAAGGAAAATAGGCCCACGGATTGTCTCAGTGGGCCATCATTTACGCATAACGCTGAAAAATCAAGGTTGCGTTAGTGCCGCCAAAACCGAAACTGTTCGACATAATGGTGTTTAACGTAACATTATCTTTACGTTCACGGACAATGGGAATGCCTTCAGCGCCGGGATCAAGCCGGGTAATATTGGCTGAAGCGCTGAGGAAGTTTTCTTCCATCATTGCTAGGGAATAAATCGCTTCATTAACGCCGGCAGCGCCCAATGCGTGGCCGGTCAGTGATTTTGTTGAACTGACCCAGGGCACATTGTCTTCACCAAACACGGTGCGTAATGCTTCCAGTTCTTTGGTATCGCCAACAGGGGTGCTGGTGCCATGAGCATTGACATAATCAATCTTGCCGTTTACTGTCGCCATGGCCTGCTGCATGCAACGTACTGCACCCTCGCCGGAGGGTTGAACCATATCGTAACCGTCGGACGTTGCGCCGTAACCGGTCAATTCTGCGTAAATTTTGGCGCCACGGGCCTTGGCATGCTCCAGATTTTCAAGCACCAATACGCCGCCGCCGCCGGAGATAACAAAACCATCCCGGGTTTCATCATAAGGTCTGGATGCGGTTGTAGGGGCATCATTATATTTGGATGACAATGCGCCCATTGCATCGAATAACACCGACATGGTCCAGTGTACCTCTTCACCGCCACCGGCAAACACTATATCCTGCTTGCCCATTTGAATTAATTCCATGCCATGGCCAATACAGTGGGCACTTGTTGCGCACGCCGAGCTAATGGAATAATTCACGCCTTTAATTTTATAAGGCGTCGCCAGACACGCGGTATTGGTGCTGGACATGCTTCTGGGCACCATATAGGGCCCGACTTTTCTAATACCTTTTTCACGCAATATATCAGCCGCTTCAACAATATTTGATGTTGAAGGTCCGCCCGATCCCATAACCAGGCCGGTTCTGACATTTGATACGTCTGCTTCATCCAGGCCTGAGTCATCAATCGCCTGCTGCATGGCAATATAGTTAAAGGCAGCGCCGTCGCCCATAAAGCGTTTTATTTTACGGTCGATGAATGCGTCCAGGTCTATATTGACAGGCCCATGAACATGGCTGCGAAAACCCAAGTCCTGATAAACTTTTGCAAAAGTGATTCCTGAACGGCCTTGTTTTAAGGAATTGACAACTTCTGTCCGGTTATTTCCTATGCTGGAAACAATGCCTAAACCGGTTACTACGACTCTTTTCATTGCTATAACCCCTTAGAAATCTTCTGTAGAAGTAAATAAACCAACGCGTAAATCGGTAGCCTCGTATATAACCTTACCATCTACTTCCATCGTGGCATCAGCAATACCCATAAACAGCTTGCGCATAATCAGTCTTTTTAAATTGATTCTGTATGTTACTTTTTTAGCTGTGGGCAGCACTTGCCCGGTAAATTTAACTTCCCCGACACCCAAGGCACGCCCTTTGCCCGGGCCGCCCATCCAGCATAAAAAAAAGCCTACCAGTTGCCACATGGCATCCAGTCCCAGGCAACCAGGCATTACCGGATCGCCTTGAAAATGACAGGCAAAAAACCACAAATCGGGGTTTATATCCAGCTCAGCAATGATTTCACCCTTGCCATATAAACCCCCTTTATCCGTAATAAGGGTAATACGATCCATCATTAGCATATTGGGCAGCGGCAATTGCGCGTTTTTGGGTCCGTATAACTCTCCCCTCCCGGACTTCAGTAGTTCTTCGCGCGTAAAACTATGCTGTTTCTCCATACGTATGTGTACCTTGGTCATTTTTTACTGATTATAGAGCATCATATTATCTAACAGACACCGAAAAAAATCAGCTCAATTTTTAACCGGGGCCTACATCAGACAGCCATTTTGTTATTTTTAACGCATTGCCCTGTAGTCGTTGCTGATAAATTATGCTGTAAAAAAGAACCGAACTTACATATTTTCTGGTTTCTTTAAATGGGATTGTTTCTATCCAGATATCGGCAGGGACAGGCCTGTTATAGGGTAACCATTTGCTTACCCGGTTTGGTCCTGCGTTGTAAGCGGCCGTTGCAAGGGCAAAATGGCCATTAAACCGGTTTAATAGTTGCCTATAGTAAAAAGCACCGTATTTAATATTGACATCGGGGTTAAACAGGCTGTTTCCTGATTGCCAGGATTCCCCGAGGGAGTGGGCTATCTGCTGCCCTGTTTTCGGCATGATTTGCATTAATCCTTGAGCCCCTGCTGCTGACCGGGCATTTTTATCCAACATGCTTTCCTGGCGAATTAAGCCAAATACAATCGCGGCGTCAAGATTTTGCCGATAGGCGTTGCTCTGAACCTGATTCAGGTAATTCACAGGAAATCGCAGTGCTAAATCATCCCAGTAATCCGCTTTGACTAAAGTAATAATGGCAACCTGATCCCATTGCCACCGTTGAGCTAATTTAGCAGCAATCATAAGTCGTTCTTTAGTCAATTTTCTTACTGCAAACCACCACTGTCGCTGCGCTTCCGCTTGCCGGTTTAAAAAATCAAGCTCCTGAAAGACTTTGAAATCGGTTTCAGTAGCCAGTATTTCGAGTTCATTGCCGGTCATAACAACAGGTTTATCACCCAGAGGGTACGATTTATTGATGGCATCTGCCGCCATAAAACCATAAAAACTTCTATCTTCCGAGAGTTGATTATAAATGGATCGCCCTTGTGCCGCATTTCCGGTTTCGACCAAGGATCGAGCTTGCCAGTATTGCCATCGAGGCTCTTTCCGCTCTTCGAGCGTTAAGTCTGCCAAAGCATTGGCAACATGTTGCCAGTTTTGTTCCAGTAAGGCGGCTCTTACTTTCCATTCCCTGACTTCCGCATCAACAGTTAGCAACTGATTCAGACGGCTGTATGCCTTGCTATCCTGGCTACGTGCCAACGCAAGCGCGAGTCTGCGTTCAAGTTGCTGGGCAGTTTGCGTATCTATGTTGAAATTGCGTTTTCTGCTATCCCAAATATTAATCGCCAAGTCCGGATCCGACTTGGCCATTCTATCCACACCGTATGCAAAAATACGTCCTTGTTGTATGCCGTTGCTGCTCCAGAAACTACGGTCTTCGATTAACGCAGGTGTGTTATGAACCTGTAACCAAAGTTCAGCAATGCTCTGATCCGGTTTATTGAGCAAACGCTGCACATAAGCTGCCAATGTGATATTTTCTTTCTTTAACGCTAACTCAAAGCGTTGCCAAATTAATTCAGGGGTGAGAAGAGGCGATAGTGCCAATGCCGATAGCAGCGGATCACATTCTTCAGGATAAAAATCGCCTGTAGCCCATAACCTTTTTGCTGCGTTTAGAGCCAGAAGTTGGTTGCCCGTTTTAAAATGCGCCCAATAGAACTGGCATTCCAGAGCCGTATTATCACTTGCTTGATAATGCTGGATAAATTCGAACCATCGATCCTGGTTAGCCAGATAACCAAGCCATTTGGATCGCAGCAAATCGGCATAACGGGTATCTTTATAAGCCGATAAAAAAGCCAGAACCTTATCGGTTTGTGGTAAATTATTTCGTAGCCACTGATATTGCAAATAAGGATAAAGCGGATAATCCACCAATGTGGCGCTCAGGCTTAAAAACGCATTCTCATCGTCCTGTTCAACCAGTTTTTCCGCCAGCAAAAAATCATGTCTTTGTTGCTCCAGTGTATTACTCATAGCCATGCCGGGCAACAAGACCAGGCTGCATAACAATATGCTTCGAAGCACGGATTTTATATTCATATTTTGTGGCTGTTTAGAGCATTTTGAAGGGCACATGCTACCTGATATTGTGAAGGATTAGAATCAGGATAACATAGTATCTTACATTTAATTAGACAGTAGAAACAGCGATTCCGTTCGTTCTATCCTCTCGTCCTGGCTCGGGACTCGAGGCCGTATCGAAAGATGAATTCGCTGAAATTATAGTGCGCACATTCCCGAGTAAAGATGATTTTTTTAAATTAATTAGGTGTTTGAGATTATAATATCACGTTTTGCCTATTAACAAAGGCCAACTGCTATCGCTATAATCCGGTAAAAAACGTGTAATGATGATGAAACGACAGCAAGGAATAACCCATACAGCAAGCATCAAAATGGAATCGTCAGACTTTATTGGTTTTATCGTTTGCCGGCGGCATTATTTATCCAGTTTATCCAAATATTACGGTATGGCGCTGTTTCTGGTTATGCTGACCGGATGCTCGGAACCTGCTGTTCAGAAGCTGGAAGGTTCTGCTCAAGGGACAACATACCATATCAGTTATTGGTCCGAATTGCCGGTGGACGAAAAAAATCTTAAGTCCAGCATCGTAAACGAATTTGCGACAATTGATAAAGTCCTTTCCAATTACCGCCCTGACTCGATTATAGAAACCTTCAATAATACCGAAAACATGGACAGTCAAGAGGTAGGTGGCGAAATCGTATCTTTGGTTCGCGTAGCACAGACCGTTCATCAGCTTAGCCAGGGCTGCTACGATTTAACGATCAAACCGTTATTCGACTTATGGGGTTTTCGGGATGATGCACTGACGATTCCGGACGATTCCGCAATCCTTGAAACGCTGACCCAAATCGGCATGGAAAAGCTGGAAATCGTCGATGAAACACACTTGCGTAAAAAACAATCGAATTTGAAAGTTGATTTATCGTCGATCGCGCAAGGTTATAGCGTGGAAAGGATCAGCAGTTTGCTGGCGCAAAAAGGCATAGTGAATTATTTAGTCGAGATCGGTGGGGAATTGAAAACCCGGGGCCATAAACCGGACACTAGCCTCTGGCGCATTGCCGTGGAACGGCCTTTGCCGGGAGCGCAGGTCATGCATAAAATCATTACTATGCCGAAATCACCGATTGCAGTCATGACTTCAGGTACCTACAGGCATTATTTTGATGATCGTGGCCTGCGTTATAGTCATATTCTTGATGCACGGACAGGGCGGCCGGTTACTCATGACCTGGTTTCGGTCACTGTCATTCATGAAGATCCGGTCGTTGCTGACGCGTGGTCAACAGCGCTGCTTTGTCTCGGTCAAAAAGACGGAATGAAAGCCGCAAATACAGAAAAAATCGCCGCCCTCTTCATCAAGCAACAGGGCAAAGAACTTATCGAATCCCGAAGTGACGTCTTGAATACTTTGGATACTCTCATAATTCATTAATGCTTGAATAAGCGGATCCTAATAATGTCGTTAAAAATCCATAGTCGTTATTATCTTTCCCTTTGGGGAAACTGGACTCTTCGCAATCCCTGGCTGGTGCTGGTAATCGTCGGGTTGCTCGCATTTTTTGCGTGGCAGTATACAGCCAGTCATTTGACTATTAATACGGACACTACCAACCTGATCGCCCCTGACGCGCCTTTTCAGCAAAACCGCCGCAATTTTCAAAAAGCCTTTTCGCAGGATATACACAGACTTTTTCTGGTGGTTGAATCAGATACGCCCGAATTAACCAAATCTGCGACTAAACGCTTGGGGCGCTTGTTAAGCGCTGACAAAGCCAATTTTGAGTCCATTTATATTCCCGGCGAAAACGAGTTTTTTCGTCAAAACGGGCTGCTTTATCTCGATATAACCGATTTGCAGACCATATCCGGCAATTTGGCCCAGGCTCAGCCGTTTATAGGCAGAATTTCACAGGAACCCAATTTGACGGGTTTTTTTTCCATTCTTGAAGATGCGCTGGCGACTTCAAACAAAACCCAGGCGGTACCAATCGATTTGCCGGCATTGATTGATAAGGTTACGTTTGCGCTTCATAAAAGCATAAATGGTGAAAACAGCTTGCTTTCCTGGGAAGACTTGATTGCTGAAAAGAAATTAAGTGTATCCCGCTCCAGGAACGGTTTTATTAGCATTTTGCCCAAATTTGATTATTCACAGATTCGCCCGGCCGAGAATCCGATTGAAGCTATTCGTAAAGCTGTTGCTGAAATTCAGGACCCTAATCTGCCTTCGGTTAAAGTTTGGGTTACCGGTGAGGTAGGTCTTGAAGATGATGAATTGCTGGGCATGAGCACCGGCACATTTACCGCCAGTATTTTCTCAATCGTGCTGGTTTTATTCATTTTGCTGGTTGCCTATCGTTCCATTTTGCTGTCAGCGGCCACACTGATTGCTTTGGTCCTGGGGATGATTTTTTGTGGAGCATTCGCCGCCTTTTCAGTGAAGGAATTGAATTTGATTTCGGTTGCTTTTGCCGTATCCAATATCGGTTTGGGCGTGGAATATGCCATTCATTTTTGTTTGCGTTATCGAGATAATCTGCTCCATCATATTGATAGTGTAATTGCATTGCGCAGCACGTTAATTTCCACAAGTCCTTCTTTATTATTATGTGCCGGCACTACGGCCATCGGACTTTATGCGTTTATTCCGACTGATTACAAAGGGGTGTCAGAGCTTGGCTTGTTGGCCGGAACGAGCCTGTTCATCTGTCTTTTAGTTACCTTGGTTGTCTTGCCGGCGCTACTAAAAATCATCCCGGTGTCGGTAAACTCCGAAACGACATCGACTCACCCCGCCTTTTCAACGTTAGCCGAAAAATTGGCGACATTTACACTCCATTATGCCAAACCCGTTTCCATAATAACCTTCGTTGTCGCAGCTATATCCATCGTGCTGGTATTTAAAGTCAAAACTGATTTCAACCCGATTAATCTGCGTGATCCAACTACTGAATCGGTCATTGCTTTCAAGAATTTGATGAAAGATAAAGAGACAACGCCGATGACATTGACAGTTTTGGCTAAAGACGAAAAAACGGCCAAAGATTTGCGGAGAAAACTTGGAGCAATTGGTTCTGTTGATAAAACGATCAGTCTTTTTGATTTCATACCTTCCGATCAAGAGGATAAATTGGCGATAATTGAAGATATGGCAATGGTGCTTGGATCGCAAGCTCAGAGTTTTCCAGCGTTAAAATCCGATAATGAACCTGCTGCCGGCATTAATAAGCTGATAAAAACGATAGACAACATCCTGCCTGAAAAAACTGATGCGCATGAAATAAAAGTATTAAAAGACTTTAAAAAAGAATTGCAGGATATCCTGATTGAGCTTGCTGCACGTCAGGAACCAAGCCGGCGCCAGTTTATCGAGAAAATACAGACGACTTTAATCGGTACGCTTCCGAACGCCATGAACGAACTCTATGCCAGTTTTAACGCCAGGGAAATTACGCTGGATGATCTTCCGGCAGATATAAAAGACCGGTGGTTAAGCAAAGACGGTCAGTACCGTATCCAGATATTCCCTAAAAAAGACTTAAACAATTTGGCCGCCCTGCAAGAGTTTGTTACCGATGTACAGGCAGTAGCACCTGAAACGACAGATTTGCCGATCATGTATTGGGAATCGATGAAAGAGGTTGTCGCCGCTTTTCAGCAAGCGATAGTCATTGCCCTTATCACCATTGCACTGCTGTTGTTTGCTATCCGCCGCAATTTTACCGATACTTTGCTGGTCATGACCCCCCTCATTCTGGCAGGGTTATTCACGATGGCCAGTACCGTCATTACCGGCACGCCTATTAATTTTGCCAATATTATCGCCTTGCCGTTATTATTGGGACTGGGCGTTGATAATGGCATCCATATGGTCGAAAAGCTGCATCATTCGCTTTCTGAAAAACAAAATATCTATCAATCCAGTACCGCCAGAGCCATGTTTTATGGCGCACTAACGACCGCTTCCAGTTTTGCCGGCTTGGCTTTTTCACCCCATCAGGGCATCGCCAGTATGGGCCTGGTGATTACGATTGGTATTTTCTGGATCATGGTTTGCACATTTATCATCCTTCCCGCTCTTAGCAAATTAGTCTTAAGGCGTGTTGATGACATAACAAGTTGATAAGCATTCTTCCCGGCGAAGCTGTAGATTTTTAAAAATAACGGCCATTAATCAGGAAGTGGGCTGCAATGCCGCCGAAGTAGCCCAGTACGATGGCCGGCGTCCATTTTAAATGGCTGACAAAAGTATAAACGCCTTTGGCTTGCCCCATTAAACCGACGCCGGCAGCTGATCCTATCGCCAACATGCTGCCGCCTACACCGGCGGTCAACGTTACCAGTAACCACTGACCTTGAGAAATATCAGGCGCCATTGTCAATACGGACAGCATAATAGTGCCGTTATCGACAAAAGCCGAGGCAATGCCCACCAGAATATTCGCAACAGTAGGATCTATTTCACCGTAAAGGTGTTGAGATGCCACACCCAGATAGCCGATAAAGCTCAAACCTCCGACGCCCACCATTACTCCGTAAAAGAACAGCAGCGTATCCCATTCCAGATTTGCGATTTTCTGGAAAATATCAAAAGGTAGCTCCTTCGCCACCTCTTTATTTTTCTCTGCTTGCGGATTGTTCATATATTTCATCGGGGCGAAATAGTCAATTTTGACATCGGTCAAATCCTCTGGTATCAATACTGGATGAGAATCGCTGGTTTTTTGCAGGTAATAACTGAAAAACTTTAAATAGGTTAATCCCAACATCATGCCGGCGGCGGGAGGCAGGTCCAGAAAGTTTTCAAAGCAAGCCGACGTAATAATCGTCAATACAAACAAAAAGATGATTACCCAGCCGCCCCGCTTCATATCCTGGGCTTCCATTACCGCCGCGGGTCTTTCTTTCGGGATAAAGAAATGCATGATGGCTGCGGGTATCGCGAAGTTGACGAGGGCAGGGATCAACAGGGAAAAGAAATCGGTAAAGGGTACTACACCCTTTTGCCATATCAACAGCGTGGTGATATCGCCGAAAGGACTGAATGAGCCACCCGCATTGGTGGCGACCACAACATTGATGCAGGACAAGGTAACAAAGCGTGGGTTTCCTTTACCCATAGCCAAAATAACCGAACCCATCAGCAAAGCGGTAGTCAGATTGTTGCATGCAGACGAAATAAAGAAAGACTGAAAGCCGGTAATCCAGAATAATTGCCGGTAACTGAAATTCTTGCTTAACAACCAGACCCTCAGGCTGTCAAACACGCCCCTGTCTTCCATCGCATTCAAGTAAGTCATCAACACCATGATGAACAAAAACAGTTCTCCATAACCTTCGAGAGTAGAGCGGAAGGCAACACTTGCCTGTTCGCTCATTCCGCCGCTGGTATAAACAGCAGCAATAAAGATCCAGATAAGACTTGCTGCAAACACCATAGGCTTCGACTTTTTTAACTCGGTCACTTCCTCTGACATGGCAAGAATGTAGGCAACAGCAAAAACAATCAAAGCCAGATAGCCTGCCCAATGGTGAGTCAAGTCCAAGGGTTGTGCTGGACTGGCAATATTTGTATCCTCGGCTGCCAATGACAAGGAAGGCAAAAACAGGGCGAGCAAAATAGGGCCGTATTTTAAATATAGCGATGGGTTTAATGACTCAAATAATGGGAAAATCGACAATGCATCTGTTTTAACTTTGGTATTATCAACGATTAAGCTCGTTTTGATGGCTAACAACATGCCACCCAAAACAGTCAGCATCAAGGCAAAAAGGGATAAATACACTTCAAGGTTCATTTGCGGCTCACAAAAAGGTATCGAGGTTAGGGGAGGGTACAGTTTCAGACTATTTCAGGTATATTGTATTGGAAACAGCATGGCCATGTACCAATAAATACGGGGTATTGATTTTTATTATCCACAAAAGATCGGTGATACAATCTCCGGACGAGTGTCAGGGCTACTCTCCAAATAAGGTTTGTATGCGATAAAAGCCGGCGCCATCATAACCAAAAACATCGGCCAGCCAGGGCAGAATCTGTTGCATTGTCACAGCTAAAGTCCACGGAGGATTAACCACGATCATACCGCTGGCAGTCATGCCAAGTTGATCTGTATCACTCCGTACACCCAATTCAAATAGCTGCACATTTTTGATAGTACTGTTGTGTATGGCCTTTTCCAGTTTCTGATTGCGGCTGCGTTCTACTACCGGATACCAGAGTGCGTAAGTACCTGTAGCAAAGCGTTTGTACATATTTACCAGGGTTTCGACAACCAGATTGTAGTCGCTTTTGATTTCATAGGAAGGATCGATTAGCGTCAACCCACGGTGTTCGGCAGGCGGTAATAAACCCATCGCGTGTTTTAAGCCATCGGCGTGAAATACCTTGATACGCCGATCTTTTTTGACGGTATTGCGTAATAGCTCTATTTCCGTTGAATGCAATTCATATAAAAACAAGCGATCCTTGCTACGCAATAACTGTTTTGCAATTGCTGATGAACCGGGATAGCGGGTCAATAGCGCAGAGCTATTAAAGACTTTGATGAGATCAACATAGTTGGCAACGCGGTCCGGCAAATCATCACGTTGCCATAATTTGCCGATACCCTTTTCAAACTCCCTGTTTGTTAGCGCGTAATCACCGTTTAGCTGATAAGTCCCGGGGCCTGCATGGGTATCGATGCAACAGAAAGATTTATCTTTCTTTTTCAGATACTCAAGGATTTCGATTAAAACGATATGTTTTAAAACATCGGCAAAATTGCCTGCATGAAATGAGTGTCGGTAGCTGAGCATTAAAGATTCGGGTTTGTAAAGTCAGGTTCAAAACACTTTATCGAATATCGTCATGCCGATTTCAAAAGCGATCAACCAAATAATAATCCATTCCAGTATCGATGAATGTCTGTGTTTTTGTTCATCCGCCAACATTTCAAATAACTCATGGATGGTTTCAAGCTTCTTTGACAATACCTCAGTGCGCGGGGCTATTTCCAGATATTTTGCAGTTATGCTGTAAAAGGGTTCATATTCAGGGTGTTCCCAAAAAAAATCAGGTGTATCCAGCAAGTCATAATTTAAAATAATATCGCTTTTGGTTAAAAACAATTGTCCGCGAATTTTCGCTATTTTATGACGGCTTAACTTGATACTGCCATCTTTTGCCAATGATTCCGGAATATAGCTGGTATTGATGATGGTTGTAAGAGCATTGGTTTCAAAAGAGGCCAGTTTAATCGATTGGGCCATGCCTTGAGATAATGAAAATATCAAAATGGGATCAGAAGACTCTATTTCAATATGATCTTCGATAATACGAGTATTGGGACAATCGAGAGCGAAAGTGAAGTTTTCTTCCTCTATGGTGGCCAACGGATTTTCTGCGTGATTCAATAATAACTGATGGAGCCTAACCTGCTGTTCTGTGCTGACATTCCAATGCACCACAGCGCCGTAAGCAAATACGACTGACCAGGAGTCATTGTCTTCAATCAGTAATGCGTCTTTGATAATTCTTATCAGTGCCGAGTCTGACAGCAATTTCGTTAATGCACTAATATCAAAACGTTGCGCCAGACAACAGACTGCACATTTTTTAATAGATTGGTTTTCAGTCATAAACGATAGCCAGGCAATCAATGAAAAAGGAGCTAAGCAGATGTATCAACTGCGATAGAATTTACTAAGACACATTTGATGCCGTGGAATATACAAATTATTTGCCGGATATTTTCAACAGCCACCCGTTCTCGGCTTCACAATGTGGTGATTTAGCATTGACCTTGATGTTAATTCGAGCAGCCGTGTTAACAAGAGAGGCAGGCATTTTTCCTTTAACCAGATAATAAGGATCTTTAAACTCAGCCGTTACTTCAACAGGAATATTCTTCACCGTTACAGAAATTTGCTCCGGTTTGTCGATATTGAAAACCCGAAAAGAAAACTCTCCTTCAGGTGCGATGGTTGCCAAATGTGGCGGCATGAATTTGCCCAGATTTGGTTTTCCACAAGAACCTGCGCTGCCACCGCCGCCACCACTACCGCCGCCATGGCCGCTATGATGCTCTGTGGCATTAACCTCGCTGATATTAAAAAAAGAAATAATAAAAAATATGATGAGTGATCTTGGTTTTTTCATTGCTTTATCCTTCTTGTTTTTGTTGTGTAGCACACGGAGTGTTGCTATAGCGAACGATTATTATTTTGTATTTTAGAAAAACGCTAATTATATTCACAAACGACGGTTCAATTGCTATTAATGTAAAATAAATAAAGACTCACTGACGAAATGAAAAAAGATAAGGGTATAAATAAATGTCGTTAAATTACATTATCGCTGGAAACATATAGAGTCTTATATATTAAAAGGGCTTTACTGGACTATTAAACATGTTGAGAATCACCGAATTTAAACTCCCGCTGGATCACGCTGAAAGCGCGATCAAAACAGCCATACTCAAGCGGTTGATGATCGGCGCAGAGGAGCTCATCGCTTATACAATATTCCGGCAAGGCCACGATGCGCGTAAGCGGGATGCAATCAGTCTTGTTTATACGCTCGATGTTGAAACGAAAAATGAACACGCCATTTTATTGCGTCTAAAAAATGATCCACATATCTTCTTAACGCCCGACACCACTTACCATTTCGTAACCCGGGCTCCGGGCAATTTGACAGAGCGGCCCGTTGTAATCGGTACAGGGCCTTGCGGGCTGTTTGCCGGGTTGATCCTGGCGCAGATGGGCTTTCGCCCGATTATTCTGGAACGGGGTAAAGAAGTGCGTGAACGCACCAAAGATACTTTCGGACTTTGGCGCAAAGGCATTTTTAACCCGGAATCCAATGTGCAGTTTGGCGAGGGCGGAGCAGGCACTTTTTCCGACGGCAAACTCTATACCCAGATCAAGGATCCCAATCATTATGGCCGCAAAGTGCTTACTGAATTCGTAAAAGCGGGCGCGCCTGCCGAAATTCTGTGTGTCAGCAAGCCCCATATCGGCACCTTTAAACTGGTGACTATAGTGGAACAAATACGCGCCACTATCGAGTCATCAGGTGGAGAGATTCGATTTCAAAGCCGGGTCGATACGATAGCTATTGAAAATGGCCAGGTATGCGGTGTAATACTTGCCAATGGTGAAACTATTCGTAGCAATCACGTGGTGCTGGCTGTCGGCCACAGCGCGTGCGATACCTTCAAAATGCTTTATGAACGCGGCGTTTATATTGAAGCCAAACCTTTTTCTATCGGTTTTCGCATTGAGCATCCGCAGTCGCTGATCGACAGATGCCGTTTTGGCAATCATGCGGGTCATCCCTTGCTGGGGGCGGCTGATTACAAACTGGTGCATCACTGTCGCAATGGCCGCTCTGTTTACAGTTTCTGCATGTGTCCTGGCGGTACGGTGGTGGCGGCTACCTCTGAAGCAGGACATGTCGTTACTAATGGTATGAGCCAATACTCACGCAACGAGCGTAACGCCAACAGCGGCATCGTTGTTGGCATCACCCCTGATGATTACCCAGGCCACCCGTTGGCAGGCATCGATTTTCAGCGCCAGTTGGAAGCCAACGCCTTTAAACTGGGTGGAGAAACCTATCAGGCACCGGGGCAGCTGGTCGGTGATTTTCTCTCAAATCGTCCTTCTTCAGTTTTTGGTTCAGTACTGCCCTCTTATACCCCCGGAGTACAGTTGGGTGACCTAAGTAAGGCCTTGCCGGATTATGCCATAGATGCAATACGCGAAGCCTTGCCCGCCTTCGACAAGAAAATAAAAGGCTTTGCCATGGATGATGCGGTGTTAACGGGCGTTGAAACGCGCACATCATCGCCTGTTCGTATCAAGCGCAATGCACATTACCAAAGCATAAATACGAAGGGCTTGTATCCGGCAGGTGAGGGCGCCGGGTATGCGGGCGGGATTCTTTCCGCAGCGGTGGATGGCATTAAAGTCGCCGAAGCATTGGCTTTGGATATGATGGCGGGTACAGACTTGTAGAGACGCAATAAACCGCAACTCTACATGCTTATTTCGAACGTTTGGTGGTATTGAAGACAAAAGCGGCAACAACGCCGCGCTTGTCAAATTTAATCCCCAGGTCTT
>JAQTMV010000108.1 GCA_028714175.1 Methylococcales bacterium
GCCAGTACCGGTTTTTTTTGATCTCCCCGCAACCGGTTTTCCTGTTCGATAACCGCGGCCATTTCGTCCAGTGCAGCCAACGTTTCGGCTTCCGGATAGCTTAATAGGTGTGATAGAACTTTCGGTATTAGCATTGTCTTTCCTCTGTATCGTTCATTTACCAAGGTGCACGCGGGGCGCACCCTACAAGCCTGCCACAGTTGTGAATTTTCTTAAGCAGTTTTTTCACCACGAAGAACACGAAGTTTTATATTTTTTCTTCGTGTTCTTCGTGCCCTTCGTGGTAATAAGAATTCCGCAAACGTGACCGTGCAGGGTATATTTACTTTAAAGACTCGACTTTTATGGGAATCTTGATTGGGATACCGCCGCTACGCTGAGGCTTCTTGTTACCGCCGAATAAATTGGTTTCACTGTTACCGGTAGAACAACCGCTGCCGAAACTGAAACCGCAACCGCCCTGTTCGCCGTAAGCATCGAACGTAGCGGTGGCATATTCGCGGTGGCTGGTCGGGATAACAAAACGATCCTCGTAATTGGCAATCGCCATATAGCGATACATTTCCTCAACTTGCAGCTGGGTCAGATCAACGCGATCCAATACGGCGGTATTAACTTCATTATCAACCGTTTTGCCGCGCATAAAGCTGCGCATCGCAAGCATCCGCTCCAATGCCAGCACTATCGGCTCTTCCTTGCCGGCGGTGAGTAAATTGGCGAGGTAACGCACCGGAATACGCAAGGAGCGCACATCGGGAATATCACCATCCATACCGATTTGATCGTTTTCAGCCGCGGCTTGAATCGGCGAAAGCGGCGGCACATACCACACCATCGGCAAGGTGCGAAATTCGGGATGCAGCGGAAACGCCACTTTCCAGTCTATTGCCATTTTATAAACCGGCGATTCCTGCGCCGCGGTCAACCAGGATTCGGGAATACCGGCTGCCCGCGCTTCGGCTATAACGTCTTCATCATTAGGATCAAGAAAAATATCCAGTTGTTGGCTGTACAAATCCTGCTCGTTCTCACAGCTGGCCGCCGCTTCGATACGGTCGGCATCATAGAGCAGCACGCCCAGATAACGAATGCGCCCGACACAGGTTTCCGAACAAACCGTCGGTTCACCCGCTTCGATGCGCGGATAACAGAACGTGCATTTTTCCGATTTTCCGGTTTCCCAGTTATAGTAGATTTTTTTGTATGGACAGGCGGAAACGCACATGCGCCAGCCCCGGCATTTGTCCTGATCGATCAGCACGATGCCGTCTTCCTCGCGCTTGTAGATAGAGCCGCTGGGGCAGGCGGCAACGCAGGTCGGATTCAAGCAATGCTCGCACAAACGCGGCAAATACATCATGAAGGTGTTTTCAAATTCACCGTACATGTCTTTCTGGATCTGATCGAAATTGACATCGCGCGAGCGGGATTCAAACTCCGTCCCCAGAATTTCTTCCCAGTTAGGCCCGCCTTCTATTTTTTCCATGCGTTCACCCGTTATCAGTGATCGCGGTCTTGCTGTAGGCGGCACTTTCGATTCAGACGCATTTTGTAAATGGCTGTAATCAAAATCAAAAGGTTCGTAATAATCATCAATTTCCGGCAAGTCCGGATTGGCAAAAATATTACTCAAGCTCTTGAGCTTGCCACCCTGACGCGGCTCTATCCTGCCGTTAATTTTCCGTACCCAGCCGCCGTTCCATTTCTTCTGATTTTCCCACTGATTGGGAAAACCGATGCCGGGTTTGGTTTCGACATTGTTAAACCAGGCGTATTCGACGCCTTCCCTGGATGTCCAAACGTTTTTACAAGTGATAGAACAGGTGTGGCAGCCGATACACTTGTCCAGGTTCAGAACCATACCAATCTGCGCGCGAATATTGCGCGATCCTTTACTGGGCGGCGTTCCTTCGGAACCCGCTTCGCTGTCCAAATTTGTTCCAGACAAATTAGTCATTGTATTACTCCCGATGTGGTTTGCTCGGCGGAAATCCCCCCTAGCCCCCCTTTATCAAAGGGGAGGACTGAAGAGGAGACCTTATCTGAATCAGAGAAATGCTCTGTTGCGCATTCATCGGCGGACTTCAAGGCATCCTTATTCACCCCCCTTTGCAAAAGGGGGGCAGGGGGGATTTCTTCATCCAGCCAATCGATCTTGTTCATCTTGCGAATAATGATAAATTCATCGCGATTGGAACCGACCGTACCGTAATAGTTAAAACCATAACTTTGTTGGGCATAACCGCCGATCATATGCGTGGGTTTAAGTGTCGCGCGAGTGACCGAATTATGGATACCGCCACGCCCGCCGGTCGTTTCTGAGCCGGGCATATTGACGATTTTTTCCTGCGCGTGATACATCATGCACATGCCTTCAGGCACCCGCTGACTGACCACGGCACGCGCCACCAAAGCACCGTTGACATTGAAAGATTCTATCCAGTCATTATCTTTAATGCCGACTTTCGCCGCATCGACTTCACTCACCCAGACTATCGGCCCACCGCGCGACAAGGTCAGCATCAACAGGTTATCGGTGTAGGTACTGTGTATGCCCCATTTCTGGTGCGGGGTAATGAAATTCAGGACCAGTTCGTCGTTGCCATTGGGTTTTTGGCCTAAAACCGGCGCGATGGAACGGGTATCAACGGGCGGTTTATAAACGCACAAGGTTTCACCAAACGCCCGCATCCAGCTATGATCCTGATAAAACTGCTGGCGACCGGTCAATGTGCGCCAGGGATTGCGCTCGTGGACATTGGTATAACACGCGTTGTAGCAGACATGTTCGGA
Organism: Methylococcales bacterium; assembly: GCA_028714175.1. Classification (GTDB taxonomy): domain Bacteria; phylum Pseudomonadota; class Gammaproteobacteria; order Methylococcales; family Methylomonadaceae; genus JAGXGJ01. The sequence continues at coordinate 2,794 of JAQTMV010000108.1, forward strand.
TTCAAGACCGCTCCAGGTAGGTGAGGAAATAATCTTGCGTGGCTGCGCCTGGATATCATAAAAGCGGATTTTGTCATCTTCACGAGGCCGTGCCAGATGCGTATGATCCCGTCCGGTGATTTTACTTAAGGCTCCCCAGGCTTTGACGGCAACATGACCATTGGTTTCCGGAGCCAGCGTCAAAATAATTTCCGTAGCATCAATATCCGACTCGATACGCGGCAGGCCTTTACTGATCCCCTCATCGGTCACCAGCCGGTTTAGCTCACCCAGGAATTTGACTTCAGTTTCAGTATTCCAGGCAATACCCTTGCCGCCGTTTCCGATTTTACTCATCAACAGCCCTAGCGCTGTATACATTTTGTAGGTGTTGGGATAATCACGCTCCACCACCACCAGATTTGGCATGGTTTTGCCCGGTATCGGCTCACATTGTTTCTTTTTCCAATCTTTAACGTCCAGTGCTTGAGCCAATTCTCCGGGCGTATCATGCAGTATCGGTACGGCAACGATATCCTTTTCCACGCCTAAATGACCTACTGTCAGTTCGGAGAATTTACGCGCAATGCCTTTGTAAATATCCCAGTCAGAACGAGATTCCCACGCGGGGTCAACCGCTTTCGATAAGGGATGTATGAAAGGGTGCATATCCGAAGTATTGAGGTCGTTTTTCTCATACCAGGTCGCTGTCGGTAAGACGATGTCAGAATACAGGCAAGTTGTGGACATACGAAAATCCAGTGTTACCAGCAAATCGAGCTTGCCTTCTGCCGCAGTTTCATGCCAGACGACTTCAGACGGTTTTTCACCGCCCTCTTCGCCCAGGTCTTTGCCTTGTATACCATGCTGTGTACCTAGCAAATACATGACCCTTGCCCGATGAACCCAGTAAATTCGAACGCCAGACAAACAGGTTCCGCGGGAAGTTTTGCGGATTATCGGGATCTTCACAGGACATTTTTAATTTGCCGCTTTTAAGTGCTTTCACCACATATTCAACCGGATCTTTTTTTGCTTTTTCTGCATCTTTAACCACTTGCAAAGGATTGGTTTGCAACTGTGGCGCAGAAGGCAACCAGCCCATGCGTTCACTACGTACGTTATAATCAATCAAACTACCCTGCCAATCCGCAGGATCAGCAAGCGGTGACAGAATCTCGTTGACTTTGAGTTTCTCGTAGCGCCATTGGCTGGTGTGGTTGTAAAAAAATGACGTACTGTTCATTTGCCGGGGTGGACGCTTCCAATCCAGCGCAAATGCCAGCGGCAACCAGCCCGTTTGCGGGCGCAGTTTTTCCTGTCCGACATAATGCGCCCAACCGCCGCCGGACTGGCCAATACAACCGCACATCATCAGCATATTGATGATGCCCCGGTAATTCATGTCCATGTGATACCAGTGATTAATGCCCGCGCCTAAAATCACCATGGATCGACCCTGGGTTTTCTCGGCGTTTATCGCAAATTCACGCGCTAACGCAATGACGTTCTGCCGTTTAACGCCGGTGATTTTTTCTTGCCATGCCGGTGTATACGGCACATCCTGATCATAAGAGCTCGCAACATTACCGCCACCCAAACCACGGTCTATACCATAATTGGCAACCAGCAAATCAAATACCGTGGTAGCTAATACCTCCGTTCCATCGGCCAAGGTAATTTTTTTAACGGGAACGTTTCGCCGTTGAATCGTATCATGGGCAGAATGCGTGAAATGCGGATGTTCAGAACCACCAAAATAAGGGAAGCCGACGCTGGCAACCTCGTCTTTGGTATCAATTAAACTTAAACGTAATTGCACCGCCAGTCCATCTTTGGTTTTTTGTTGGATGTTCCAATGCCCGCTTTCGCCCCAGCGGAAGCCGACAGAGCCGCAAGGCGGCACAATATGACCATTAATTTCGTCGTAAGCGACCGTTTTCCAGTCCGGATTATTGTCCTGGCCCAGCTGCCCCATAAAATCCGATGCTCTCAAGAAACGGTCCTGCACATAACAGCCGCCCTGTTTTTTCAGCAGGACCAAGAACGGCAAATCCGTATTTTCGCGCACATATTGATTAAAATAAGGGCTTTGCCGTTCGACATGAAATTCCTTGAGGACGACGTGACCTATCGCCATCGACAGCGCGGCATCTGTTCCCTGTTTGGGATGCAGCCACAAATCGGCAAATTTGCTTGCTTCTGAATAATCAGGACTGACCACCACCACCTTGGCGCCTTTATAACGCGCTTCGGTCATGAAGTGGGCATCGGGTGTGCGGGTTTGCGGGACGTTTGATCCCCACATCATGATGAATCCGGCGTTATACCAGTCCGCCGATTCGGGTACGTCAGTTTGCTCGCCCCAGGTTTGCGGCGAGGCAGGCGGCAAATCGCAATACCAATCATAGAAACTTAAGCTGACACCGCCTATCAACGACAGGTAACGGCTACCGGCGGCATAAGAAACCATGGACATCGCGGGAATAGGCGAAAAGCCGATAATACGGTCGGGGCCGAATGTTTTTGCCGTATAGATATTGGCGGCTGCAATAATTTCGTTCACTTCTTCCCAGTTGGCGCGAACCATGCCACCCAAACCGCGCTTTGATTTGTATTCTGTGCTTTTTATCGGGTCTTCAACTATCGATGCCCAAGCATCAAGGGGAGATAATGTTTGCCGTGCCTCGCGCCATAATCTGACCAGACGTCCGCGTATCAACGGGTATTTGAGTCGATTGGCGCTATACAAATACCAGGAATAACTCGCCCCGCGCGGACAGCCGCGCGGTTCGTGATTGGGCATATCAGGGCGGGTGCGGGGGTAGTCGGTTTGCTGGGTTTCCCACGTCACCAAGCCGTTCTTAACGTATATTTTCCAGCTGCATGATCCCGTGCAATTAACACCATGGGTAGAACGCACAATTTTGTCGTGTTGCCAGCGCGATCGGTAACTGTTCTCCCAGCTTCGATCTTCATTGGTCACCACCCCGTGATTACCGGAGAAAGTGTCTACTTTTTTCTTGAAAAACAGCAAGTGATCCAGGAAATGGCTCATAAAATTTACCTATGTTTAGGGGGCAATCCCTTGTGGTTGCCCATGGTGTTTGTAGGTGTAAACAATACATAAGGGCAATCACAAGGGATTGCCCCGACATTTTAAAAAAATCAACAAGGCATAGCTGCGGCTTTACGCGCGTAATTCCACCAGGTAATAGCTATGCAAGTAATATAAAAAACAATAAAGCAATACAAGGCCGCGTCCGGTCTGCCGGTCATACTGATCGCCGTACCGTAACTCTTGGGGATAAAAAATGCACCATAAGCCGCGACCGCTGAACTGAACCCCAGCACAGCAGCTGCTTCTTTCGCTGCGTCTTTTCTCGCTTGAGCCAGCACTTCTGCGGCTTGTCCTTTCACCGCACACAAACGCTCGGTCATAAAAATGACTGGAATCATGCGGAAAGTTGAACCGTTGCCGATGCCCGTGGTGATGAATAACAGCATGAACATCGCAAGAAAGCCCCAGAAATCACCTGGATTGTTCTCGGAAGGCATGAAATGCAGGACACCGAATACCGCGGCTACCATGATAACAAAGTTCCACAAGGTTACCTGCGCACCACCCAGTTTGTCAGCCAGCCAACCGCCTACCGGCCTTATCAACGCCCCGACCAGTGGACCTAAAAAGGCGTACTGAGTCGGATTAACAGCGGGGAACAAAATTTTAATCAGCATTGGAAAACCCGCTGAATAACCGATAAATGAACCGAAAGTCCCGGTATATAACCAGCACATCAAATAATTGTGCTTACGTTTGAAAATGATCGATTGCTCTTTAAATGAGGCTTTAGCCGAGGCAATGTCATTCATACCGAACCAGGCTGCGATGCTGGTCGCTATAATAAACGGCACCCAGATAAAACCGGCATTTTGCAGCCAGATATTTTTTGTAACTTCAGCCTTAATCCAGACTTGCGGATCACCACCCCATGAGCCGAATACGCTCGCAGCGATAACCAGAGGCACTACAAACTGAACTGTACTGACACCCAAATTACCCAAGCCGGCATTCAAACCCAGCGCAGTACCTTTTTGCGATTGCGGGTAAAAAAAACTGATATTCGCCATACTGGAAGCAAAGTTACCGCCGCCAAACCCGCACAACAAGGCCAATACAACCATTAATATGTACGGCGTTTCGGGATTTTGTACCGCAAAACCTATCCATATTGATGGCAACAGCAACGAGGCGGTACTGATCGTCGTCCACCGGCGGCCACCAAAAATAGGGACCATGAATGAATAGAAAATCCGCAAGGTCGCTCCGGACAAGCCTGGCAACGCTGCCAGCCAGAACAGTTCATTAGTGGTGTATTTAAAACCAATGCTGGGTAAATTAATGACCACCACGCTCCATACCATCCACACTGCGAACGCCAGTAACAACGCCGGAATACTGATCCACAGGTTACGTGCAGCGATCCGCTTGCCCGTCTTTTCCCAGAAATTTTGATCTTCGGGATTCCAATCAGTCAATACCCATTTAGATGGATAACTCAATTCCGGCAAGTAGGTCGAAACCTTTGCCAATTCAGGTACGACGCGGCGTTCCATTTGGACAATGGAGAAATGCATCCAGGTCAGCGCTATCATCACCAGGACAAACAGCAGCATGAAACAACTGCTCCAGATACCGGTCAAATCGTTCAGCATCCCGAAAGTCAACGGCAATAGAAAGCCCCCCAAACCGCCGATCATACCGACAGCACCGCCCACTGCGCCGACATTACCGGGATAATAAACCGGAATATGTTTGTACACTGCGGCCTTGCCAAACGACATAAACAGACCCAGCACAGACATCAGAAAAATAAAACCAACGGGGCCTATCGCCAGGCTAAAAGTGATGTCGCCTTTAATGCCGTGCACCACGTAATCGGTAGGCGGATAGGACAGAAAAAAGGTGCAAACAGCGGCAACGATAAACGTCCAGTACATAATCAGACGCGCACCAAAACGGTCGGATAACCACCCGCCCAGCGCGCGAAACAAACTGGCAAAAATGGAATACGAGGCTGCCAGCATACCTGCAGTCTTGATATCAAAGCCGTAGGCGCCAACCAGATAACGCGGCAACCAGAGCGCCAATGCGACAAAGGCGCCAAATACGCAGAAGTAATACAGCGAAAACCGCCAAACCTGCATATTTTTAAGTGGTTCCAGTTGTTTCATAAATGAATCCGGCTTTGCGCCCGATAGGCGTCTGGCCTTAAGCATGGGTTCATCTTCGGCGCCAAACCAGAAAACTGCCGCCATCAGCAGTAGAGCCGCGCCCCAGATTTGCGCCACGGCGTGCCAGCCAAAAGCCACCATCACAAAAGGCGCTATGAATTTAGTGACTGCCGCACCTACGTTGCCCAAACCGAAAATACCCAGTGCAGTGCCCTGCTTTTCTGTAGGAAACCATCGTGAAGAATAGGCGATACCTACGGCAAATGAGCCACCCGCAACACCAATGCCTAATGCGGCCACCAAATACATAATGTAAGTGTCGACCGTAGTCAGCAGAAATGTGGCTATGGCCGCCGTAACCATCACGATGGTAAAGACGATACGGCCGCCGTACTGGTCGCTCCATATACCCAGTACCAATCGAATTAACGACCCGGAAAGGATGGGTGTACCCACCAGCAAACCGAACTCGGTTTCGCTTAATCCCAAGTCTTTTTGAATTTGCAGTCCGATGATGGAAAAGATTGTCCACACTGCAAAACAGGTGATGAAAGCAACGGTGCTTAACCAGAGTGCCCGCGACTGTTGGCCGGACGTGACATTATCAACAATAGACATAAAATTCCTTGCTTGCGTATTAAATGATTCGAGCTTTTACAACGAAGGCATCTTACCTTCGTGATGTTCTGAACTGCGGCATAATCCCTGAGAAAATTACTATTTAAGAATACACAACTTCTCCAAAAGATGTATTATAAATACAGCTTATACTATAATTCTTTTCATTGAAGCAAGCAACATGCAAATCACCAGTCACACAGACTACGCACTCAGGGTATTGATTTATCTGGCAATGACACCGAACAGGCAGGCCACTATTCCGGAAATTGCCGATTTTTTTGATATTTCCCGCAATCATTTGGTGAAGGTTGTTCATCAACTGGGTAACAAGGGGTTCGTTAAAACAATCCGTGGCAAAGGCGGCGGCTTATCATTGCAGCGTCCGCCGGAAATGATACGTATTGGTGAAGTGGTACGCAGCATGGAAACTCATTTTAACTGGGTAGAATGTTTTGATCCGGCGCAGCAGCGCTGCCGGTTGCTGCCAAACTGCGGCTTAAAGCACTTGTTAGCTCGCGCAGGAAATGCCTATTTGCAAGTGCTGGATGCTGCGACTCTGGCAGATGTGTTGATAGGCACAGTGGCTGTTGAGCTGCCGCTTAAGGAAACGTCTGACAACTTAAAATAATCTGTTTTGCAGGCCATTGAGCCTTTGGCGTTACAGTCAAGTCAGCTATAAGTTTCTGGGAACAAAATCTGTAGATGCAAACTTCAGGCTCAAACGCTGCCAGTAGTTAACCAAACTGGTAGCGCATTTGTCATATTATGTCGGTTGGTCTGGCCTTAAACTCGTGCATATGGAATTTCAGACTGTTAAATAAGTTACCCTTGTGGGCTGCGCCCTGGGTTGAGTTAATGGTTTGCACTGCCTACCCTGGCTATACCTGATAAAAATACTCCGTTGAAATTTTTGTTCAAAAAGCGTACCAAATTCTTAGAAAATTCAGACTCTCTGGTAAAATGGAAACGCGGCCTAGTCTATTTTTTTGGATCCTAATAAACAGATTGTTGGAAGTAATCTGGAAAAAGATCAACCGGCGGTGGTTATTTTTTGGTTCACTTTTGCGGCGAATTGATTATGATATTAATGGCTACAACTCAGTTATGTAGACATGTCAAGGTTTTATTGACCGAATAATTTTTATACATCTGGAATCGGCCAAAACCGGGCGTTGGCGGTTGCCAACTGCAGCCCTTCGCGACTGATAATAGCTGGCGTTCCTCACATTCAAAACGATTTTCAAGCAATATCGTTTTAAATAATCTTAAGCTTCTGTATTAAAGAGAGAATTGTCATTGTACTTGAATTCCGTTACTTTGAGGCACACAGGAATGACAGGCAACTTTGGCTTTTATAAAACTTTTGGGACAGCAATTGAACTATCTAATGCCAGCAATAAAGGCAACAACTCTTCACGGTGATTGATATTTAGTTTCGTAAAGATGTTGCTGATGTGATCTTTAACGGTGTTCAGTTTGATATACAGATGTTCCCCGATTTTATCGGAGGAAAACCCTTGTGCCACCAGTAAAGCGACGCCTTTTTGCGCTGGGGAAAGCGGTAAATTTTGCATGGCCCGTAAAAGTCTCAGAATTACCGGTTCCAGGTGTTCTATGGTCATGCCGACCAAGCCGCCCGGTTCTTTGTTTTGACTGTCCAACCAGTACGCGTGAAACAGAAACCGGCCGTTGGCGCTGGTATGGCTCCAGGAAGGCGGAGCGGCGTGTTGTCCTCGAAATATCGCTTCCAGATTGCGGCACAGTTGCGCCAATTTTGCCAGCACCTCGGCTTCCTGTTTGCTTGCATCCAGGGATATTATGGGATGGCAGGCTAAAGCCAGCAGTTTTTTGGCCTCGGGACTGAGATAAAGAATCGTACCCTGGGTATCCAGGATCATCATGCCTGACGATCCGTTGTCACTGTACTGGATATCTTTTTCATCCGGTGTTCGCAGCGCGTGAGACACATAAGGCAATAACTGTAAACAAAGCGCTTGCTCGCGATTATCGAAGGGCTTTTGCTGGCGAGGGCGATATAAGCAGAGCATACCAACTGTCTTTCCATCATGCATCACAGGAGCCTGGAGGATTCGATGCTGATCGTTGCGGCGCCATACTAGGTTATAAAGATCTGATCTATAAAACGACTCATCCCATACGGTAGCCTCTGTTAAAACAGGATGCTGTCTAAACCATTCAGTGGTAAGGCTTCTGCGTTCCGGTGTAAGAAATCTGGAGATAACGACAGGGGCATGCTCTTCTAACTCGGCAACGACAAATCCAAGTAAGTAATAAGACGGTATAAAGTGCTCGTCACACCCGGAAAACACATTGTTGCAAGATGGCAGCACACTTTGAATGGCACGGAGAAACTCCGGGATCACGATTTCCTTGCTCAGCCCTGAGCAACACAACTGACGGAGATAAGCAATCGAGTTACTGTGTTTCGGGTTTTTCTTCATAGGTTTGCTCCCCCGTTATTTTAAGCGCTTGAGCTGCAAATCCTTTAGGCGATTTATTCAATTACCAGCCATTTTTTATTTAAGAATCACAAGCAAATTTGATCATATACCCCCCTTAGGGGGGATGTAAACGCAAATTAATTGTTTTACTATCAAAAACAACAAAGCCGGATAGTCACGCCACGGTCATAAACAGCGCATTCAATCAAAACATTTGAGTAAAAAAATAAAGCGAGTATAAGTGCTCGGAAAAAGCTGATAAATTCTAATGATGCCCACTATGTACTAGCGGGAACATTTGAACGCAAACATACGGTTTTAAGTTAAAAAGACAAGTCGATTTAATAGAAAACAATGAGTTATGCTACCCAGGAACAACAATAATTTACTTGTTTAATGCCTGAGCGATAGAGCGATAAGGCTGTACCTCATTGATAATGTTCTAATTTGAATTAGAACCGTAATTTCTGCGCAAATGCTCCTGCTAGTCCGAGTTGAGGGTGCTCTTAATAACCGGAAAAGCTTTAAAAGTGGCGTTGAAAAGCCTAACCATGAAAGACTAGATATTAGTCTCTACCTTACCGGGAGAATTAAAATGACAACAGACAACCAAGTCGCAACAACCCAGGCTAAACCTCCATTAATCGCGACTATGTACGAACGCTGGACGCTTGATTGCATTATCGAGCTCGTGCAGATTATCGCCAAGGACTTCGTATATCGTCCTCGGCAATACCGGGAGGCTCCTCCGAACATTAGCGAAATTCTGCAGAATTTCCTTTTTCTTACTGGAACTGAGCCAAAATTTCCCAATTGGATGCAACGCTCGATGACCTTCGAGGCCATCTTGGGTTCGTCGGATGGTATCGGAATGGGCAAGGAAACCAAGAACAGTACTCCCATGGCAGTTGCGGCAGGGGCAGAAGCCGGAATAAATGCGCCGGCGGAAGGTGCGCAGTTTAAAATGGAAAGTGCAAGACTACGGGAGACGGCTCGTGCATACACGGAGCGGCAGGTCACGCAAGGCGAAGGCCAACTACTCCAGGCGTTCCTTGATGAAGGAATCACGCTTCAATCATATCTACGGCCAATCGACGACAAAAATAACGTAGTGATCATAGGAAATACCCAGACTAAAGCAATCTTTGATGCAGCGGTGCTGGTGTTGCGAGATCAGAGTGTAGCGGGTCGTTTTGGCCGCCCGCCTGCAACTCAAAAGACGTGGCCGTTAGGCGGAGCTCTGGACGAAAACGGTTCTCTGTTGATCCAGGAAATCGGCAAGGTGTTAATCCAGAGCATGACGCCACCCGCCACGTTAATGCCGATATCACAAAACAAGTTCGCCGTGATGCAGCGTATCGCCAGTTATGGTTCTCTTACCATTACCGATGTTTTGCGGGCAAACTTTCCAGCTGACCCTGGTGAATCGCTCGAATCTCGAAAAAATCGATTCGAACCATTAATCGGTGCCGCCTATAGCTGGAAAACGGCGCTGGATAGTTTGACCACGCCAATTTAGGGTGTTTAGACTAAAACCACGAAGTTTCAATTAGAGCACGCACTACCCAGGCTATCTTTGCTTATTACTAGAATGTGTGTTTTTTCAAGGAGCAACAGCCATGTTTGACCTGTTTAAAGATATCGAGACGTACAAAGGGATAACGCCCTATGCAAGCGAACACTACGGGGTTTACCAACCCATCTTAGGCTGGGAATCCAAACTAACAAAGAAGTGGATTCAACGCGGGGGTATCTTAATAGACCCACAAGTGAAACGCATTTTGGATGGTCGAATTTTACCTGGACCTAAGGAAGTGGAAGTACGCGTTTTCGAGGGAGTACTTTCGTGGCATGTTAATAATCCCTTTCAACTCTTTACCGCTCTGCCTCTTGAACCCGGTTCGGAGAAATCGCCTTTTAAGGTGATTCTGGCGAAAGACTTAAATAGCGAATTGCTGAAGCTAGTACAGATACAAGTACAGACCTTTGTTGATAACAATAATGGTCGGTTGCCAGAAAATGGCGAGTGGAATCAGCTTATAGAGATCAATAATTTAATGGATGCGGATAATGGTCCTCTACGCGAGACCAACGATATCCACTGGATCCAACTATTCAAGGATATGCAGGCGCAAGTACAAGATCAGCCGATCACCGAAGCCATGCTTACCGCCGCTAAAAGAAAGCTTCTCGAACTGATGCAATATGAATCGCAGATTGCAACGTTCTTGCTTTTTCACGTTGGAGGTCAGCCTGGTTACGATCCTAACGAACTGAAGAAGCTCTTTTCTGTGCAGGTCGCACCACCGCTGAGCGATATCCTTCTCCCTACTGACCCCTTGGCGAACATTGAAGACCCATTAGCAAACATTGATCCGAAATCTAAAAGCGGAGCTTTGTCTCCTGTCGGTTTCGTGCATCTATTTCGTCAGTATTTTTTCGATTTGGGAACCTTTCTCGGAGAGCCTGTCGAGCATATCTGGCTAGCACCAGGGACGACAATAGAATTGATTGAAGTAAGTACGCGCAAAACCACCATTGAGCGCACTCAGGAAAGCAATGAAGAAACGACAATCCGTTCAGAACAAAGCACATCGGTTAAAGACGAACTTAGTGACGCAGTGAAATCGGAAAACGGTAGCAGTACTAAACTCGGAGTTACCACAAAGCAGACTGTCGATTATAAGGTGTATCAAGGTACAGCTACAGCCAGCTTAGGTGCGGAATCCACACGGAAAGATGCCCGCGAAACTTCCCATAAGCAAAATCGAGAACAGTCAGAAAAGCTATCCTCAGAAATCAAGCGGAGCTTTAAGTCAGTTTTTAAGACGGTGACAGAAACGACCGACACGCGAAGCCGCCGCTACGTACTTCAAAACACTGGTCCCGATCTCATTAACTATGAGCTACGCCGCAAGATGCGACGCGTTGGTGTTCAGTTACAGGACTTGGGCTCGCAGTTGTGCTGGCAAGTGTTCATAGACAACGCAGGAGCTACCTTAGGACTCGCTGAGCTCGTGCATTTTGCGGAGTCACCAGACTTGGCAAACCTAAAGCAACCGGAAATAGGCCCCCCCCCGGCTCCGATTAAAATAACAGTCTCCACGAAGATTCCTTTCCTGGGATTTAGGACTAACGACGACAACGGCGCAGGTGCAATCTATGGCAATACTGGACTCATAGAGAAGGTGGACGAACGGTATAAGGGTTCCTACCGTGGTGTGCGTACAAACACAACCAATGATGAAGCACAGGACAGGGAGGTAGTTATGGGTCCATTCCCCTTTAAGATCGCCCCACCTAAGAGCAACTATGAACTTGCTGAAGTCCGCCCTCTGGGTCCACAGGGCAAGCAGCAACAAGCCAATGCCAGACCTGTGGAAACGTTTAATAAATCTGATGGTTCGTTTGATCTCGTATTGGACTCTGTAGACTTCGGAGGCGAGAATCTTTTTCTCTTTGACGTGGAGTTGAAGTTTGTACCTGTTGAGGCCGCATTCAAGGAGTATGAAGTATTCAAGGCTGAGGCGCAAAAGAAATATGATGCGGAAGTGAGCCGACTGCGAAAGAAAAACTTCATGGAAAGCGTCCGCGACCGCATCAAGGACGCCAGCACTATCAAGCCGCGTCCGTCATGGGACTTGCGTGAAGAAGAGAGGGCAATCGTTTACCGCCAATTGATTGCGCGTTTGATGCTGGATAGCTGGAAACTACCTGATACGGAAGACAGTCGCCGACTCAGCCACGTCCGCTCAGAAGTCATCCGCGCAATTTTTGACGTGGACGCAATGCTCTATTTCGTAGCGCCGGAGTGGTGGATGCCTCGACGGCACCAAACCAAGCATAATTTGACCGCCTACGCGAACGCGCTCTCTCGTAAGCCTTCCAACCTTACCGAAGACGACACAGTTAAGTGGAAGGACGTGGAGTCACGGCAAGACAATTACCTGATTACTGAGGATTCTGCAACCGCTAAACTTGGCAGTTCACTAGGATGGCTGCTTCAACTGGATGGCGACAATCTGCGTAATGCATTCTTAAATGCGCCCTGGGTAAAAGCTGTGATACCAATTCGACCCGGACGAGAAAAAGCCGCGCTCAATTGGCTGCATTCGATCGAAGGTCACGAACAAGACGGATGGGATACTAAATACACCGGTAGTAATACGCCTGAAGATCAAGCTATCCTTGCCGAACTGGCGGCTGAGCTTAAAGAGCCAACTATTGGCAATGTCCTCGAAAAGATTGCTGATCGGATGGAAAAACAAAACAGCGACATTAAGAATGTGTTGAAAGCAGATGAAGTCTTCGAAAATGGTTTCTCTCATCTAGGAAAGAACAGCTTTAATGCTGGATTGCCCGCGAACCAGGTTTTTAGCCAGTGGATTTCTGTTCTGCCGACCGATCAGATTGTGGCAGTGGAATATAAGTCTACTGATCTTTTTGAGCCTTAAGTTCATAGCGGGAGCACAACGGTTGTGACCGAATTCAAAGTAACTTTCGACTGGGGGGCTCGCAGCGAGACATTACGGTCGCTGCACGCGCCACTAAAAGCGACAAAGAGTTTTCTACTCACAACGGCACCACTGCCGGTGGGTGTGGGGATCATACCAATAGGGCAAGCTGCACTGTGGGATACAGTCGACACTGTTACGGTTCCACTCATGGCAATCGCCAACACTTACACCGCGCAGGCTACTATCCCCGACTCAGCAGCGTTAATTCGCCTAGACTTTAAGTTACAACTGACTATCGGTACCGCCACGGCAACTTGCTTGGAGTTTCGACAGTTCTTTTCGGTAGGAACTGGTGGAGCATTGATGCCGACGCAGTATTCTTTTGCAGAGATTGAATACAAAAATAGTCCCAGTGGTCCGGTGCATGGACCGTCTGCCGCGAAACGCCGGATTTTGTTGGGTACCTGCCCGCTGGTTTCCGTACGCGCGACTAAGGTTGAAATTAACTGCGAGTTTCTCGATGTTACGGACCTCTGGTGGGCCAACTGGGCGAACAAGGATCAGTGGGGTTGGTATCTCGATCCTGATTTCGGGGGTCGGCCCGAACTGCTCCGGGTGCTCGCCTGGACTAGCGGTACCGCGCCCATGATCTGGTTTGTCGCCATTTCCCCAAAGGCGATGGATGGAAAGCCATCTTCCCCGCCGACGCCGCGTCGACAGCTCGTTTTGCAATCTCGACCGCGTCCCGGAGCCGATGTCGTCTTCTTTCGCCCTCAGCCTGGTTTTAACTCATTTTTTTACACCAACGATGCTAAGGGTTTTTTGGCGCAGAAGCACAGTGACACGACGATGTATCACCTTGCCCGCTGGATGCTACCACCTCTCTCCTTGTCGCAGATGCTCGCGAAGCAGAAGAAGATGGGTAGCGACCCCAAGCCGTTGGAGATGAAGCTGATGAGCCTCCGTTTGGTTCCGAACAAACCGTCGCCGAACATTGAACCGAAAGATCCGATCGATCTAGTCGCACAAAATGTTAGATGGGCGTTCCGTCCGGTTGGAGTCGAGGGGGCTCTAAGCCGCAGCCCGGCCGAGGATATCGCGTTGTTGCCGCTCGGCTTTGACGGTTTCGATGGACCCTTTGCTAGTGGAGGCGGATATACGGCGCTGATGAAGAACAATGCTCTAAGAGATGTCCTGGCCAGTGTGCGACGCTTGCTTTGGATGCGTAGTGCGCTTGGCCGCACGCTTCCGACGACACCTACTTTCGAGCGAGAACTCTGGCTGCTGGGGCACAGTGCAGGCAATCGTGCCATGTTTCAAACCTTGAACAACAACGCTGCCGACATCGATTGCATTATCAGCAACGACGCCACATCGAATGATGGAAGCCTCTTTCCGAGCGGAGTGCGCGCTATGACAGGGGCCGCGAACAAAGGTAGAAAAACACTGAGAGCGTTTTTCATCACAACGCCGAATATGTGGCACTCGAAGCCGGAATACGAAGATATCAAAACCAAGCTTGCTGCGACCAAGGCTGCGGTCACCATGCTGCCGCTGGATTCCGAATGGGATACTTATTGGACTTACCCGCCCACGATCACGACCAATCCGCTGCTCTTTGAGGTACTGCGCGCCTGGGAAAACGACGGGCTGTCCACGAGCAAACGCATGGGGACGGTCGCGGAGGGCAGACAATGGCTCTTCTGGCACGAGTGGGCCGTGGATGGCGGCCAACTCGTCCAGTCGTCTGCAACTGGGTCTGGCCAGGGCTACGTGCGGACATTCTTCGAAGACGCATTACGAAGCTAAATGCGGATTCTGGGCGAAGGTGAACACCGATTACGCCGGATCGTGAACATGAATTACGATTGATCGTGAACAAAAAGTCCGGTAGGGTGGGCACAGCTTTATCGTGCCCACCAATAAACTAAGCTGTCCCTCTACTATGATCGTTAAATCAACGAAGAGGTAATTGAAATGAATATGCCAGGATTTACTGCGGAAGCTTCTCTAGATAAACTAAGCAGCAGAAGGAGATACCGGCAGGAAGCATTTAGCGAACAACGGGGTGAGCTGCAAGGAACTATCCTTATACCTCAACTCCAACGCAGTGGCGGCCCGGGTCGACAGGATTGCCTTGATAACTGCATTGAGAAAAACCATACTTGGACAGTCGAACGGTGCGCAAGAAGCTGTAACGACCCCGGCGGTTCGGGAGGTTCTTCGCCTTCGGTACCCGGCGGTCCGTCCACCACCGCTTGTGCGTTTGACTCATTAAGTTGCGGGTTCGAGCTCAATAGATGTACGGCTGATTCGAGTGTGTGGGAACTACCCGGCTGTTATGTTGAATTTTATAACTGCATCGGAAAAAGCTGTTAATTAGTGTCTGAACGAAAAATCTGGGTTTCAAAAAAACCAGCTGAAAAATCCTGGGAATTATTTTTCAAAATTTATCTAACAAAGTTAAAAACGCTCGATTTCCTGAGTTAACAACACGCCCATAAGA
>JAQTMV010000109.1 GCA_028714175.1 Methylococcales bacterium
ATTAACCCGCATTAGACA
This sequence comes from Methylococcales bacterium, assembly GCA_028714175.1. Taxonomy (GTDB): domain Bacteria; phylum Pseudomonadota; class Gammaproteobacteria; order Methylococcales; family Methylomonadaceae; genus JAGXGJ01. Next base: position 19 of record JAQTMV010000109.1, read on the forward strand.
CTCAGGTATTAATAGGCATTTTGTCCTATGATTACGACAAAGATTGTTTTTAAAATAATCTTTAAATCAAGTGCGAGGGACCATCGATTAATATAATCAATATCGTAGACGACGCGTTTTTGAATTTTTTCTTCAGTATCCGTATCACCTCGCCAGCCATTGACTTGAGCCCAGCCTGTAATCCCCGGTTTTACCTTGTGCCGGGCAGCATACTGATACACTACGTCCTCATATAGCATGCCAGCCGCCTTAGCTTCCGTTGCATGGGGTCTTGGGCCGACAATGGACATTTCACCTGTCAACACATTAAGAAGTTGTGGAAGCTCATCCAGACTGGTACTACGCAAAAAACGGCCTAGCTTCGTGACGCGCGGATCATTTCTAGTAGTTAACTGCTTGGCATTGTTATCTTGTTTATCAACATACATAGATCGAAATTTGTACATATCAATTAGTTGATTGTTAAATCCATATCGTTTTTGGCGGAAAAGCACAGGCCCAGGGCTGTCCAGTTTAATGAGAGCTGCAATAATAATTAATAGAGGGGCAAGAGGGATAAGGATCAAAATGGCGAGTATCTTATCTTCAATGGTTTTTAGTACGCAGTCCCACCCTGATAAAGGTTTATCAAACATATTTAATATGGGGATTCCATTGTAATAGCTATAATTTTGATTAGGGAACTTATAACAAACTCTTTCCGGGCATAACCGGATATTTACAGGAAGAACTTGGAGCTTATGTAAAATTGCTAATATTCGCTCTTCGGCTCCCCAAGGCAGTGCAACCAGAATTTCGTCTATGTGCCCTTCCCGTGCCATTAATATAAGGCTATCTACACTCCCAGACTTAAGCCCTTCGTCCATTGTTTCGGAGATTCTCTCAGACCTATCATCAAATACCCCAACAATGTGTACCCATGGGTGCTGCTGTTTTCTCAGTAGTTCAACCATCAGAACTCCTTGATCGCCAGATCCTACAATAGCAATATTACGTGTAAGCTGTCCTTTTTGCGCCCATGTTACTAAACACTGACGCGCCAGCATTCGAATTAAATAGACACCACTCAGAGAGGAAATGAACCAGTAAAATGCCCATATGCGTGAAAAGGAACTTGAAATTTGCAATGCAAAAGCTAAGGCCAAAAGGGTCATAAAAGTAAATATACAAAGCAAAAATATCTTTGAGCAAGCTGTTCGCCACTTAATTATCGATTCAACCTTGTATAAATTATTAGAATAAAATAATACAGTCGCAAGCAGTGAATAGAGCGCCATGGCTGAAAGATACATTGGAAGCTGTTCAATTTTTCCAAAAGGGTCATTCATATATATGATGTAGCCAGTGCAGAACAAAATCATCGCGTCTGCACATGCCACTAAAACAGCAATAATTTCGGGAACTAGAGTAAAATTACGACGGTTGGATTTGACAATATTATGTCTGGCAATAGAAGCACTCATAATTATTTTCCTATGGTAATATTAATAACAAATTAAGACACTATATAAGATATAGTTGATAACTCCTCTCCCATGCCTGCTCGAGCAAGCTATTCTTTTTGTTTAACTTTTTCTGTTCTCAGTTGGGCGTACCCACTGCATATTAAACAAAGCCTCATTTAAAATTATAAAATAAATTAATAATCATAATATAAAGCACGGCAAATTATGTGCCATTTTTATTAAAATTTTATTAAATTAAGCGCAATTTTAGAAAGTTTTCCATCCTTATAACCCACGTAATCTTTTAAATTTTAAAATGAGGTTTTAAATTTTTATCTAGAGTTTAAAGTTAAAGAACCCCTCCCAGTCTCGTTTGATGCTATGTTTCCTGCATACCATGCTCTTAATCTTGTGATTAACGAAAGGTATTTGAAGGGCATCGGCCTAAATACGTGATCAATATCTGAGCGTCACTCAACTGCACCGACAGCGGCCATTAGCGTTTTGATTTTGCGTGGATAGCTCAGAATCTGACCCACCCCTTTGGTACGATAATGGTGCGTTATATGTTCATTATGCACTAAAATGATACGCGATGCTCAATTTTTTGTTTGGACTATACTCCACTTCGCCTGGTTAACCAGACAAAAAGCAGGGTTAAAGCGCGACTGTGATTAAACCGATTTGAGTCGCAACTGCACCTCCAAGCAACCCAAAAGCACCAACCACCGCCAGGCTTATGAGCATTCCTGCCACCGCGTATTCGACGACGGTCAGTCCAGGCTCTTCTTGCCAAAAGGATTTCAACATTTTGCTTAAAATTTTGAAGTAAAGCTATATTAGCAACCGAAAATATGATGGGAGCATATCAACTGATATACCGTTTTCTCGATTGAATAAGCCTTAACCTCAACATCAGTATCGTTCGTTTCACCTTAATTTTCCATAGAAGCAATATCATAATTTGATTAAAAATTTACATCTTGAATCACTGTTTTTTATTGCCCTTCTTATTAGAACAGTCGCAACTAAACGACCCGCCAACTTGCGTTTTTTAGGCGGGGAGGGGCAAAAAACAGAGCCCGTCCCAACCACTGCCAGTAGCGGTCAAGTTTTCGGTTTTTTTAAAATAACTGGAAATTCATGGTCATCAAGCTTTGCATCTCATTTTTGAAACGGGTGACAAGTTCACTGAGGCAGGTATTGATGCTGTTTCTAAAAGTGTAGAAACGGTCGTCATGCTTGTTATACAGAACCTGTTTTTTGACGAAACGCCATAACCGTTCGATCAAATTCAGGTTGGGTGAATAGGGTGGCAAATAAAGCAACTCAATAGTCTATACTTTTGCCTTGTTGGTGACCGCTTGGCATTTTTGATACCTGGAGTTATCCAATAGTAGAGTGAAGGGGCGCCCGCTATTTGCGTACGTGCTGGCAATTCAGCCATTATTTCGTGTTGGGGATAGATAGTTTAGGTATTTTTACAATATCTTAGGATAACTGGGAACTGATATTTTGGACGCGCGGAGTACATAATAATCTGGAAAATTTCTATGTTGATGTTGATTGACAAAATATGAGGCCTAGGTTAGATTTAAAAAGTATTTGGAATGGAATGTAAATATAAGATGCGTCAATTTGTAGAAATTTTTATAGGATCAAGATATTTTCTTTACATTTATTTTGAATTGAGCAGTATCAGTATATGTTAATAATTCTAAAAATCAAATGGTTGTTGTAGGACATTGTCTTACAAATCAACTCTCAAGCGAACTTAACCATTCTAACCAAGGGTTATTAAAATGACAACGAAGCAAGCAAAATCCATTTTATCAGATCAAAATGTTATTAATTGGTGCGAAACCGCCTATTTGGAGAACTGTTTTAGTGCCTGACAATTTAAAGCTGGCCGCTTTCCACAACATAATTCAAGTTGCAATGGGCTGGACAAGAACTTCTTCAAACAATTTCAAATCCCAAGCATCCTGATCATGAGGACATGCTGCAATGGTTAGGCGGTGAATTTGATCCATGAGGAGTTTGATCTTGAAAAAAATCAATGAGGAGTTAGCCGATTATGGTCGATAGTTTTCGGCTTTACTTTAATTATGGACAGCAATAAAACGGCGCTGGATACAGGCTTTGCATTGATCAAGGCATTGTCCGAGGCCAGCGCTTATGAGCATGTCATTACTGCTGTCAGCATCGTTGAAACACATATTTCCTGGGTTCTGCTGACCGGAAAATACGCCTATAAAATCAAAAAGCCTGTTAATTTCGGTTTTCTGGATTTTTCCACTCTGGAAAAACGACGGTTTTTCTGCCATGAAGAATTACGGCTTAACCGGCGTTTGGCTGTGGACTTGTATCTTGACGTAGTGCCAATAACAGGAACACCCGATAACCCCAAAATGGGCGGAGCAGGGGAGGCTATCGAATACGCCGTCAAGATGATTCAGTTTCCTACAGGATACATACTGAGTGAGCTTGCCGAGTGCGGTCAGTTGGATTCAGATGAAATTGATCAAATCACTGGCATTATTGCCGATTTTCATGAAACCGTTGCCAAGGCGGGAGAGGCTTCTCCTTACGGCGATAGCGAATGTATCAGGCATTGGTTTGTCGAAAATTTTAATCATATCAGACCCTTTCTGGTCGATGACAAACTCAAGCAGCAACTTCAAACGATCCAGACCTGGGGCGATCATGAATGGGACACCACGGCCGGATTGATGCAGTTGCGCAAACAGCAAGGCTATGTGCGTGAATGCCACGGTGATCTGCATTTGAGCAATATGACGCTGATAAACGGCAAGGTAACTCTGTTTGATTGTATCGAGTTTAATCCGAAACTACGCTGGAATGATGTCATCAGCGAAGTCGCTTTTCTGGTTATCGATCTGCTGCACTTTGGTTATGATTGTTACGCTTACCGTTTGCTTAATCATTATCTTCAACGTACCGGCGATTACTTTGGACTGGCTTTGTTGCGTTACTATCTGGTTTATCGGGCGCTGGTATGCGCCAAGGTTTCCCTTTTGCGCCATGCACAACAACGTAATGAGGCGGCTGTTTCTGATCAGTCCAGCTTGAAATACGCGGCTTTTGCAAATTTGGCCGAGCGTTTTACCCGGGTCGGCCAGGCAGCATTAATAATTACCCATGGTTATTCAGGTTCAGGTAAATCCACTATGGCAGGTCAACTTGCCGAAAAAATAGGCGCGCTACAGTTACGCTCGGATATAGAACGCAAACGGCTATTTGGCTACCGGGCCCAAGAGCATACCGGCAGCGGTCTTGACAGCGGACTTTATACGCAGGAGGCAGGCCTGAAAACTTACCAGCACCTTGCAGACAGCGCAAAAGCTGTGCTTAAAGCAGGCTTCTCTGCAATTATTGATGCCGCCTTTCTAAAAGTCCGGCAGCGAGACCTGTTCCGACAGCTTGCAACCGAATGCGGCGCGCAATTTTTTATCGTGGATTTTCAAGCATCCGATGAAGAATTATCGAGGCGTATAAGGCAACGGCAAAACGATGCTTCAGAAGCGACCATCGATATATTGCAACATCAGCTGCAATCGGCCCAACCGATGTCTTCGGAAGAACAGAAATTCGTAATAACGATTAATACCGAGAGCGACAATGCATTGGAAAAACTGTTGGATTATTTTGATGGTTAACCGCGATAGCTTGGGAAACTACAAAGTCAGTACAAATATTTGCATAACTACAAGTCACATTTTCATTTCATCACATCCAATACAATCGCAATATGCGCCAATTCAGCCACTGATGACACCTTAAGTTTGCTTCTGATTTGCGTGCCGTAGTTGGCAACGGTTTTATAGCCCAGGCAAAGTTCATCGGCGATTTTATGAGCAGTCAGGCCTTTTGCCAGCAGCAGGAATACGTCAAATTCTCTGGCAGACAATGACTCAATAATGGTTTTATAATCGGTTTCATTTGTGTCCAGGCCATCACTTGTAAGTGCTCTTTTATCCCTGATCAAGTTTTGTTCAATATAAACTTCTCCTTCAGCTATTTTTTGTATCGCTGCAATCAGAATTTCAGGATGTGCGTGTTTGGTAATATAGCCTTTTGCTCCTGCACTTATGGCTCGATCCACATAAACCCTTTCATTATGAACGCTAAAAACCAGTATTCTGGCGTTAGTGTCACGATTGCAGATACGCCTTATAGTTTCCAGTCCACCGATGCCTGGCATCGATAAGTCCAGCACCATTACATCCGGCTGTTTTTCCAGATACAGCTGGCAGGCTTGTTCGCCCCGTTCGGCTTCGGCTATTACTTCAATGGTGTCTTCAGTCGACAACAACATTCGAAACCCTGCACGCACAACGGCATGATCGTCTACCAATATAACTTTTATCCGGCTTTTCAATATAATGGAATACATGCGGTGACGCTCATGCCAAGTTGCGGTTGGGTTTGAATAGTCATTTCGCCGCCCAGGCTATTGATTCTTTCCCTTATACCCAATAATCCAAACCCGGTTTTAATCCTGTCCGTTGCACAACCTTGACCATCGTCGGTTACGCATATCCGAAGTGCTTTTCCTGTTGTTGATGGCTGCACAATTTCCAGACTGATACAGGCCTGCTTTGCCTGGGCATGACGCACAATATTGGTTAAGCATTCCTGCACGATTCTAAATACCTGAATCGCGATTTTTTGTTCCAGAGTGTCAACTTCATCAGGGCAGTCTATGTTAATTCTTAATGCCGGATTTCTGATGGTCCAATGATTCAGAAGATCTTCCAATGTTGCCTTCAGGCCCAGTTCCGTTAATACCAGCGGGTGTAACTGGTGCATCATGGAGCGCACCACGGTCATCAAATGGTCACAGACACTGATAATGGAATCCGTGGCTTGTTTGATGGCAGCTTTTTTATAGGCAGCCGTCACCGCCATCACTTTGATGGCGGTCAATGATTGTCCCAGTTCATCATGCAATTCCTGGGAAAGCCGCTGGCGTTCATCTTCCTGTATTTCCAATGAGTGCTGGGTTAATGCACGATTTTCCTGTTGGCTGGTACTCAACTCGCCGGTCATATGATTGATCGCTTTGGCTATGCTGTCATATTCCAGAATGGAAAAATCGGGCAATTTTTGCTGGTATTGTCCCGTTTCAATGATTTTTAGTGCGTTGACAATGACGGCAATGGATTTTAGTGCTTTGTTAAAAGCCAGATTGACGGCCAAAAAAGTAAACAGTGTCAGTAGAAAAAGGGAGCTAAAAAAACCAATGCTTTCTTGCCAGACTTCTGTTATTTCATCCAATGGATTGGCCTGAATAATCAGCGTCAGTTGTTTACCGCCGAATGTGGTGATCGGGTGTTCGGCATTCGGGTGTTGGCCTTCAACCAGTTTGATGAACCACTGCGGCGGCTTTTCTTGGTAATTTGTTGGTTGATTTTTCCGGGCAACACTGATTATCTCGCCTGAGGGTGCTTTCAGTTGAATGCTTAAATGCCGGGTTTCATTCAAGGCATTAAATTGGGGCAACCAGTCGGTTTCAGCATGCGGGTTTTGCGATGTTTGGGAAAAGCCGAATTTTATCAGATGCACGGCCAGATTGATGGATGAATCAACTTCCTTGTCCACGGCATTGCGTGCCTGCCAGATGGCTATCGATCCGCCCAGTAGCAGGATACACAGGGAAGAGATCAAAATTCGCAGGTTGATTTGGTAGCGCAGACTCATAGGTTTGAAAACTCGACACTTGCAACATCGGATTGATGAGTTGCAAAAATATACCATTATTTATACTTTATATATTACAAATAATATTGCGACAATAATTCAATATTTGCTAAATTCAATTATACTTCGTGAGGTCATGCTTGCTGATTATATTTGCCAAGAAGAACGCGCATTTTGATGATTATATTTTCGTTTTGTTCGCGGTAAAAAACCAGTGTTATGGATTAATAAAATTCATAGCTGTGCCAGATTGAAGTACTTCAAAAAGACGGTTCGCTCAATTTTTTTAAAGATCAACATATTCAATTGATTAGATGTTAAGTTAGGTGCGCATTTGTCTCAACATGGGCAAATACGCCATTTAATAACAATAGCATAGACAAAATGAACAGTTCCAGGCATGAGCTGAGTACAGTTTATTTTTTTTATGTTATTCTTTCAAATGAGCATTTCTAAAATTAGTTTAAAGCATATAAATAACAATGAATCAATCTGAGATCGCTTTGCCGGTGGTGCTGGTCATTGATGATGACCAGACTTTACATCTATGGGCTAAGTGGCATTTATCAGCCGCTGGTTTTGAAATTGTTTCCGCAATCAATGGTCATGAGGGTATTGATGCCTTTAAAAAACATTCACCGGATATTATTCTCGTGGATATCGAAATGCCGGAGATGGATGGTTTTGCAACCTGCTCCGGAATACGGAGTGTTCCTGGGGGCAGTAATACGCCATTGTTAATGGTAACAGGAACCGAAGATGCTGAAAGAATAGAGAAATCCTATTTGGCCGGGGCTACGGATTTTATAGTAAAGCCGGTTAATTGGCAGGTACTTATCCACCGTTTACGTTATATGGTCAAGGCGAGTAAGGTATTTCTTCAGCTTGAAAGGAGTGAATCGCGTTTGTCCAAAGCCCAGCAAATGGCCAGATTGGGGCATTGGGAATTGAATATCGTTGATAACAAACTGTATTGGTCTGACGAAATTTATAAAATATTTCAGCAGGACAGAGGCTCCTTTACGCCTGACCAAGCCGGTTTTTTGAATTTGGTCCACGCTTCGGACAGGTTATATGTCGAAGAGGGTTTTGATAAAGTTATCAAAAACGGTACAGCGTTAACTATTGAATATCGTATCATCACGGGAACTGGCAAACAGCATTTCGTTGGCCAGCAAATTGAAATCGTCAAAAATCAGAAAAATGAATTGGTGGCTTTAACGGGAACTATTCAGGATATAACTGAGCGTAAAGATCACGAAAATCAAGTCAGACACCTGGCGTATTATGATGGCATAACCGGATTACCTAACCGCACTTGTTTCTTAGAGATTTTATCAACAGCGCTCGAACTGGCAAAACGGAATGAGCGCAGATTTGCTGTTTTGTTTCTGGATCTGGATGGATTTAAAGGTATCAATGATTCTTATGGTCATCATGTCGGCGATTTGTTGTTGAAAGAAATTTCCAGACGTTTGACAGAAGGATTGCGCCGTTCCGATATTACATCCAGATACTTAACTCATCAATACTATTCTGCTGATGTCGCACGATTAGGCGGAGATGAGTTTACCATTCTTCTGAATGAACTGACTCAGCCTGAAGATGCAGCCATTGCAGCGAGAAATATTCATCAATGGATTTCCGAGCCGATTTTGCTGGAGAATCAGAAAATATACAGTGGCGCCAGTATTGGCATTGCTCTTTTTCCGCAGGATGGTGAAGATAGCGAAACATTGCTGAAAAATGCTGATGTTGCGATGTACCATGCAAAGAAAAAGGGTAAGGGGAATTATCAGTTTTTCCATGACTCGATGAATATCAAAGCCAAAAAACGCATGGAAATGGAAAATTACATGCATCAAGCGGTGACGAACAATGAATTGCGCTTATATTATCAACCTGTTGTCAATGCTGTCTCAAGTCAACTGATTGGCGCTGAAGCTTTGATGCGCTGGGAAAGTCCGCAATTGGGATTTTTATACCCTGATGATTTTATCCCCTTGGCAGAAGAAAATGGAATGATTCTCACTTTCGGCGAATGGGCTATCCACGAAGCTTGTCGTCAATTAAAGGACTGGCAGCAACGGGACATGGGCCATTTATCAATAGCCGTTAATCTGAGCAGCCTTCAGTTTAATCAGATTTCCTTTGTTCCGATGGTCAAAGCGATTCTGAATCAATATCAGGTTGATCCTGCATTTCTGGTGTTTGAACTGACTGAAACCGTTATCATGGCGGATAGCGAGAAAATACTCGGCACGCTTTTGGAATTAAAAGAAATGGGTATCAAACTGTCAATTGACGATTTTGGCACAGGTTATTCGTCACTCAGTTATCTCAAACGTTTTCCGCTAGACTCGATAAAGATAGATCAATCATTTATAAAAGAGTTGACTTCCAATGCTGAAGATGCAGCTATTGTCACAGCTATTCTGGCATTAGCGAGGGCGCTGAATTTAAATACAATCGCTGAAGGCGTTGAAACTGCTCAGCAAAAAAGATTTCTTGAAAATACGACTTGTGGAGCCATTCAAGGTAATCTTTTTGCAAAACCTATGCCCATGGCTGAATTCCGGAAATATTGGCATTCGCACTGATCAGCAGGCACTATAAAATGAAGGTCCACTTTCGAAATGCACCGATACGCATCAAGTTAATGTTGATTATCGGCATGTCTGCATTATTCGCGTTGTTGTTTGTAGGGTCGGCGATCTCGATAAATGAATACATAACCAGAAAACATGAAACGCAACAGAATTTATCATCTTTAGCCGATATCATTGCCTGGAACAATCGAGCTACATTAGCTTTTATGGATGCCAAGTCGGCGAATGAATCCCTGAAGGTTTTAGAAACCCAGCCGGGCATAGTAGCAGCTTTTTTGTATAACCAGGAAGGCGAAGTATTTGCAGCATATAAAACAACTTATCTAACTGACAACAAAATGAATGGTTCGCTTATTGCCCAATTAATCAAGGATGATTCACCGATTACAATAGAGCAGAAATCGAAGGTTTCGGATATTTGGGAATGGTGCAAAAAAATCCTCGGTTTTTCATCCAGACGACTTTTGCAATCGGGTTATTCGGAAATAACGCTATATGACCATTATGGCCAGTTGCATTTGTTCCGGCCTGTTTTTATAGATAATCAAGTTATTGGTATTGTTCATCTGGTTGATAATCTAAGCCGTTTAAACGCTTTTTTATGTGATTTTTATTCAATTATTGCGGCTATCGTATTCTTTACACTGCTATTTATTCTGTTTATCTCGAGCCGCTTGCAACGTATTTTTTCGGTACCTTTGCTGGAGTTGATGCAGGCTATGAAATCGGTTGCAAGTGAAAAAAAATTCACTACACGCGTTATCAAAACCAGCAATGATGAATTTGGCCACCTCGTTGATGTTTACAATGACATGCTGGACGAAATTCACCAGCGGGACGAGCAGCTGGAGAAACAGCGTGAAGGCTTGGAAATACAGGTACAGCAGCGGACTTCAGAATTGACCGAAAAGAATAGAGCATTGAAATGCGCGGTGACTGATGCGTTAATCGCCAAAGAAGAGGCAGAAGCTGCTAATCGGGCAAAATCCCAGTTTTTGGCTAATATGAGCCATGAAATCAGGACGCCGATGAATGCGGTACTGGGGATGACTGAATTTTTATATGAAAGTGACCTGAATACAGACCAGCGTCATTCTATCGAGATAGTACAGCAATCATCGAGATTACTGCTGGGGGTAATCAATGATATTCTGGATTTCTCTAAAATTGAATCCGGCAAACTGGAACTGGACTTACATTGCTTTAATTGTCACGAATTGGTTTATGATTGTTTCGCCTTGCTGGAAACCGAGGCCAAAGCCAAAGGATTAAAGTATCGTCTGGATATTGCCGAGTTGCCGGTTATGCTTGATGGTGATGCTATCAGGCTAAGCCAGGTACTGACAAATTTACTCGGTAATGCAGTTAAATTCACTGCGCAGGGTGAAGTGACGTTAAGCGCTACCAGCCAGCCGTTAGATCAAAAAAAAGTCAGACTTTATTTCGAAGTCACGGATACCGGCATTGGTATTGATGCCGAAAAGCAACTGCTGATTTTTGATGCCTTTTCCCAGGCAGACAACTCCATGACCAGAGCCTTTGGCGGAACCGGTTTGGGTCTGGCAATAGCCAGGCAGCTTGTGCGTATGATGCATGGGGAAATTGGTGTCATCAGTCAGCCAGGTAAAGGTTCAACATTCTGGTTTTGGGTTGACCTGGAAAAATCGGAGGCCGTATCAATAAAAATGAAGGTTCGTCCTGACTGCCGGTTTACGGCCAGCGTCCTGGTTGTCGAGGATTATCCTGCCAATCAGTTGCTGGCAAAAAGGTTTCTGGAAGCCGTCGGCTGTCAAGTTTATATAGCCAATAATGGTTTGGAAGCAGTCGAAGCTTTAAAGGAACAGGATTACGATATAGTCTTTATGGACTGCCAAATGCCGGTAATGGATGGCTATCAGGCTACCCGGGTAATTCGACGCTTTGAATCTGAAACTGGAACAGCCAAACATATTCCAATTATTGCTCTAACGGCTCATGCACTGACAGGTGACAAAGCAAAATGTTTAGCTGCAGGAATGGATGAATGGGTAACCAAACCATTTACCCGTCAGGAGATAAATGAAGCATTACAAAAATGGTTGCCTGACCGGTTAATGATTCTGGAACAACCATCAAAACCAGTTGACGTTGATTCCGCAAAGCATTTCACAAGTCAACCTCCGGCAATTGATATTCATTTTCTTCAGCAAAATTTCAATTTTGATAATAAGGACGACCTGGCGTTCATTGCTTCATTAAAGCAAGCCTTCCAACTCAATGCAGACCAAACCCTGGTTTCTTTGCGAGAAAGTATTGACAATAAGGAAGCGGAACAAATTCGCAAACTGGCTCACGGTTTAAAGTCGATCAGCGCCAATGTTGGAGGTATGCAGCTTTCAGCGTTATGCAAAACAATGGAACAAGCGGGGCAACATAACCAACTGCAAGGCGCCGACGTTTTATTGACGGCCATGGAGCTTGAATATACAAGGGTTCTTACAGGGTTGGATAGTATTGCACATAATTAATGTGGCTCGAGTTAACGGTGGAAATTATGAAAGTATTATATTTCCTAAACAAAAAACGTGCTTTTTTCTGACAAACAAAAAAAAATTATTACCCTGCTGGCTGACGGAGAATTTCATTCCGGACCCGAATTAGCCTTGATATTGGGTATTAGTCGAGCCGCCATTTGTAAACAGTTAAGAGGATTGTCTGAAGCTGGTTTACAACATTCGGCTGTCAGGGGTAAAGGTTATCGACTGGATAAGCCGCTGGAATTACTGGCACAGTCAAAAATTGAAGCAATTCTTAGTGATCAGAGCCGGGCATTAATCTCAGCGCTGGAAATTCATGACCACATTAATTCCACTAACACTTATCTGGTGGAGCGCTCCCGAAATAATGCGTCTTCAGGCTTTGTCTGTTTCGCGGAGCATCAAACGGCGGGAAAAGGCAGGCGAGGGCGGCAATGGGTTTCACCCTACGGCGGCAATATTTATTTGTCGATACTCTGGCGCTTTCAACAAGGCGGCCTCGCTTCAATTTCAGGTTTAAGCCTGGCTATTGGTGTTGCGGTCATCAGGGCTTTAAGGCAGTATTTTTCGTTTTCTGGAACCGACGCGGGAATGGATATTGGTTTAAAATGGCCTAATGACATCTACAGTCAAGATAAAAAACTGGGCGGCATTTTGATTGAAGTTTCAGGTGAAACCGATGGCCCCTGCGCCGCAGTCATTGGCTTGGGATTAAATTTGTTTTTACCGGAAACACAAGCGCAAGCCATTACTCGGGCATGGACTGATTTGACTAAAATCGCAGGACAACAGCCATTAGGTAGAAATGCACTGGCAGGAACATTGTTAAATCAACTCCTCCCGGTTATTGCCGGGTTCGAGGCTGCCGGCATTAAAGCTTATCTTGATGAATGGCGCAACCACGACTGCCTGAAAGGTCAATCGGCAACGCTGTTTATTGGCACCCGGCAAGTCGAAGGTATAATCGAAGGCATAAACGATAATGGTTTGTTAATGATTAAACAGCCTGATGGCAGTGTTCAGGCTTATGCTTCCGGTGAAGTCAGCTTTAACTCTTCACCGCTATGAATTTGCTGGTTGATATCGGTAATACCCGGCTCAAATGGGCTGTTTTACAAGATGGCCGGTTTATTGCCGGTAACGCGCTGGTCAATTCACAGCTTGACCGCCATGAACTTGTGGAAATGTGGAGATTACAACCACCCCCCAAGCGCCTTGCAATAGCATGCGTGAGCGCAAACACGCTATCGGAACTTGTGCTTGCGGTAGCCGCCGAACTTTGGCCAAACCTTGAAATTATCGCCATTAAATCCCAGGCACACGCATTTGGTGTGTGTAATGCCTATCAACAGCCGGAAAAACTGGGGGTTGATCGCTGGCTAGCGTTAGTGGCCGTTCGACGCCATTATCAACTACCTGCCTGTATTGTTGATTGCGGCACAGCCATTACCGTTGATTTGATCGATGCTAATGGAAATCATCAAGGCGGCCTGATTAGCCCCGGTTTAACGCTGATGAGAAAAGCACTGGCTGAAGGGACTGAAGCTCTCCAATTCCATCAAACAGACTATGCATTCGGGCTGGCAAACTTTACCGAGGCTGCAATTTACAGTGGCACATAATTTGCTGCTGCCGGCTTGATTGAGCATGTTTTAACAATACAGGCAAATACTGTACACTTGATTTTAACGGGCGGTGATGCCGGACTTATTGCACGGCAGCTTAAAAGTAATCCTGTTATTGACACTGATTTAGTGTTGCGTGGATTAGCGATTGTCGTGGAGGGCTGGCAATGAAAACTCTGCTTGAAATTGATATTCAAATGCTCAAGAATCATGGTATAAAGAATCTTTGGCTACGCAACAACGGGTGAAGATAAAAATAACATTTCGCAGGGTGTGTTTATTACGGAAGCAAGCGCTTTAATAATGACAATAAAACAAATACCGGATGCAACTCAGGGTTGTTGGTAATCATCTAGCCTGAAATAATTTTGCCACTTTTAGTTCGGGGTGTGCGATAGTGACTGTAAAAATATTTCTGCAGCACCACTTTAAATAATATTCTTCAATAATATGGATAGATAATCATTTATTTACCACACTGCAAAAGGTTAACAATCATGACAACGGTTCAAGTAGGCTGCGACTTAATGTATTCGGTAACAAATCCCACGAGCTTTCTGTTTAATGTGGCGGCGGCACGAACTGCACACCAGACCATCAGAGAGGAAACTTTGCAGTTAAACCCGTATATTAAATACGAAACCAGCAGTTTGGGCACGGAAGATATTCAAGTGTACCGGCTATATGTCGAGCCCTGCGATCTGCAACTCCAATACCGTGCGAATGTGGATTTATATCCTGAAATTTATGATACTTCAGGAATTATTGAGACCGGGTACTCCCAATTGCCCAACGAGGTATTGCCCTACCTTAGCCCCAGTCGTTATTGCGAGTCTGATCGTTTGACCCATTTTGCCTTGCGGATGTTTGGCAACGCCGAGCCTGGATTTTCCAGGGTTACCGCGATTTGCGACTGGATAAACAGCAATCTCGACTATGAAGCAGGCAGTACCGGCGAAAGTACCAGCGCCTGCGACGTTTTGATACAGCGCGTAGGTGTCTGCCGGGATTATGCGCATCTCGCCATCGCCTTGTGCCGGGCGTTATGTATTCCCGCTCGTTATATTTCAGGATACGCCGTGGCTTTACAGCCGCCGGATTTTCACGGTTTTTTTGAAGCTTATCTGGGGTCTCGCTGGTATTTGTTTGATGCAACAAGAATGGCGCCGGTTCAGGGATTTGTTCGTATTGGCACGGGTCGCGATGCTGCGGATGCATCATTCGCTACCATTATTGGGGAGGCGACGCTTACCTATATGGCGGTCTGGGCTGAACAAACGGAACCGAACCAAATAACCAATCAACCTGTGTCACCGTCGGCGGTGTCGACAACCAAAAGCTGAGTGTTGTTGAGATTTTCCGCCGCCTCCTGGCTCATCAGGTGAACTGCAAGCCAGATCGTGTTAATGCAGGGCGGCGTCCACTCAACACGGTGCCGGGTATGTGCAGGGATTAATAAATAATCACCGGCAGTCAAAAGTACAGTTTGCTGATCTTGTTCATAGGTTAACGTTGCCTGCCCTTGCAGCAATATAAGCCATTCATCCCATGCCTGATCATACCATTGTCCAGCCGGTGTAATATGGCCTTTGGAGACGATGCGCTCAATATAGACATTATACCGTTTAAAAATACCTGTAAACAATTCATCGGGTATTTGCTCAGGAATAGCAGCAAAAATGTTCGTAGACACTGGTTTCATGAGGGCAACAGCTCTTTCAGCTTAACAACTTTAGGCAAATGGCAGGTTAGTTTCTTAAATAAATAAACCAGTAAATCATGCCCACAAATATACTGCCGCCCATGATATTACCTAAAGTAACAGGTACTAAATTAAATATGAAACCAACTGAGTTCAAATTAGATAAGTCAATCGAATCACCAACTATCTTCAGAATTTCCTGGTTCGTCTTTGCCACTATACCAGCGGGTATAAAATACATATTTGCAACAGAGTGTTCAAAGCCAAGGGTGACGAAAGCAGTTATCGGGAAGATAATAGATAAAATTTTGTCGGTCACTGTATGGCTGGCAAAACACAACCATACTGCCAAACAAACCAGTGCATTGCATAAAATTCCCGAGGTAAAAGCCTGCATAAAGCCTAAATTTACTTTGCTATTCGCAATCATTACGGCTTGAGCACCCACTGCACCGTTACCCATTAACCAATGGCCGCTTAAATAAATCAGCAAAACAACGCCTAACGCGCCACATAAATTACCGAAAAAAACCACTGTCCAATTTACTAAAAGTTGTTTAAGCGTAATTTTTTTATCTACACATGCCATGACTAGCAGGTTATTGCCTGTGAATAATTCCGCACCCGCCACCACAACGAGAATCAAGCCTAAGCAGAATACTAAGCCGCCAAGCAATCGAGTAATTCCCATACTCATGTTTGAGCCGTGCGTCACCACAGTAAAGAAAGCAGATCCAAAGGCAATAAACGCACCTGCTAAAAGAGCCAGTGCAAAAACTCTTAACGGATCGGTAACACTTTTACTGACACTGATTTGCTCGATTCGATCGGCAATTTCTTTCGGTTTATATGCATCAACATTAAAATTTTCCATTGTTTTGAATCCGATTTTGTCATTGACAATAAAGTGACTCCCGTTATCAAAACCAATTTATTCAAAAAGATCACCGCGCCAGGATTTTTTTGCGGAAGCTAAAATGGGATCCCGCCGGTTTTATTAGCGTCTGGTCTGATTTTTGGGATCCACTATAGCTGAGCCCCATAACGATTATGGACATAACTATCTAACTGTGAGATTTTATCGCTATCATCTGATACAACTTGTTTTATTACATCACCAATACTAATTATTCCAACCAATTTACCATGATCCATAACAGGTAAATGGCGTGTATGAGTGGTAGTCATTAATATCATGCACTGCTCTACAGAATCATCAAGATCAACATCTATTATGTTTACATCAATCATCTCAGAAACAGGCGCTTCCAGGGCATGTTCACCTCTATATATAAGATGTTGTAAATAACCACGTTCAGTAAAAATACCAAGAAAATTGCCATTCTTGTTAATCGCTATAGCTCCAACATTATGATCAACCATGATCTTTATTGCATCCAAAACTGATGCGTGGCTTTCAATTGAGAATATATTATTATTTTCCTTGGCTTTTAGTATGTCCTTAACCTTACGTCTATTTCTCATCACGCCTACTACAGAATCAGCCAGATCTTTGCTGCACTCCAAGAGTGCCTTAAGAAGTTTGGAGGAACTCTGAGAAAAATCCCCATCAGATGTCAGTAGTGATCTTGCTTTCGCCTTGTTATTTGCATTGCTATGCAAAGCCACTTCAGCGGCAGCGCGGTGGAAGTGTTCATGGGCGAGACACATTGATTCGAAAGATGGCAATCGGTTATACCGAACTCCATCACCGTAAATCCAACGGCCCAGATTACAAGCATGGCAATCCCCAACCTTCTTAATGTCCTGGATAACGCCTTCTTCTAAGTGTTTTTTTAGAGTCATTTTCCATTGAGCGTGCATCTCAATAGCGTCATTGAATATATTCATTTTGTACTCCTTATGTTTGGTATAGCTAAAGGATTATCGGGAGTCCTGTTTAATTCTAAGATACCTAAAAATAAACGAATTAATGGATTTTATACGCTTTTTAAACAAAAATTTCAACGGAGTATTTTTATCAGGTATAGCCAGGGCAGGCAGTGCAAACCATTAACTTAACCTAACGAGGCTTTGCCTCAGACCAACGAGTCATGGTTGGTGCTAACTGGCGTTGGGAGGGCTCCGCTGGAGCCGGTATGGTAAAATTTCCACGCCGGTATTAGATCGCTGGGCGATCAGACCTTATT
>JAQTMV010000110.1 GCA_028714175.1 Methylococcales bacterium
TGATAAAGGCTGGGATGTTCTGTCAAAGACGTATATTGAAAAAATTACATTGCCAGAGAATGTCATTCCATTTAGAAAAAAATAATCAAATTATGATGTTGGCTGTCACAACCAGGTCTACACCCCAGGGCGGGGACCCATTCGCTCTCATAGGCAAGGTGGGACCGCGATGAGGTTTCGGCACGAATGCATCGCCGGCTTTGACGTGTGTAATTTCTCTAAAATGCTTAACAGTTCGATCTCTTATCCCGGTCTTGGCATGATGGAATGATCTCGCCGAGGATAGTTTTGCAGGGAGGGGATGCTCATGCGCTAAATATTTCGCGGGGCAATGATGTGCGTCTGCGTCCATATGGCTAACTCACTAAACAACCGGCTCTGCCGGATCCTTAACTACCAGTCAGGTAGAGTGGGCAGGCATCCTTTTGCTTGACCACCGATTCCGCTGGAACGAATGGTTAAGCCGGGTATTCCGCGACACCCTGCC
The DNA here is from genome assembly GCA_028714175.1 of Methylococcales bacterium. Taxonomy (GTDB): domain Bacteria; phylum Pseudomonadota; class Gammaproteobacteria; order Methylococcales; family Methylomonadaceae; genus JAGXGJ01. The sequence continues at coordinate 488 of JAQTMV010000110.1, forward strand.
AAATTCCGCGTGGGCAAACAATAGAGCCGTTTGCCTACCCTACCCGGCTACAAGCTGCATTCTCCATATTGGAGCAATTAAATCCAGCCCCAATCAATGGCCAGCAGCAACAGCCCCCCGGCAAACACAGCGGCCAATACATCATCGAGCATGATTCCCAAGCCGCCGTGTACCTGTTGATCGATCCATTTAATCGGCCACGGTTTGATAATATCGAAAATTCTGAACAGTATAAAACCGGCAATCATCGCTTGCCAAGTAAATGGAGCCAGCCACATCGTTATCAGGTAACCGGCAATTTCATCCCAGACGATACCGCCAAAATCATGTTCTTCCAGTTTTTTTGCCGCTATTCCGCATATCGGCACGCCAACCACTATAACAATCAGCGTCAACAGGCTATATGCCAGTAAATCGGCTTGCGCAAACAACCAGTAAAGAGGAATCGCCGCCAAGGTGCCAAAGGTACCGGGCGCTTTTTTCGCCAGGCCCGAACCAAAACCGAAAGCCAGAAACAGCACTGGATCAGACAGAATCTGCTTCGGCGTCAGTTTATTTTTACCCAGTTGGGTATTAAGAAAAATGCTCATAACCTTTAACCTTTAATGGCTGGATGTTGCCTGATTTATTCAAGCGCAAACCTGGCGCGGATTCAATTACGCCAATTTTTTTACAATTGCCAGGCAACTGCGCTACTTTTTCCGGACTTACGGTAAAGCACAGCTCATAATCATCACCGGCAGTAAGCGGCATAGACCAATCGCCGGTATCGTTTATATAGCTGAGCACAGCATCAGACAACGGCAACTCATCCCAAAGCAGACAAGCGCCTACGTTACTTTGTTTCAGAATATGCCCTAAATCACCGGCCAAGCCGTCCGACACATCAATACAGGCATTGGCGATGCCGATCAACGCCAGTCCCGTTTCAATCTGCGGTTCCGGCTGGTTAAATCGCTTCAAAGCCACTTCCGGATTTGCATAGTGATAACCCTGTTTGATTTTTAAGCCCAGTCCTGCATCACCCACCGGCCCAGTCAGATAAATAAAATCTCCTGGTCTTGCAGTTGAACGCAAAAACGCTTTACCCCGCGGCACCAGGCCCATTGCCTGAACAGTTAAGGTCAACGGGCCGGATGTGGTATCACCGCCAATCAAATCCACTGAATAGCGCTCAGCTAAAGCCAAAAAGCCTTTGGAAAAAGCCGTCAACCAGTTTTCATCAACAGCCGGCAAGGTTAATGCCAGCGTCGCAGACACTGGCTTTGCGCCCATACTGGCCAGATCACTCAAATTAACGGCTAACAGTTTATGTCCGAGAAGCTCCGGGTCAGTTCCGGCAAAAAAATGCACATTTTCAACCATCGTATCGGTAGTCACAGCTAATTCATAAGCATCTGGCACTGACAATAATGCGCAGTCATCACCAATACTTAAACGAGTTGATGCGTTTTTTACCGTCTGCCGGGTAAAGAAACGCTGTATTAACGCAAATTCTGAAATGGGCATCAGTTAGGTTAAAGGTTAAAGGTTAAAGGGACTTGCACCTTGTGCCTTTCACCTTTCACCTTTCACCTTGCTCTTAATTTCTACTGCTCTTTTTTGCTGGGCCACTTTATCCAGAATACCATTGACATATTTATGGCTGCCGTCAGCGCCAAAGTACTTGGCAAGATTAATGCTTTCATTTAAAATAACGCGGTAGGGCATTTCATGTCGATATAGCAACTCGTAAACCCCCATTCTTAAAATAGCCCTTTCAACCGGATCAATCATATCGACCGGACGGTCTACAAATTCACTCAACGCCTGATCAATGGCTTCCAGATTTATTGGTACGCCGTGAAACAGCTCGGTAAAATAACTTTTTTGAGCATCTTTCAAACGCTCTTCCTCTAAAAATTGACGCTCAATCTCGCCGAGATTCTGTCCTGTCATCTGCCATTGATACAATGCCTGCACGGCAGCTTTCCGTGCATTAGTACGCGCTTGACTCATCAGGCTTCCAGGTTCTTGAATAAACTGACCATTTCGATGGCTGACAGAGCAGCTTCCGCACCCTTATTTCCCGCTTTAGTCCCTGCACGCTCTATTGCCTGTTCAATCGTATCAACAGTTAATACGCCAAAACTGACGGGTACATCATATTTCAAAGAGACTGTCGCCAAACCTTTCACACATTCACCCGCAACATATTCAAAATGCGGCGTACCGCCGCGAATAACTGCGCCCAAGGCAATAATTGCATCGTATTTTTTAGTCGCCGCAATGCGTTGCACCACCATCGGCAATTCAAAAGCGCCCGGGGCCTTTACCAGATGAATATCGGCTTTATCGGCACCGTGACGCACCAGAGCATCAATTGCACCGGCTTCCAGCTGTTCGACAATGAAGCTGTTAAAACGGGAAGCTACGAGACAGAATTTACCGCCTTGCGCGGAAAAAATTCCTTCAAAGGTTTTCAGTGTTGACATGCTATTTCTCTATTGTGTGATGTGTGGTAATTTTGTGGGTCAGCATAACATCAGATTACGGGTTTGTGTCGCATTACGCGACGATAAGGAACATACATGAAATAACTTGAGCATTTTATCCCCTCACCCTAACCCTCTCCCGGAGGGAGAGGGTACAAGTTCGTTAAGCTATTTCGTGCACCTTCCTAACCAACCCGCGTTACTGTTTTTCTGAAATGAAATCATTAATCAGCATCGCAGCCGACATGCTCGAACACTTCCAGATCAAATCCGGACAGCCCGACATACTTTTTCCGCGTGCCTAATACTTTCAATTTATGTACGCCCAAATCCGCCAATATTCTTGCGCCTGTTCCGGTCATGCGCCAATCCGCAGCCTCCGGGCTATTAGCCTCGCTGACAACACCGTTATCTTCCAGTTGATAACGATGAATCAGTTCCACCAAAGATTTATTGTCTTCGCTCTGTCTGATAACAACCAAAACTCCGCGGCCTTCCTCGGCTATTTTTTGCATCGCGGCACGAATTGGAACGCTGCAATCGCTACGCTTTGATGAAAATATATCATCCAGCAGATTTCGTGCATGGACTCTGACTAAAATCGGCTCATCGCCGTAAACCTGACCCATAACCAATGCCAGATGCAGGTTATTGTCGTTTCTGTCCTGATAGGCATAGAGACGAAAATCACCAAATTCTGTCGGGTAGGCGCACTCACTGATGCGTTCCAGCGTGTTTTCATTTTGAATGCGATAGTGAATCAAATCGGCAATAGTGCCGATTTTGAGGTTGTGCTGCTGCGCAAACACTTCCAGATCAGCCCGTCTGGCCATTGAACCATCTTCATTGAGAATTTCAACGATAACAGCGGAGGGATCGACACCTGCCAATCTGGCAAGATCACAACCTGCTTCAGTATGCCCTGCACGGCTTAAGACACCGCCGGATTTGGCCATTAACGGGAATATATGCCCTGGCTGTATCAAATCTTCCGCTTTAGCATCAGCAGCTACGGCACATTGAATCGTGCGCGCCCGGTCGGCTGCGGAAATACCTGTCGTTACGCCCGTTGCCGCTTCGATGGATACGGTAAAATTGGTCGAATGCGAAGTTTTGTTTGCATTTACCATCAACGGCAAGTGTAACTGCTGACAACGCTCACTGGTCAAGGTTAAACAAATCAGGCCGCGTCCATAGCGCGCCATAAAATTGATATCCTCAGGGCGGGTAAAAGCCGCCGCCATGACCAGATCGCCTTCATTCTCGCGGTCTTCATCATCCATGATGATAACCATTTTACCCAGGCGCAAATCGTCTATAATTTCTTCAATTGTATTCATTAGCCAAAAAATCCGCTCTTCTGCAATAAGTCTTCTGTGATGGCGCCATGATTTTTAGCCGCTGCTTCACCCTGCATCAATCGCTCCATGTAACGAGCCAACAAATCCACTTCCAGATTGACTTGAGTGCCGGCTACAGCATCACCCAGCGTTGTCTCCTTCAGAGTATGCGGCACGATATTAACGCTGAATTCGGCGCCATTGACTTCGTTGACCGTCAAACTGATGCCGTTAATGCAAATAGAGCCTTTTTCAGCGATATATTTAGCCAGATTATCAGGCGCTTTAAATTTAAACCGGAACGAACGCCCGTCCGGTTTTTTTTCTATTACCCTGCCGATGCCATCAACATGCCCGCTGACTATATGTCCGCCCATCCGGGTTGACGGCGTTAAAGCCAATTCAAGATTAACCGGCATACCGGCAGTCGCAGTGTTCAGAAGTGTTCTGGACAAGGTTTCATTGGAAACATCGGCACAAAAATAATGCGCGCCCAACTCTACTGCCGTTAAACATACGCCATTGGCTGCGATGCTGTCACCGAGGGCGACATCCGTTAATGGTAATTTGTCAGTGTCTATTTTCAAGCGGCAATCCCCTGCCCTGTGCTCGATTGCCATTATTTTTCCTATTGCCAGAATTATACCTGTGAACATGGATGCCCTGTACCCTGTGTTTTTACGGAATAGGAGCGGCTTTAGCCGCTCCTATTCCTGTGATGGTGTAAGCGTTAATTTTAAATCGGGCCCAATCTGCCTGACGTCGCACAGCTTCAAATTTTTTTTATCAGCCATACTCTGCAAACCAGGCACGGTAAATAATCCGCGCCCCTCGTCTCCTAAAATGCAGGGCGCCATATAAACCACCCATTCATCAACCAGGCCTTCAGCCAGCAAAGCCCCATTGAGTATGGGCCCGGCTTCAACCAGCAGTTCATTAATTTGCTGCCCTGCTAAAAAATTCATGACTTCATGCAGATCAAGACGGGCATTTTTATCAGCCAGCCTATAAACTTCAAAACCGGCATCCTGCAAGGTTTGCCGTTTGTATTCATCGCGCGAACAGGTCAAAATCAGGCTGCGCCCTGGCGCTGATGCCATCTGCGCAGTAACCGGCATATTCAAATCGGAATCGAGCACTACTCTGATCGGTTGCACAACATCCCAATCTACCCGCGCATTCAATGCCGGATCATCCGCCAAAATGGTATTGATGCCGGTTAAAATAGCCGAACTCTCGGCTCTTAATTTGTGAACATCGGCTCTGGCTTCAGTTGAAGTAATCCACTTGCTTTCGCCCGAGACAAAAGCGGTGCGCCCATCCAGACTCATTGCCAACTTACTGCGTAAAAAGGGACGATTTTCAGTCATTCTTTTAACAAATCCACGATTTAATGCACGGGCATCTTCCGCCAAAACGCCACAAGTCACCTGAATCCCGGCCGCTTTAAGTTTCTCCAGACCGCAGCCCGACACCAGGGGATTTGGATCCTGCATGGCCGCAACCACACGACTCACCCCGGCCTTTATCAGCGCATCGCAACACGGCGGCGTTCTGCCATAATGGCTGCACGGCTCTAAAGTCACATATACTGTTGCGCCTTGAGCGTCTTGGACATTTTTTAACGCTTCAATTTCGGCATGACCAAGACCGGCTTTGACATGCCAGCCTTCACCTATAATTACCTCATCCCTGACCAAAACACAGCCTACACGCGGATTCGGATCAGTTGTAAAGCACCCTCTTTTTGCCAATTGAATGGCTCTCGCCATATAAACGGTATCTTTCCGCGCTGACATTATTTTTTTTGCAAATCTTCAATCATGTCTGTAAATTCACTGACATCCTGAAAACTTCGGTAAACCGAGGCAAACCGCACAAAAGCAACGTGATCCAATAAACTCAACTCTTTCATAACTTTTTCGCCCAATTCCTGGGCAGATATTTCACGCTCGCCTTTCGCCATCAAATCCTTTTTTATCCGATTGATTGCAGCTTCTATAGCATCACTGTCAACCGGTCTTTTTTCCAATGCCTTGAGCATTCCTGATCGTAGTTTGTTTTCTTCGAAAGGCTCGCGAATACCGTTACGTTTGACAATACTCGGCATCGTTAATTCAGCAATTTCAAACGTGGTAAATCGTTCCTTGCAAACATTACATTCACGTCGGCGGCGAACCTGATCCCCTTCATTTGTCAATCTGGAATCAAGAACACGAGTATCTTGTGCTGTACAAAACGGACATCGCATAAAACTTAAGTCACTGTTTTTATGTGCCGAAAACTCGGCCTATATATTAAAAACTGTTAATTTTATAACACTTCACAGGCTTATCTGTATTTTATTTACGAAAAAATAAATTTACGATTACAGTTAAAATAATGCTGATTACTAACATGGAAGTGATCGGTATAAACACTAATTTTTTTTCATCTTCAATGCGAATATCACCGGGTAATTTACCAAACCAATTTATCAGCCACGGTGCATAGCTAATAACAAGCCCGATAACTAGTAAAGCAATTCCAATTATTGCCAATAATTTTCCAATTGCCATGGCTCAACCCTCAGTCCAAAATAAACATAGCCTTCATAATACCCCGACTATTATAAAGTCAAGTTCAGACCAACACGTCTTCTGTTCAACAAATATAAACACTTTGATAAAAATGTAACCTGATTACCCATGAGTAATCAAAAAGTCTGATTCTACCTCAGTAACTTGAAAAAACTTTTTGGCGCCCCGCATATCGGGCAAGACCAGTCTTCAGGAATATCCTCCCACCGTGTTCCCGGTGCAACCCCACTGTCTGGATCTCCTTTTGCTTCATCATAAATGTGCTCGCATTCCAAACAGTGGTATTTTTTAAAATCTGGCATTGCTTTTTCCTATAATATTATTATTGGTTGGTTATATATTGTGTATATCATTGTTGGTTTTTAACTCTCCTCTCCCCTTGCCCCCTCCAGCAGGAGAGGGAAAGAAAGTACCGTCGTTGATGTGCGATGAGTATATTATCCGGCCAGCCTGACCACACGCCCATGCGCTGCTGATTGCAAGGCAGCAACTATAATTTGACAGTTGGCTTTCGCATCTTCAAGAGTAAGGGCAGGCGCATTGCCGCTTAACACACAATTACTGAAATGCTCGATTTCCAGCCGGAAGTGATTGTCCGCAGGCAAACGCTCTTCGCATTGCCGGCCGTCTTCAGTCCACCACGAAAGCACTGGAACATCGCCCGGTAGTTGCCAGACAGTATGACATTTAATGCCTCCTTTTGTGCCTGTAATTTCATATTCAGAGCGCCTTGCACGCTCAAAGCTGAAATCGAAATGCGCGAATTTCCCTTCGCCGAAATCAATAATGCCACTGGTCGTAATATCAGCGCCGCTCTCGACAAACCTGGACATAGCCGTCACCGCTACAGGCGTCTGGTCGAAAAACATTCGCGCTGAATGAATTGCGTAACAACCAATGTCCCACATGGCGCCGCCGCCGCGTTCGACGCTTTCTGCAAGGCGATATATCCGCGCCGGCCGCATCATGAAAGAATAGCTGGCACGCACAGAACGTATGTCGCCGATCGTTCCCAGACGAATCAATTCCAGCACGCGCGCGTGTTGCGGGTGAAAGCGATACATAAAACCTTCCATGACAGTGACTTTATGCGAACTCGCGGCGGCTTTGATCGATTCGATATCAGCGACAGTCAACGCCATCGGCTTCTCGCACAGCACATGCTTGCCGCGTTCAATGGCACGAAGCGTCCATTCGGCGTGTTCATGATTGGCAAGAGGCAGGTACACAGCTTCAACTTCAGCATCGTCCAGCAGCGCATCAAGATTGTCATAAGTTCGTACATGCTGCTGATGTGGAGCGTACTGCGCCAGCGTTTGAGCGGCAGCACCGGGGCGACGGCTGGCAATGGCAACCAGTTCTGCGTTCGGCGCTTCGACGATAGCAGGCAGCAAGCGCTCATTGACACGCGCCGCGCCTAAAATACCCCAGCGTAGTTTTGATTTATTAGTCATACGTATCAACCCCCTTTACGATTAATTTAAACTGCGATATATGGGGGCGACTTCAATCGTGCATGGGCGGTAAAGCCACCCCCCCCCACAGGCAAGTTTGTTGCGGCTTGCCGTGGCTTAAGCGAGAAACCATCTTTTTCGTTTGAAGCTGGCATTTTATATTCACCGGAATTGGTTAATGTCTACCTTAACCGGCTTAACCTTAACAGTATTGCTATATTTTCACACCATTAAGCAACCAAAAAAAAGGGATTATGTTGAGCTATTCTTTTGGAATCGTAATGATCTGATTTTTTATTTATTTTCTCCCGAATCAAATTGTTGACCAAGTAAAACTGATCCTGGTTGCTACCCATCCGTATGGGTATTAATCATCCGTGATTAATACCCATGAAAACAAGTCCCAGGTAAGCCGGACTATTTGATCTCGATGGTTTTGCGCTTGCTTTTTTCTGTTTTGGGAATGGTCACTTTCAATATTCCGTCTTTGAACGAGGCTTTTGCATTTGCATCATCGACATTGTCGGGCAGGGACAATGTGCGCTGAAATTCACCGCGCGTAATTTCGCGGCGAAAATATTTGCCTTCTTCCTTTTTTTCTTCCTTGGTTGAAGTACGGATGGTAATAGTCTGATTGCTGATTGATACATCCAGATCTTCTTTTTTAACACCCGGCAATGCCGCCTGAACCTCTATTTCATTGTCGTGATCGATAATATCAACTTTCGGAAATCCTCTTTCTAACCCGGCAGGGAAATTCCAGTCCATCAGACGAGGCCATCTGCGTGAGAGGAAATCATCAAAAAAACTATCAAATTCATCAAATGAAAGCAAACTGCCAGCCGGAGTGCCGGGTATAACTTCAGTGCCCTTTTCTGTATCTTTTTCGGTATCTTTCATAACACTCTCCTGTTATATATTTTATATTTAAATAATTTTTAACTTCTACTTAACATACCTATTGGTGGAATTTGCATTTGGCCACCCTTTCTCATTACTACAGCATATATTCCCGTTCCGCTTCAAGCCAGTCTTCAAGTTCGTGGCCCGGTTCAAAACCTCTACTTTCTGCTTTGTAATAAGCAAGTTCGGCAACTTTCGCATCATGATCTGGAAGATTTATAATTTTGCCTGATTCTTCAATATCGGAACTCATTTCCTCTTTAACTTTTTTAGCGGTTGCAGCCATTTTACACCTCACAATTGATAAAATTTTTAGTTGGCTTTATGCCTGATAATCCATGGCAAAAAATCAACACCCGCAATTGAAACACAATAAAGGAAAATAAAACATTAGTACAAATACCTATATGAAAAAAAGTCATTATTCGACACAGGAAATACGCTAAACGGTTATTCAGTTATATAACCAATGCACCGATAAAACACATAATCAGCGCCCTCTTTATCTGGATGTGTATTTTCCCGGTATTGATAATGGATGTGATTAACAGCCTGTATGGCTTGCATCCATTGCCAGATCGCCTACTCTGTTCCTGAACGCAACAGCCTGATCATCTTAAATTTGTCCGATTATTTTCATTTGCGCACGGAGACTTTCAAGCTCTTCCATCAAGTCCAGCGCCAGAGCAATACCGGCCAGATTAATCCCCAGATCGCGCTGCAGCCTGAGGGCGGAGCGGGCGCGTACAAGACTTGCTCCCGAAAAGCGCCATAAGCGTATCTCTTCGCCCTGGGGTTCAATAATACTTTCCTCAACCAGGCTGATTACCCAGTCTGCATGGACACCGCAAGCACGGCACAGTTGCCCCAGTGACAAACTGTCTTCTTCAATAACCGTCCCTGTATGCACTAATGATAAATCATGTGAGTTCATTGGCGATATACCTCCAGAGCCTGGCGTGGATTAAAATCAAGTTCTTCCTGCATTTTTTTGTAAATCGCTTTGGCTTTCCCGGTATTTGCCGGCGGCAGGGCAATCTGCAACACGATGTAGAAATCACCAGGCACCTTGGCAGGCAAGCCGCGGCCTGTTAAACGCAGTTTGCTGCCCTGTCTGGAATTGGGCGGAATTTTGAGATCAACAGTACCCTCCGGTGTAGGCACTTTGATCTTAGCGCCCAAAGCCGCTTCCCATGGTGTAACAGGAAGATCCAGGTAAACGTCAGTTTCGGACAGCCGGTAAAGCGGGTGGTTGTTAAAAGCTATTTCAAGAAACAAATCACCCGATTGACCGCTACCAGTCCCTGGACTACCCTGACCTGCCAGCCTGATATGTTGGCCCGCCTTGATGCCTTTCGGAATCTTGATATTCAAACTTCTATGCTTGACCTGAACTTGGCCTTGCGCATTCATCTCGGGAGTGCTCAGGGAAATATTGCGCGTCGCGCCGTGAAAACTGTCTTCCAGATCAATATAGATTTTGGCATGACTGTCCTGTCCACGCGCATGAAAGCCATATTGTCCCCTGTCGGCTGCACGGAATCCTGCACGGCCAAACAATTGTTCAAAAAAATCACTAAAGGCTCCGGAATCACCGCCGGTAAAGCCACCGCCTCTGAATTCAAAACCTTCATTCCAGTTTGGCGGCGGACTGAAATCCTGTCCGGCTTTCCAATTGGCGCCTAATTGATCATAAGCGGCTCTTTTTTCAGGATCCTTGAGCACTTCATAAGCTTCTCCGAGTTCCTTGAACTTTGCCTCGGCATCCTTTTCCTTGCTGACATCGGGATGATATTTACGCGCCAGTTTACGATAAGCGCGTTTGATTTCATCCTGACTGGCATCCCGGGATAGCCCCATGATCTTATAGTAATCTTTATATTGCATCTTGTATTTCCCACATGATTACAATTGTATAGAGTCGTTGGACTATTATCCGCGAAAACAGTAACTGTTTAATGTTTTACTTAATCCCAGCTTCTAAAAAAATGTTCCTGCAATTTGTTATATAAAACTGTAAATTTTATTCCGGAAATCAACCAATCCTCATGATTTACGCAAAAGCTCGGCAAACGCCTCCGCCGGCAAAGCTTGGCTGTTCAGATAACCTTGATAACTATCACAGCCTTGCGCTTGCAAAAATGCCAATTGTTCAGGAGTTTCCACTCCTTCTGCCAGGACTTTAAAGCCCAGGGTATGTGCCATCGCGATAATCGTAGCGGTAATTTCCATATTGCCTTGCAAAAAGGGAATATCGTCGATAAAGCTTTTGTCGATTTTTAATACCTTCAGTGGAAAATATTTGAGACAGGCGAGTGATGAGTACCCTGTACCAAAATCATCAATGGCCAGACCAATACCTTGAACATGGAGACTATTGAGAATTTCCATCGCTTTGTCCTGATATTCCATCAATCCGCTTTCGGTTATTTCCAATGCAAGTTGCTCTGCTGGAAAACCTGTTTCACTCAGCACGGTAGCAACCAGGGCGTTAATATCGCTGTAGCGGAATTGATGCGGAGATACATTGACCGATAAAGTTACCGACGGCAAGCCTTGATCCGCCCACTGCCGACCTTGCCGACAGGTTTCTCTCAACACCCAGGCGCCAATGTTCATAATCAAACTGGATTCTTCAGCAATGGGAATAAAGTGTTTCGGCAATACTAGCTCTTCGCTTGGATTTTGCCAGCGTACCAAAGCTTCAGCGCCAATAATGCTTCCACTGGTGATATCGATCTGCGGCTGATAAAAAACGCGCAATTCCTGTTGGTCAATCGCCAGTTGCAGCCGTGTTTCCAGAGCAATTCGTCGACGAGCTGCGAGCGTCAATTCTTCTGAAAAATAGGCAAAACCACCTCGGCCGCAGTCTTTAGCCTGGTACAACGCAGTGTCGGCGTTCGCCATGAGCATTTCAGGACTGTCACCGTGCTCAGGATACAAACTGATCCCTATGCTGACGCCGATGCGCACGTCGTCCCATTGGCTTAACTGGAAGAGTCTACTTAAATCGGTAATGATGTCTTCAGCGACCCGTGCGGCATCTTCCGGGTGGCCAATGTCTTCCAGCAGGACGATAAATTCATCGCCACCCAAACGAACAACAGTATCTACATCGCGGAGCCTTGTCGTTATGCGTGCAGCTACTTGTTGCAGTAATTCATCGCCAGCCAAATGTCCCAGGCTATCGTTGACTGTTTTAAAACGATCCAGATCGAGCATCAGCAATGCCAGTTGCTTGCCTTCACGTCGCTCCACGTCGATACTGTGTTTTAGCCGATCCAATAATAAGCGGCGGTTTGGAAGCTGGGTAAGTGGATCATAGAAGGCAAGTTGTTTGATCTTTTCCTCCGCAGTTTTACGTTCGGTAATGTCGGTTAAAGTAGCGACGTAATGAGTGGTCGCCCCATCGAAACCCTTCACTGCGGTGATGGTAAGCCATTCGGGATACACCTCGCCATTTTTGCGCCTGTTCCAGATTTCCCCCTGCCATGCTCCAGTGCGCTGGATACTATCCCACATTGCTGTGTAAAATGCTGTGTCCTGGCGGTCTGAACGGAGTAAATACTGAGGTGTCTGGCCTACCGCTTCCCGGGCTGTATAACCGGTGATATTGGTAAAGGCCTGATTGATCTTGATAATGACGTTCTCGGCATCGGTAACAACCATGCCTTCCTGAGACTCGAAAACGGCGGCGGCGATGCGAAGTTCTGCCTCGGCGGTTTTACGCTCGGTGATGTCTGCGTGGGTACCGCTCATCCGGATCGGGCGTCCGTCCTGATCACGCTGGACAACTTTTGCATGATCAAGAATCCATCTTAAACTGCCATTCTTGTGCATCATCCGGTATTCGATTTTGTGTATTAATGAATGCCCGGCAAGCGTATCTTGTATAGACTTCCATGCTTTTTCCCGATCGTCCGGATAAATAAAATCTGTCCACTTTTGTGTTGTGTGTTTTATCTCTTCGTGGCTGTAGCCAAGCATTTGTGCCCAGACAGGATCCCGTTCCACCTCGTTGGTATCGATTTTCCAATCCCAAAACCCAAGTTCACTACCTTCCAGCACAAATCTCAAGCGTTCTTCGCTTTCAATCAGTGCACTATGGGCCCGGTTATTTTCAACCCCCAGTTGCGCCAGGTTGGCATAGTTTTCAATCAAGGTGATTTCTGCATTTGTTGGTAATGCCGGCTGTCTATGATAGATCGCGAATGTCCCAAGGATTTCCCCCCTGCTATTTTTGATGGGTTGTGACCAGCAGGACTGGATATCGGCCAGCTCTGCCAGATCACGAAACGCTTCACAATAAGGATGTTGTTGTATGTCTTCAACGATGACCCGTTCCCTGCGATACGCTGCCGTGCCACAAGACCCCACGCCATCACCAATTGCCAAGCCATCTATGGCATGGATATAAAAGTGCGGTAAACTGGGCGCTGCGCCATGGTGTAGATGTTTGCCCTCTTTATCCAGCAGTAAAATAGAGCACAACATTCCAGGGTGCAATATTTCAATTTGGCGGGTCAATTCATCCAGCAGTTTGGGTAGCTCAATTCCCTGATTGATTTGCTGGAGTATTTGATTGTGTAAAGCCAGTTCACTGGTGCGATAACGCAACTCTTTTTCTGTTGCAATACGCCGGCTATTTTCTCTTTTTATTGATCGATAGGACGCGTACAGGATCAATGCGATAAAGCTGAGCAGTATGGCCACGGCCGCCATAACCTTCAGGTATTGGCTCAGCTTTTCCTTATTGATTCCGGATTCGGGTGTATAAATAAATCCTCGCAGTAAATGATCATTTTCAACCATGCCTGCCTGTACAAATGTTCCTGCCATGTGCTGCCAACGCCATGGATTCATATGCCCCAATTCCATCAAGTCAGGCAATATCAACGAATACATCGCCTGTGCTTCAAATTCAAGATGTTCTCTGGATTTAGTCACTTTATATTTATTGAGCAACAGATCAATAACTTCCTGTGGATGAGCCATTGCATAACGCCAACCTTCAAGACTGGCTTCGAGGAAGGCTTTTACGCGTTCAGGATGTTGTTTGATTTCAGCTTCTGTTGTAAACAGAATATCGCTATAGAAATCGACACCGTAATTGCGCGGATTAAGAGTAGTAAATTCAACGCCTCGTTGTTGCAGATAATACGGTTCATTACTGATATAGGAGTTAAATGCATCGACTTTGCCATCAATCAAATCCTGGATTTCAAAGCTGCTGGGGATGATATGAATGCCTTTTATATCCAGCTTCTCATTATTGAACATGGCAATAAAATCGGCATCCACATATTGACCGAGCATCATCACTTTTTTCCCGATCAAATCATCGGGTGAACGAATTTTGGACTCTTTGCGCGCTAGTAATACGGAAGGAGAATGCTGAAATATAGCAGCCAGGGCTACCAGCGGCGCGCCACGCAAACGCTCCAAAAGTAACTCGCTGTTGGCAACGCCATACTGTGCATCACCGTGCAGCACTTCCTTTACCGGCATTTTTTCGGGTGTGCCGTTGTGAATAATAACGTTCAGCCCGGCTTTTTTGTAATAACCTTTTTCCAAAGCGACATAGTATCCGGCAAATTGAAACTGATGATGCCAACGCAGCTGTAAATGAATAGATTCAGCGGAAACAGAAAAACACGGACATAATATTGCCACCCAAAAAATGAGTCTCGCTTTTGTTGTAATGGAATTCATCCGGTTTGGGTTAATTGGCATAGTTAAGTTTCGGAAATATCGGCGACTGCAAGTTTAAGAGTAGCAGATGATGTACCAAGCGTTAAATCCAATCATTTATCGAATGTCAATTTTGGATCAATAATACATTTTTATTTGAATAATTCGGTACCAATCTTAATAAATTTAATCACACAGCTCGCTTCGCCCCTGAATGTTCAGCAAGTCTCCATGTTATGCACTACAAGTTCGCATCCTGCCTGCAGCCAATATTCCTGAACAATACCCGCCTGATGTGTTTTCATCATTTCCCAAAGATGTCTAATCAAAGCATGGGGGCTGTTTGATAACGCATTCTGACAGCTGGCAAACTGCTTTTCATATAGTTTTGGATTGGCTTTTTGTTGATCTTTAAACAAGGCCTCAAAATCGGCTAAACAAGGGGCTATTAAACCAATAACATTGGGAAAGGATTGAGCAATTATAAGACCTCTGGGGTCAAGATCGGACATAATCAACACAGGTAAGTTAAGATCTGCTAAAAATCGTCGCACGGTATTTTCACTGTAGTAGTTATCACCTCTGAAAAGCACTAATGGATCGATATATTGATCCGGTAAATTCAGTTGCATGTTTTCCAGTCTGTCAAAACAACGATAATTTTCAATAAGTACAATGCAGCGATGTGCCATGCTGGTTATGTCTGCCAAAGCCATATCCAGATAACCGGAACCAGGCAATGTAAAGGATTTTCCATTGATTTTTAAAGTGTGTTCTGCCAAAGTTTTAATCGCCAACCGGTCTTTTTTAACAGCTTGCCCGGCTATTTTCTCATCCAAAGCAAAAGCTAAAGCCTCTTCACGATTCATTGCAGCAAAATCAGTGACTGAAATTTGGCCAAGATCAACGCCGGTTTCAAGTTTAACCAACGCAAGCAATTCATCCTTATCCTGCTGGGTGACTTCAAGTTTATTGCCTTGCGTACGACCGACATTGTATTGCTGATGCAGAAACGCCCAGCTCTGATTGAGCGGAAAAATTTGGTGGTCAGACTGAATCGCCCGTTCTATCACTTTAAGCAACTGCTTGTTCAACTTTCAGCCCTCCTGACTTTAAGTACAATATCCGTCACTTTTTTGTTGCCGGAAAAACGCTGACCAAGATCGGCCTGAATCAATTCCATCTGCAAGCGTTTATTGCGTTGCTGCCGTCTTAACCATTCATTGAGTACACAACTCAGCCAGATTGAAGGTTCGATGTCATCCACGAAAGCCTGTTGGAAAGCCACGGCTGAAATGGACTGACCCTCATTTTCCTGCACCCTGTCGAAATAGACTCTTAACTGTTTTCGATAAAACGGCAAATCCAATGTCTTTTTATCCGGTGAGCTTAAAGTTACTGCGTTTAACGAACGCTGCTTTTGTTTTGCCAACATGACTTCCGTATCAATACGGATTTTTTGCGCAATCTCGATTAGGTTTTCTTCCAGTGCATGATCCAGCGGATCGGCATAGACAAACAATACCAAAGGCTTAATCTGATTCCAGTGCTCGGGAATGTTGTCGCGCTCACTCCAGTCCTGTGGTTGATAATTTTGATTCTGCTGCAAAAAAAACGCAAAGCCCTGAACCAGTTGCGCTCGAGCCTCGATTTGTCTGAGTTCAAATAAAAAGATTTTTAATTTATCGAGAATATCCTGCAAGCGCTGCTGGTATATGGGCAGCAAACGAATCAATTGTTGATCCAGTAAGTCATAAATGACTGGCTGCTCTTCAACCATTTCCAATAAAAATTCGGGTTGCAGCGAACTGATGGCATTCACCAGTTTTTCCAGCCGGGAAATATAAAATGCGTTCTGTTTTTGTTTTTCTGCCAGCGTGCGCACATTGGCAAAGCGGCTGTTAACCAGCATTAATAAATAGCGGGTATTTTCTTCCAGAGTATCGGATAAATCGAAAACCAGGCGGTCAATTTCTGCCGAATAGTTGTCGCAATCGGCTGACCGGTTTTCATCCAACGCATCCTGATAAAGGCCAATCTGCTGTTCCAGCGTATCAATCCAGCTGGCCAGATCGGTATCCAAGCGCCGAACCCGATCGCTGCTTAGAGCACTATCTATAAACTGACTCAAACGCCCGGCCACGCGGTAGCCATCCGCGTTATGATTAACCAATACCTTCAATTGCTTGAGCTGATTGAGTGCGCGCTGATTTTGGCTGTCCTTGTAGACGACTCCGGTAAAATAAGCCTGGGCAATCAACTTGCTATGGTTGGCCAATGCTTTAAATAAGCGCTCCAAGCCCTGTTGCGACTGACTCAAAACAAACTCTCCTGAATGGCA
>JAQTMV010000111.1 GCA_028714175.1 Methylococcales bacterium
TCAGGACTAATACGGTCTTTAAGCAAGTCATCAATATTTAAAACAACATCTCTACGAGATCGATCAAAAACACTTTGACGGGGATTACAGGCGGTACTGAGATTCATAGGGTTTCACTTCCATTTTGATTTTTATTGGCGTCATTATTAAGACGATTTCGCAAATAAAGAGAATATATCGACTAGCCTAAGTTTAGCCGCACATACCGATTATTGTATTCTAATTCGTATTAACTACAGCCTCTTTCAATGCAAAATACGTCTGGCAAAATTCTTTAACACAACGCGCCTTATCTTTTCATATACTCTTTACACTGACGAAGATAACGATTTAGCAATTGCTTTTGCTCCAGTCATTCACGGGAGCGCATAGCGGTTTTATTAGAGTTGAGGGATGCCTTGTTCCAGCTCTGTTAAATCTTTGAGAACTGGGTTTTCATCTATTTCAGCCAATATTGTTATAATATCCATAAACTCAGTGGGTTCAGCGTCATTAGACAAAAGTAATCGCTGCGTTTGACTATTTCTTTTCGAAATTGGTCACGAAAATATTTTTCTCCTGACATCTATCTGCCGTAGTCACACCACAACTAATACGGTAATCTTGCGGTTACTTGTGCTTGAAACCTTGTCCACTTTATTTGTTGACATTCGTTCACAAAATTGTCTACCTAATTGAAATACAAATAGCCGTGGTACTTATTGCCTTCAGCTTGAAGCCTTGTTGCATGAAGCTTTACATCCACTACAGGAGTTATTAAATGAATACAACCAACCTGTTTTGCACCTTATCATCGTCTCGCATCGCCCAGCTAATTAATAGTGCCCAGCATATTGTTTGTTATGCAGTGCCTGGTATTCAAGTTAAACCCGCCCAGGCATTGGTGGAGGTCGCCGACCGACTTGGCCCGGAAATGCTGACAGTATGTGTCGATTTTGATGAGTATGTTATGCGTATGGGGTACGGTGAACTTGAAGCCGTTAAGCAGCTCCGCGCAGCAGGCATTATCGTCAACCATACACAGGGCATGCGTCATGCCCTAATCATTGTCGATGATGAAGGTTATAGCTTTACTCTGACACCGCTTTATCTCGAAGCAGAACCCAACGATACAAATACTATTAACGCACTACGATTATCCGGCGAACAAGTGAAAGAGGCATTGGCCAGATTATCACCGGCAGCTAAAGCCATTGCTATCGGTCAAGCCGTTACACCAGAAAAAAACTTCGAATATCTGGCTTACCAGTTGATGTTAATTCCGCCAAAGTAGACGATGCACAATTTAATAATGTTGATGCCAGCCTTAAACAAGCACCGCCTGTAAAATTTGATGTTGCGCGGCAAGTGAGGGTTTTTGAACCTTATTTTCAATATGTGGAACTGAGTCTTATTGGAGCTGCGATTGATCGTCATCGGCTGGCAATTCCTCCAAGTATTCAGAAATTAGGCGGCAGTAAAGACCTGGAAGGCCGATTGAAAACTACTTTTGATCTTATTAAAAAAGGCGGCAAACATTCCGCAAAAGGATTGGAAAATGATCTAAACCAGATTCGTAAAGACCTCACGCGGTCATTAGGTAAATCTTATGGCCGCGTGGCGTTAAAAGCAGCAAAACCACAACAACCTAAGGGGCGCATTGCACCACATAGGTTCCTTGATAACAGTAAATATCTCGCAGCAATTGCGCCACGTCCTTTGGCTCGGTTAATGCCGCCCGGTGCTTAACCATTTGCGCCGGTATCTGTACGGCTACTGCTTGCGCCGGGTCATAGTCAGTAAAGCCGTGGGCAATGGCATAACTGAATACCGCGCTTATTTCGCTATGTACCCGGTGAACTGTCTCCAGTCGGGTAAACAATGTTTTAACCGGGCTTTGAATATCGGGTGATTTAATCTCTTTGACAGGCATATCACCAATAACTAACCGGAAACACTTGCGCCTCAAAGCGTCTGATCTTTTTTTCGTGGGTAATGTCTCGGACACTGTGCTTTATTGAAACTAGCCATTGTCTCGCTATGTCCTCAAAACTATTTTATGATATTTCGTTGTATCTCTTTGGACAATAAAAAACCCGCTAAGCCTTATGACTTGCGGGTTTTTATGTTTCTTTGCACTTCTCGAAACCTTTATCTGGTACCGAGGGCCGGAATCGAACCGGCACGATGTCACCATCACCGGATTTTGAATCCGGCGCGTCTACCAGTTCCGCCACCCCGGCAAAGAATGCTAATTATAAAAACACTTTTTCAAAAATACCAGTTTATTTTTTTTGGGTGTATTCACTAGCCTAACCTGATACTATCGCCCGCCATGAAAAAAAGTGATTTTAACTACCTGTTACCTGATGCGTTAATTGCACAAAAACCCTTGCCAGAGCGAGATGCAAGTCGCATGTTGTGCATGAATCGAGATACAGGGCAAATAAACGACAGGCAATTTACCGATTTTATAGATTTAATTCATCAGCGTGATTTGCTGGTATTTAATGATACCAAGGTGATTCCAGCCCGGCTATTTGGCAGAAAACAAAGCGGAGGTAAAGTCGAGATACTGATTGAACGCATTCTTGGCGACCATCACGCCATTGCTCATATTAGAGCCAGTAAATCGCCAAAAGACGGTAGTTTGATCGAATTGGATGAAGGGTATTACTGTGTAGTGCAGGACAGGTCAGATAATTTGTTTCAGTTGGAGTTTGCTTGTGCAAATGTATTCGCACTATTGGAACAAATCGGTCATATTCCATTGCCGCCTTATATTACCCGTGCCGATGATGAATCCGATTTGACTCGCTATCAAACGGTTTTTGCCAGAGAGGCGGGTGCAGTTGCCGCACCTACAGCGGGTTTGCATTTTGATCTGGCGATGATGAACAAGATTAAAGTTAAAGGCGTGCAAACTGCTTTTGTGACGCTACATGTCGGCAGCGGTACGTTTCAGCCGGTCCGGGTGGAAGATTTATCCGAACACCTGATGCACAAGGAATATTTTGCCGTGTCTCAGGCAACTGTTGATGCGATATGTCAAACCAGAGACAGAGGAGGGCGTGTCATTGCCATCGGCACGACGGCGGTCAGGGCATTGGAATCCGCGTCTAAAAGCGGTCAGCTTGAATCCGGTTTTGGTGATACGGATTTGTTTATTACCCCTGGTTATCAATTTAGGTCAGTCGATGCCATGCTAACTAATTTCCATCTTCCAGAGTCTACCTTATTGATGCTGGTTTCTGCGTTTGCGGGTTACGAACCTATTATGAAAGCCTACAGCCATGCTATCGATCATTGTTATCGATTCTTCAGTTATGGCGATGCGATGTTTTTGAGCCGCTGACCTTGCTACAAGCCCGGAAGGCTCTGACAGAATAGTAAAACACAGGACGCAAAAATGCGCTCGTACCAAAGCTCTCTATCTGCAATCAACGATACATTGGAGCAGGCTATGTAGGCCAACAATAAGAGCCTCGCATGGGGTTGAGTAAGACAAGGTGTTGGCGCCAACAGACAAGGCATCAAAGGTTTGTATCGAATTTGTATAAAATCAACAACAATGCCCATTAAATCCGTCCATATTGTATCTGCGGTTAAGACGGTTAACTGCCTTTCTATCGCCAATGCCAGACAAGCTCTTTCGCCTAAGGCAATAGTGCTTAACATTCGGCTTTTTGTTCGCGGGCCAACAAGTTTTGTACTGCAATCAGCGGCGCTAAGCCCTCGTATAAAACTTTGTAGGTCTGTTCAGTAATAGGCATTTCGATGGCATATTTTTTAGCCAGTAAAAAGGTTTCTTTTGCTGCTGAAATGCCTTCAATTTCCTGGCCAATTTCCTGCCTGGCCGCAGTTCTGTCTTTGCCAAGTCCCAAGGCTAAACCAAAGCGCCGGTTTCTGGATTGATTGTCGGTGCAGGTTAAAATAAGATCGCCGAGACCAGCTAAACCCATAAAGGTTTCCTGTTTACCGCCCAGTTTAATGCCGAGCCGTATAATCTCGCTAAGACCTCGTGTAATTAAGGCTGCTCGCGTATTGGCGCCAAAGCCAAGACCATCGGCAATCCCCGCGGCAATAGCCAGTACATTTTTTACCGCGCCGCCGACTTCCACGCCTATCATATCCGAACTGGTATAGGTCCGGAAGCATCCGCCATGCAGAATATCCGCTAATTGCCCGGAAAAATCCGGCCATGATGAGGCAATCGTGATGGCGGTTGGCAAGTCGATTGCCACTTCGCGGGCAAAAGTGGGCCCTGAAAGAATGGCAGTCGGGGTTTGTACGGAAAATATATCGGCAACTATCTCATGGAGTAATGAACCGTCATCAGGATTAAATCCTTTGCATGCCCAGGCTATTTTAATTCCAGCCGATGTGAAGGGTTTAAGCTGAATCAGCGTGTTTTTAAATGTATGACTGGGTACGCAAATAAGCAACAGGTTGCTGAACTCAGCAATTTCAGCCAGGTCCGAGGTAACGGCCAGGTTTTCAGGAAAGGGTATGTCAGGCAGATAGCGTTTATTTTGGCGATCTTGTGCAAGATCAGCTATATGCTCTGAATGATGCCCCCATAATAATGTCCGGCAACCATTTCTGGCTGCCAGGATGGCGAGAGCCGTTCCCCAGGAACCGGCGCCCAGGATGCTTATTTTCCTGTTCATTAATCGAATCAGGCGAATTAATTAATGGTATCCGAACCGGGAGCTTGTTGTACCTGGTGCAAGTGCTGTGCATACAAAGCGTCAAAATTTACCGGCGCTAAAAGCAGCTGTGGAAACCCGCCTTTGGCAACAAGGTCAGAAACAGCTTCGCGAGCGTAAGGAAAGAGAATGTTCGGGCAAAAACTGCCAACCATCGGCCCCATTTCCTGATCGGTAAAACCGCTCAAAGCGAAAATTCCAGCCTGGTTAACTTCAACAAGATAGGCTGTTGTATTGGCGCTTTTAACTGTAATGGTAACAGTGAGCGCTACTTCATATAATGAATTTTCTAAAGATTCAACATGGGAACCCAGGTTGAAGTCTACAGAAGGTTCCCATTTTTCGGTGAATATTTTGGGTGAATTAGGTGTTTCAAAAGACATATCTTTTGTATAGATTTTTTGGATAGAGAATTGTTTTTCTACAGTGTTGTGTTCTTCGGCCATGATCAATTTTCTTTTTTCGGGTTTAATGTGTCAGGTTTGCATTAACTTTATGGCTGCGTAAAGCGGCAGCTCAAAACTCAGGTTTTGATTTTGTTTTTGCTGGTTATTTTTACAGGCAATTTGTAATCGTTTTCCCAGGCTTGTATACCGCCTGTAATTACGAAGACTTGTTCGAATCCTGCTTTCGTTAAAATTTTGGCGGCCGACGTTGAACGCGTGCCATTTTGGCAGGCGATAAGGACCGGTTTGTTCTTATGTTCTGCTAACGTAGCAAGACGTTCAGGCAGCTTGCCTAAAGGCATATTTATTGCTTGTTCAATATGACTTTGAATAAAGTCGGGCTCATCGCGCACATCGATAACCAGGGTATCTGTATCGTTCATTTTAGCGACTGCCAATAAAGGAGAAACAGCGCCAAATTTTTTAAAAGCGGTGTCGAATAATTCCTGGATCAGCAAATAAGTAACGACTGCCAGTGCGAGAGAAAGTATATAGTGATTTAAAATGAATTCTAGGTAACGGTCCATGGAATCAGTATCTGGTTAGGTTTAATGGTGAAGATAAATCAGTGTTTGGAACAAAAAATGTCTCTCATCATTTTAATGAGCATTAGCATACGTTCATCATCAATGAAGTAATAAACACGGTTGGCTTCTTTTTTGGAACCGAGAATATTTTTTTCCCTGAGAATGGATAAATGCTGGGAAATATTGCTCTGGCTGGTGCCAACTTGCTCTACTATCTCTTGCACGCTGATTGAATTATTGCCAAGGACACATAATATTTTTAATCGCAAGGGGTGGGACATGGCTTTTATACAGCGCGCCGCCATGGCTATGTCGTTATCGTCATATAAACTGTGCTCGTTTCTAGTGTCCATAAGGCTACTTAATGCTACTGGTTTATCGGGTCTCAATTAAAAAATAACCCACAAGGAATTATTTATACACAACTGTTGCCAACATGTATTAATATAATAAGATTTTTGTCTATATATCAAACTGACATATCTTGTGAGATGATACCTTATTTTCAGTCAATTTGGGTAATGGATAATACAGCAATGCAAGTAAATCCGTTTGTATTGGTAATTTAACACGGATACTGTTGTACTATCTGGAGATATATAAAAGATGTCGAATAGGCCAAAGCCTGTTGTATTGCTGATCCTTGATGGGTTCGGTTGAACATGGGAGCTGGAAAATAATGCCATTGCGATGGCTAATACACCTTGCTGGGATCAGTTGCAAAAAGATTATCCTATACAGCCATGAAAAGCAGATTTTGGCGATGGTCGAGTTAGCCGCAAAGCGGGGCTTAAGTAAAATTTATATGCATGCGTCCTTGGATGGGTGGGATGTTCCGCCAAAAAGCGCTGAAGCTTCTATTAAATTGCTAGAAGCAAAATTTGCAGCGCTCGGCGTAGGCCGTATTGTCTCAATTGATGGTCGTTTTTATGCGATGGATAGAGACAATCATTGGGCTCGTGTGAAATCTGCCTATAACCTGATTGCTCATCCAGGCTATTTTTGTACCTTAATGGAATATCATCAGAATTTTGATTACTTTTTTCTTAATGTCGGCACAGATACCCCTTTCCCGGGAGAAGACCGGATACTGTTGCCGTCACCCAAAGTCAGAACTTATGATTTACAGCCGGAAATGAATGCACCGGAAGTCACCGATCATTTAGTCGATGCCATTACCGGCGGCAAATACGATGTTATTATTTGCAATTATGCTAATTGCGACATGGTTAGGCATACCGGAATAATTCCTGCTGCTATACTCGCTATGGAGGCGGTGGACAGATCATTGCAACGCGTTGTTGACGCACTGAAAGCCGTGGGCGGAAAAATGTTGCTGACTGCTGATCATGGCAATATTGAGCAAATGGTTGATAAAGAAAACGGGCAACCGCATACCGCGCATACTACCAACCCGGTGCCTTTGGTCTATGTCGGCGGGGATAAGCCATTAGCTTCCAGTGGTGGTTTATCCGATTTGGCGCCCACTATGCTGGCCATTTTTGGTATCGAGCAGCCCGCTGAAATGACGGGTAGATCGCTTATTAATTCCGTCTGAATTGTGAATGAGAGAAAAGCTGGTTTTTTGTTTTTTGCTGCTGGTATTGGTCAGTAATGGGCGTGCGGAGGATTTGCAAACCAGTAATGAACTCAAGCAGATTGAGTCAGATATTAATGTTGTCAAACAGGATATGCAGCGACTCTCACTGCAGAAGGATTCCTTACAGAATCTGTTGGCTGACATTGAAAAACGTTATGGTGAAACTGCGGCTTCATTGAAAACATTACAGGCGCAAATCGAACAAAAACGCCACAGCCTGGATAAAATCCGGCAGGAAATGCAAATTTACCAGACTGAAATAGACAAGCTAAGCAAAGAACTGGCCGGTCAAATAAGATCTGCCTATGCAATGGGCCAAAAAGATAAATTGAAGTTGATGCTTAACCAGCAAGACCCTGCGTTATCCAGCCGGATGATGATCTATTACGATTATCTTAATAAAGTTCGCTTATCAAGACTCGCTGATATGGATGCGTCTGTTCAGCATCTGGATCAGCTGGATAAACAAAAACGAGTCGAAACTGAACTTTTAGAGCAAAATCTGGAACAAAAAAAAGCTGAGCAAATCGCCCTTGATGAAGCCAGAAAACAAAGAAATGAATTGCTGGCGCAAATAAACAATGATTTTTCTTCAAATGAACAGCAGTTAAGTCAGTTACAGATAAGTGAAAATAGACTGAAGAACTTAATGGCTTCATTGCCTATTACAGAAGAAGATCGTGCTGTTGATACCGAGCAGGCAAAAGAATTATCCGCATCTATGGAAAATCCTGTTGAACTTAAGGCCGATTTCCCGGCGCTTAAGGGTAAATTGCCTTGGCCGGTCAAGGGCAGGCTAGCGCAGAGATTTGGCAGCCCTCGATCAGAAGGTAGTTGGGATGGCGTATTGATCGATGCGAGTGAGGGCATGGAAATTCAGGCAGTTACCCGGGGTAAAGTGGTCTATGCCGAGTGGCTGCGCGGTTATGGCTTGTTGATGATTATTGATCACGGCCAGGGTTATATGACTCTTTACGCATTTAACCAGAGTCTTTATAAAAAAATTGGCGAGACGGTAGAGACGGGAGACATTATTGCTTCCGTTGGACAAAGTGGCGGACGTACCCGGTCCGGGTTATATTTTGGAATACGAAAGAAGGGTGTACCGATTGATCCGCTTGAATGGTGCAGAAAATGAGTCGGCTTTAATTGAATAAAGCATTAGATGATAATATGTTAGAGAATTGAGGATTTGGAGTTTTTAGACACATGCTAAAAAAGAAAGCTATTTTTATTTTATCCCTTGGCATTATGTTGGGTGTTTTTATGGGTGTCTGCGGCAGTGTTATTGCTGAGCGTGATATGGGCAAGGCTGTTACTGATACCGATGTACTACCCTATGAGGATATACGGACATTTACAGACATTTTTGGCCTGATTAAAAGAGATTATGTGGAGCCCGTTACCGATAAAAAGTTATTGGAAGATGCTGTTCGAGGCATGTTGAGCGGTCTTGATCCCCATTCAGCCTATTTGGTTGCAGAGGAGTACCAGGAACTAAAGGAAGGCACTACCGGACAATTTGGCGGGTTAGGCATAGAAGTGACTATGGAAAACGGCTTTATTAAAGTGGTTTCGCCTATAGATGATACTCCAGCTCAAAAAGCAGGGATAAAAACCGGAGATCTTATTATCAAGCTTGACGACAAGCCGGTAAAAGGCATGTCTTTGACTGATGCCGTCAAAATGATGCGCGGCGAACCGGGTAGCAAAATTGTCCTTACCATCGTGCGTGAAGGAGAAGAAGCTCCCTTGAAATTAACCCTGACCCGCGACATTATAAAAGTAAAAAGTGTCAAGAGCAGGATGTTAGACAAAGGCTATGGCTATGTACGTGTCAGCAGCTTTCAATCCGGCACAGGAGATGCTCTTAAAGAAGCGCTCGCCGCACTGAAAAAGGAAAACGGAGGCAATTTAAAAGGCCTGGTGCTGGATTTAAGAAATAATCCCGGCGGGGTTTTGAATGCGGCTGTTGAAGTGAGTGATGCTTTTCTAAAAAAAGGACTTATTGTCTATACGGAAGGGCGGATTCAAAATTCGGAAATGCGCTTTAATGCCGCGTCTGATGATCTCATTGACGGCGCGCCTATCGTCGTATTGATTAATGCCGGTTCTGCGTCAGCATCAGAGATCGTTGCAGGCGCCTTGCAGGATCAAAAGCGTGCCGTGATTATGGGAGAAAAATCTTTCGGTAAAGGCTCAGTGCAAACAATATTGCCTACCAGCAGCGGCGCAGCAGTAAAGCTGACAACAGCGAGATATTACACGCCTTCCGGCAGATCAATACAGGCTGAAGGCATTGAACCGGATGTCACATTGGCGCGGGTAAAACTGGCGTCATTGGACAAGACAGACTTTACACCGGTCAAAGAGTCTGATTTGTCACATCATCTGCAGAATGGCAAAAAAACTGCCAATGAGAAAAAAGAGGGAGCGGATAAAGACAAGGAAAGCCTGGATATGGAAGATTACGCTTTACATGAGGCCCTTAATTTATTAAAAGGCATCAGTATAATGAAGAAATAATCATCAATCTATCTTAGGCGATTTCATTCATGGATATCGTCTTGATTTTTAAAAACTCCGGCCTCAGTAAATAGCAATATCTGTTGAGACCTGGAGTTTTTTTACAGTAACAGTTTCTCGTCAATAGCTATAAAGCGATTGGCTGCATTAATCAGCGATGGCGCCGTCAATGCAGGGACACCGTATACTTCGATTATTGCATTGTAATTGCTGCGGACTTTATTCAGCAGCAGATCAAAGTCACCATCCCCGGATAACAGAATAATCACATCACACCTGGCTGCATATTCGATAATATCCAGAGTAATGCCCACATCCCAATCGCCTTTTGCAGAACCGTCACTTCGCTGAATATAAGGCTTAAGCTTGACTTCAAAACCTATATTTCGAAGTATCTGCTGAAAGCCCAATTGCTTGCTGTCACCTTTGTCGATGGCATAAGCAAACGCCGCTACAACCTCCCTATTGGCAGTTGCCTGAGCCCAGAATGCATTGTAATTAAAATGCCGTTGATAGCTTTGCCTGGTGGTGTAGTATATATTCTGAACATCGACAAAAATGGCGACTTTTTCCATAATGTTATTTTATATATGAAATTAATAAAACCGGGGCGCAATGATACCAGCTTGTTATCCTGAGCTTATTTAACCAAACTCAACAATACCCCGGCTGCTACCGCGGAACCAATTACACCTGCGACATTGGGGCCCATAGCGTGCATTAACAAAAAATTATGCGGATTGCTTTCAAGACCTAATTTATTTACAACCCGTGCAGCCATCGGTACTGCTGATACACCCGCAGCACCAATTAATGGATTAATTGGAGTACTGCTAAACTTATTCATTATTTTCGCCATGATGACACCAGCAGCTGTGCCAATAGCAAAAGCAATCGCGCCCAGCGCCAGTATACCCAGTGTTTTCATTTGCAGAAAAGCCTCAGCGCTGAGTTTTGATCCTACTGCCAGGCCTAAGAAAATGGTGACAATATTGATGAGTTCGTTTTGTGCGGTTTGACTCAAGCGCTCAACAACGCCGCAGGTATTCATCAGATTACCCAACGCGAACATGCCAATCAGGGGGGTAGCAGAAGGCAAAAGCAAGATAGAAAGAACCAGCAATATCAGGGGAAAAACAATTTTTTCAGTTTTGCTTACTGCACGCATTTGCTGCATTTCAATTTTACGTTCATCTTCCGTCGTTAATGCCCGCATGATCGGCGGCTGTATCAAAGGCACCAAAGCCATGTAAGAATAGGCTGCTACAGCAATCGCGCCCAGTAAGTCAGGCGCCAGTTTTGATGCTACGTAAATAGCCGTAGGACCATCGGCGCCGCCGATAATACCAATAGCGGCGGCATCTTTTAAGCTGAATTCCAGTCCTGGTATGATGTTGAGTGCCAGTGCACCCAGCAATGAGGCAAAGATACCAAACTGCGCAGCAGCGCCTAATAATAAGGTTTTAGGATTTGCCAGCATGGGGCCGAAATCGGTCATTGCACCCACTCCCATAAAAATGAGCAGCGGGAAAATCCCCGTTTTGATACCAAAATAAAGGTAGTATAAAAGGCCACCCTCTTCGGCAATACCTGCAACCGGAATATTGCTGAGAATAGCGCCAAAGCCTATCGGTAATAATAGCAAAGGTTCAAAACCTTTTTTAATGGCAAGAAACAGTAATAAAAAGCCGATCAGCATCATAAAAGCCTGGCTGCTGGTAAAATTATAAATTCCAGTGCTTTGCCAGAGTGAAGTGAGATTTTCCATAAATTGTCTCTTTAACTGAAGATTCCCCGTTTTTCGGGAGTATAAATATTAGAGAACGCTAATTTTCGCAAAATATTAGCGACTCCTGATATGCATTTAAGAATTGCTTATTTGTTCATTAAAAACAGTAACTTATTGTTGAATGAAGTCTTGTTTTACTGTACAAGTGTAGACTATAAGTTACTGATTATACGAATAAAAAAACCTCATTCATGTTCATTCTACGCGATCTTTTACGTCCTCTCCAGGCCCATTTTTCCGATACCGACCTGGGACAAGAGCGGGCCGCATTATTGGCCTATACGCTGCCGACTGTCATCGTCCCATTCACCTCGTTTATGACCACCAACTTATTGCGGTTACTGGTAACCTAGCTCCGTATTGAGATCAAAAAAAAAGTGCTTTTATACCTTTATGGCGTCTTCGACATTACCCTGGCAAAAGCTTATGCCTACTTTTTGGGCATTGATACCATCCCCTGAAACAGAGGGTCAGTTGTTGCTGGCGTTGGACGACTTCATCAATCCCAAGGTAGAAAAAATTTTTTCGGTTGCGAGACGATCTTTGATCATGCAGCCAAAGCCAATCAAAGACGCTATCTGTGGGCACAAAATATTGTCCTGGTCGGCTTACTGAAGCAAGCCAAAGGACGTCGGGGCTTTTTGTTTTTAGATTTCCGTTTTTACCACGCCAGAAAAACCATTTACGCGGAAAAGGATACCATGGGTGCATTCCCATAATATGACACCGATTAGCAAGGCGTGAAAATCAGCATAAGCATTGTAATCTTTCCATCTTTTGCGAAGATTGGGATACCCGAATAGAAAGAACACGATTCTAGGAACCATCTTACAAGATTTTGCCGATTTAATGAAAACTTGCGTATTGGAAATCACTGCTGAGTTTGAGAAAAATCTTGATTTTGGTGCGTTAGAGATAACGATAACCAAGGAATAGTCATTCTCGGTCAACCAATAATTACCTGTTATCTCAATAAGTTATAATTTTCAGTTTATCTCGGTTGGCACTACAGATTTTTTCTTATCAATAGTTGTCTTGCATTTCCCTATCGGGTCAGATTTGATACTCAAGGCAATATATAGTTATTTCTGCCGCACTTCGGGACGAAGTGCGCAGGTGAATCGTTTTATTATCATCAGTCGGCAAGGTAGTGGTGGGGCGTTGGCGACAGTCGTAACCTGCTGCAAGCGATCCCTTGCAGACATTCAATCCAGATTTCAGAAGGCAACATATTGATCGTCCCATAAGTTTTTGCATATTTTTCATTTTGGACGTGTTGGGAATTAATAAAATGTTCGGGTTTGTAACACATAAACAGTCCGGTTTCAGAACGCCTACCTGTAGCGTAAGCCCCTCGAAACGAACACAATTATCTTTGCCCACAGTCCGTTAAAATTGTTCGCACAGAATGTCGTCCAGATTTCCCTCAAGAAAGGTACGAAGGCGGTTCCGTTTTCTATGGGCGGCTGAGAGAATTCAGCGTTGAATGCCGGTTGGTACACATCCCGTAAGTAGGCATTGGCTGCTGTCATATCGGTGATGCCTGCCAGCGCGAGCTCATTAGGTAATCGCCCCTGATCGCTCGCAAAAGCCCGCCCGGAGCGCCCCTGCGCTTCTGGCGAATACGCCAATCATGTGTATCCTCAAGTGTTTCATAGTGCGTCCGAATTGGGTAAGGTTGACTTTATCAACCTTACTGCCTGCGTCCGGTGTGGTCCAGTAATGACTGCCGCGATCACTGTAGAAGGTGCTAAACAATCCACCGACCGACCTCGATAACCTCACGCACACCGCGAAAGCTGCTTTGGGTGCCTTCTTCCTCGACGAAGAAGATCGATCGAGTAATGCTCGGTCGTGGCATTGTCCATGGTGACAATTAAATCCCAATGCTGCCCAGGTAACTAAGGCTGACGATAGACCTCAATCTACTCGATGAGAAGAAACAATGCGCCACGTTGGCTAAAAAAACTTAAACAATACAGCTATATCAGGGCTTAAGTGGATTATAAGCTGTTTTTTATGACCTTATGGGGTCAGGTTGACCTTTGCCTCCCGCACAGTGTATCTTTCACGCTAACACATGTATATTCAAACCATTGGAATTCAATCCTCTAATTTGGCAATAATGAAAATCACTCGTCGCATATTAATCACTGGATGTTCTTCTGGTTTTGGCTTGCTTATGACACAGCGTTTTGCGCAAGCGGACTGGCATGTATTGGCAACCACTAGATACCCTGAGCTTTTGAAAACACCGGGCGATAATATACATGTATTAGCGGTTGATATCGCACAGCCAGACGGTCGTGCTAGTGTCATTGATTATGTGAAGAAGCAATGGTGCGATGAGTTAGATTGCATAATCAACATGGAATGGCCATCTGCAACCATCTCTAATATTGCCCTTTATGATCGCCACCTGGAGGGATTTCGTAGCTTCTTTACAAGGCTATCACAACACGGGAAAGGCAAAAATCCCAGTCATGTTATTGATGTGATAGCGAGGCTTGCCGATAGGCCGGTAATGCCCTTGCGTATCCGTGTGGGCGGTGATTCGCATGCACTCTATTATCTGCGCCGCCTGATGCCCCAGCACCTAGCAGATGCACTGCTTCGTAGAATCAGCAACCAGTTGTTGGGGATATGATACAGTGAGCAACATACCCGTAAATAACAAACTTACAGCGCCACATGCAGGCAAAGAATCATCATTACACCCTCTGATTGCAGGAAAGACGCGCCGCAGACTCCAATATGAGCCATCTCCTTCCGAACAAGATATCTTATGGACGGCAGAATGGTGGGGGCTACATCGCAGTGCTGTTTTTGCAAAACTTGACACGGCCAAGCAGCATGCGGCCATTCTGGCATGCAATCGCACTCTGATGAATGAGGCCTATTTTATTGAAAAATCAGGACTGGCCTATACAGCAAAAATGGTGCTAATGGCGGAATCTACCGATGTTGCACAACTCTACGCATTGATCGGAGCGGACGAAGCAACCCATCTCGCATGGATTGAGCCTTTTATTGATCCAGTAGATAAAACACACCCACGAGGACAGTTTCTAATCCTTCTCTCAGAACTCATTGAAGAGTGTAATCCGCAAATGCTGGTTTATTTGGTACAAGTAATTCTTGAAGGCTGGGGTCTGAATCATTATAGACTGCTTGCTGAAGGCTGCCAGAATCCAGCTCTTACTGAAGCATTTCGCGCTATATTAAAAGATGAGGCACTTCACCACCATAGTGGGGTCATGCTCCATGATACCAGCACATTTTGTAGCGCAGATCATACCCTGCTCACCGACTCATTAAAGCGCTATGCAGAAATGGTACGCGTTGGATCCATAGCCGCTATTGCCGCTCTGGATCAAACACTAGGCGGGCTTTCCATCTCGGATACTGAAGAAATAATGGCTGCGTTGGGACACCCTAACGAAAGTGCACGAAAACTCACATTACTAAGGGATCTCATGCGTAAGCCAGGGATGGAATCCACTGTAGATAAATTAACTGAAGCAGGCTATTTTACACCGCTACCATTGGCAGAAGCTGCTCAGTTTTACCTTGAGAACCGTTAAGACAAGCGAGTAACTTTTCGCCCTGAACCGGATCGGTGAGAAGTGCTGTATCTTTAATATCTCCTATTTTCATACCATCACACCGATAGAACGCACGCACCTGTAAAAGAAGATCGGGGATATGACGCACTTGTAACGGCATGATTTGCCCCTGATGCCGCGCCAGCGCATAATGATAAGCTTGACAAAGTGCAGTATCCGCTTTTTCTGCAAGCTCTTCTGACGTACTTTCTGTCAGCAGTATATAGCCCTGTCCATGCGCGGAATATGGAACAAGTATAAAACGAGCCTCCGGCAATAATGGCGATAGTGCATGGCGAACGAAAATTTCGTTTAATTTCTCCCCCGCCATGTCACATACTTGGTTGGCACGCCCGATAAATATGAGCGATGGCGTGTTACGGTGGAATTTCCCCGTTTCTACAATATCGCCCAGGCGGTAGCGTATAAGACCTGCCGTTTGTGTAATGATCAGCTGATAGCGTTCTCCTTCCTGCAATTCATGAACCCGCTTGATTTCTCCGTTCGAGGCTTCAAATTCTAAAAAGATTTCTTGAATGAGCGGTAGGCATTGCGCTGAAATTGTCAAAGGGATAGTAATGGGTGCTTCTGTTGCCAGTAATCCCTTGCCCTGTATCCAAACATGTGGAAATATTTTTTGTAACTGCCCAGCGAGCGATTCCGCAAGCGCGTTATCCCAGCAAGAGATCATTTTCAGATGTGGCCACACTCCTTTCCAGTCAACCGGGTTAAAAAATAATGCGCTGCGCTGGCTATGGGAGAGGCCATCAACCAGCGAATCACGATGAGTATGAATATATTCCAGCAATACCAATAGATAAGAAGGACTCCATATTGAAATCACTTCCAGCTTTTCTTCTTCAAGCAGTGTGAGCGCTAAAGTATGCAAAAAATTGGTTGAATCACTTTTGGGTGGCAACACGAGTGAAAGAGAACAAATGCCGCGCAATATGCCGCCAATATATCCACGGTCATCTGTAAACCCACCTCTATCTGTAGAGGGAGAAATACTGATAAAAATACGTCCAGTCTCCAGCTTTAATCGATGGCGTAAAAGATCATATGCCCATATGCGGAACATGTTAGAAAATGAACGCAGCAGCGGTTTCGTATAAGGAATGTATTTTATACGGCCACTACTGCCAGATGTCGGCTCGGAATGAACAATGCGGTGTGGCGTTATTATAGGCTGCTGTGTTTCCAAATGTTTCGTTATCCACGGCTCCATCTCTTCATAAGTATGAATAGGAAGTTTAGAGGCAAAGGAAAAATAATCCTCCCTACCGTCTATGCCATAATTTTTTCCATATTCTGTACGAGCAAGATCGCGCACCAATTTATTTAATAGTTCGGATTGTATATGTTCTGGCTGATCAAGGCTCTTTTGAAAGTGCGAATAATCACCATAAGACATTGCTTTGATTAAGATAGTGGCCGCTGTAACAGGTAATTTATTCCACATAGTGAAAACGGTATTCAGCGTTGTAGGGGATCACAGATTTTTCAGGAATACGCACCCCAACGCCGATACGCGCACCGGCACCGATCAGAGTGTCGCTGCCGATGCGTATAGGACGCAAGACTAGCATCAGATCACCGGTTGGTTTTTTAACAATAATGTGGCTGCTGCAAATCACGCGATGACCAAAAACCACATTGTCGCCTATCCGCATCATATGCCGATCAAGAATTTCGACACGTGGCGTCCAATAAACATGTCTGCCAACCGCGCTCCCCCATAGGCGGAGCCACGCGCTATAGGCGCCAGGGACAAGCCTAAGCAGCGCCTCCAATATG
>JAQTMV010000112.1 GCA_028714175.1 Methylococcales bacterium
TTACGGGAGCGAATCTTTAATCACTGCCAAATACCCATCCAGGAGCTGCTCAAACAGGAGCGAGGGACGACTGGAGAACTTGAGGAAGTTATACAAAATCGATGATATGGATTTTTAAAGAAGGCTGTTTTGTATAAACAAAGGGCCGTAACTGGCCCTTTTTTGTTGGCTGAAAAATAGGGTTATTCTGCGCCATATCACCGCGCCGATTATGCGCGTTTCTTCACCCCTGCTAACACTGCTGGCTGGTGAGGATTGGCTGCGTAACGTTGGCGCGGTAGCCTCCATCGTTCCGGCGCTGGAGACGGCCAAGCGGGCAATCCAGCAGGGCTGGACAACTGACGTGACGCAGGCTAGCTCCAGGCTTGTTCAACTCCGATACCTGGGTCTCATATCTAATCGGAAGCTGAAGAAAGCAAAAGATTGATTCGAGGGAGAAAAAAGAGAAAGATATTGTCGGCTTCGGCCAATCTTAAATTTACAACAAAAAAACATAGGAGTTTATATGGCTGCTCAAACAATCACCGCCGGTCTGCCGGCGGCACCGGAAAAACTCGAAAAACTCGGCCTTGCGCTATCCGGTGGCGGTTTTCGCGCGTCGTTCTTCCATATCGGCATGCTTGCGCAAATGGCCCGGCAAGGCCTACTTCGTCACGTTGAGGTGATTTCTACGGTATCCGGTGGCTCCATCATCGGCGCACTGTATTATATTCATATCAAGAAATTGCTCGAAGCCCTACCGGATTCAGAGGTCACCGATCGGCACTACGTGGAACTCGTGCAAAACATAGAGCGCGATTTTATGGCGGCGGTGGAACTCAATATTCGAATGCTCACCTTCGCCAATTTTAAGGCCAATTGGAAGATGCGCCGGGCGGATTACTCGCGCAGCGATTACATCTCGAAGCTTTACAACGACCTGATATACCAGTCCGTGCTGGACAACGTATCAAAGCCCATTCAGATGCGGGAACTCAAGATTTATCCGCCCGGCCAGCCGAACTT
The DNA here is from genome assembly GCA_028714175.1 of Methylococcales bacterium. GTDB lineage: Bacteria > Pseudomonadota > Gammaproteobacteria > Methylococcales > Methylomonadaceae > JAGXGJ01. The sequence goes on from JAQTMV010000112.1 coordinate 1,006, forward strand.
TTACCCAAAGCAGGACAACGCCTCGAGGCAGGCGAAAGTACCGATTCTGGTTATCAACGCCACTACCCTGAACGACGGGCGCAACTGGCGTTTCACTGCGCAAACCATGGGCGAGCGCTTCCCCACCGGGAGCGACCAAAAGCCTATCCGGTTGATAAAAGCAGATCCATCCTACGCAGTAATAGCAGCAAACCAGCAGTGCTTTTCCCTAGGCCATGCAGTGGGCGCCTCGGCATGCGTACCCGCCCTGTTTCCGCCGCTCGCCATCAGTGGACTGTACCGCGACAGCGAGGAGGATATCCGGTTGCAATTAGTGGATGGCGGTGTACATGACAATCAGGGCGTTCGCAGCTTGGTGGACGAACAATGCACCTGCTTCATCGTCAGCGATGCCTCGGGGCAGATGCAAGTGGAGAGTGAACCGGCTACCGGGGCGCTGCCGGTTCTGCTACGCAGCAATAGCATCGGGCAGGATCGGGTGAGGACCGAAGTCCTGGATCGCCTGTTCGAGACCCAGGGCGGGGATCGAATTGCCTTCATGAACCTGCGCCAAGGCCTCGCCATCCGTGAGATTGCCTGGATCGGCCCGAACGGGCAATCCGTCCATCCCGTAACAACCACTCCGGCAACCTCTCTCGATTTCGGCGTTCATCCCGATGTGCAAGCTCTGCTGTCCAAGCTGCGCACCGACCTGGACGCGTTCACCGAAGTGGAAGCCTATTCCCTGATGCTGGACGGCTATTTCATGAGCGATAAAACTTTGCAGAATTTTCGGGAAAAAGCGCTCGGTCTGGGTGCCGCAACCGCCGCGCCGCTCGAACTGGGCGATTCGCCCTGGCGCTTCCTGCAAATCGCGCCATGGATGAAAAACCCGACGCCGGATTATCTCAAGCAATTGCAAGTCGCCGGCGACACCTTCTTCAAAGCGCTGTTCCTGATTCCCTGGCTCCGCGCCGCTTCTATCGGCCTGATTGTACTGATTTTCGTCGCCTTCTGGCCACAGGTATTGGCCTTGTTTAAAAGCACCGTCCCGGTTTCCATTCTCGCGCTTGCCGCTCTGGGGCTGTTGGTGGACAGAATGCTTTCGAGACTCGCGAAAACCTACCCTATCACGAAGTTCCTGCTCGCCCCGTGGGAAGCGCTCAAGCGCTGGGTTGTACGGGCCGCGCTACCCGTGCTTGGCACCCCGTTTATCAATCTCTATCTCAAGCTGATCAATCCGCTGGTCCTCAAGCGGGGGAGGTTGGAGGCATTGAAAAGCCGTGATCCGGCACAAGCCGGATAAATTGACCCAGGCCCTCGGGACCAGGAGAAACAATGGCTCTTGCTGTCCAGTCGTAACTCGCGCCGACTTGAGGCCAAGTCGGCGCAACCCGCCGTTTCGGATGTTACGACAATACCTCGTCAGCGGGCGGAGCGGGTCCATCGGCCTAAAGGAAAAAGCCAGGTAGGAATCGTGGACCTTTTCAAGGGTTCCTGGCGAAGTTGAGGTATAAATTTAATATAAATGCCGACAGTTTTTTGGTATGTACGCCAATTGGTGCCCAGTAATGAAGTAACTCATAACGAGGGAGCGTGAGCATAGTACGGGTTAATTTGGCTAAACGCGCGGTTGAAATCGCAATTGAAACGGCGGTTATGGAGTTAATAAATTTAAATATTATCGAGGGCAGTCTGCCTAAAAAATGTCGACAATTAGTGAGAGAGTGCGCTGAGATCCATCAAGAAGAACTTATTGAAATGTGGGACACCCAAAATTTTCATAAAATTGCGCCGTTAGAGTGAGATATGAAATTAGTAAGTATTGAACATCAAAAAGGCTATAACTATTACACGTTGTGAAATTCTACCGCCAGAGCTGTAAAAAACAAGTGTCTGACTCCATTATTTTTTACATAAACGGTACACTAGCAACTGATCAAAAAACTGTAGGCGAATATTAAAGATAAAATTCTGATTCATGAAGATTTTGATGAATTACCAGGTGATGATTCTTGGTTAGGTGAAAAATAAATATCCTGCTGGAAAAGACATCCTAATGGCTAAAGCTATTGAAGTAGTATATATTTTGTCGAATTCCTTGAAAAAAAACCGGATACTATTGCCCGCGATGCCGCCGAAAGTGACACGCTGGTTTACGTATCTTTATGGCATTAATGAAGAAGTTGTAGAGTTGTGAAAGGAAAATAAATTCATAAACTTGGCAATTTATTGGTGAGTAGTTTTTTCTTGGGTCCTGTTAATAATGGTGCCACAATCTTCTGAACCGCTATTCATCGTTATCTTGTGTTGATAAACACAGAACATATTAATGAGAAACCTCATGATGATAAAACGCTTTATGAAAAATCATAACTCCAATTCCAATGACCTCTCTCATCACATTTTGCCGAATTCCGCGACGATGGTTGGTGTCTGTATCATGGTCATCAGTATCGTTAAAAGTATGGGTCCAGGGCTGACGAACCACCTGATTGATAAGGCGTTAGCTATAGACAGCTTGTTGTTCATGATTAGCGCTCTACTTTCATTTTCATCGATTCGTTTAGAGCGTCCCGCTGTAAGTTTGGAGCGTTGGGCGGAAATGATCTTTTTATTAGGATTGGTCTCAATGACACTGATTACGGTGATTTTCTCTTTTGAAATTGCTTAAATCAGGCTTTACATGCTCACTTTAGCATGCCAATGATAAATAAACTTTCTTTAATCACAGAAGTAACTTTTTTGTGTACTGCGTGTGCCACCTGTTCCTAAGCCTACCTTCGAATCATGCCCTTGCCAGGCGGGACAATGCGTGATAGCCCCATAGGGTACGCAACGGCGTATCTTTTCAAAGGTTTTTGGCAGGATTCACGTTCCGGTGAAGAAATTTTGCAAGAAATGGTAAATATTATTTCTTATGCCGTACTTTGTTTTGGTGCGTAGAACTCAGAGCAAAAAGTTAAAAATTAACAAGCTATTAAAGTCGTGCATCAAAAATTAGCATTAAATGGAAACTTCAAAACGGAGCAAGTCCGAATACAGTCGTTAAGTGTTTTTAATTGCTGTTTTACGGTATTCATTGGCATATAATCAACAACAATGAAACTACATCAATTACGTTATATTCATGAAATAGCACGCCAGGGTTTGAATGTGTCACAAGCTGCCGAGGTCTTGCATACGTCACAATCCGGTGTCAGTAAAGCCTGTCAATTGTTGGAAGAAGAACTTGATCTGAACATTTTCCAGCGCCACGGTAAGCGACTCATCGGTATTACCGAACCGGGTAAAATTATTTTGGACCTGGCTGAGCGCGTAATGAGCGAGATGGAAAATATCAGGCGTGTAGGTGAAGAATTCACGCAAAAAGAAAGCGGTACGCTGACTGTTGCTGCCACGCACACCCAGGCGCGCTATCACTTGCCTAATGCAGTCAAAGCTTTTATGCAGCGCTATCCGGCGGTTACCCTGCATATCCATCAAGGCAACCCGACCCAGGTTGCCGAGCAGGCGGCAAGCGGCGCGGCCGATATTGGCATAGCCACGGAAGCGATCAGCGGTTACGATAAGCTGGTTTGTTTGCCTTGCTATCAGTGGAATCGCTGCGTAATCACTCCGCACAAGCATCCATTGCTCAGTGACTTGCCGCTGACGCTGGAAAAAATAACCCACTATCCATTAATCACTTATGACTTTGCTTTTACCGGCGGTTCTCTGGTCAACCGCGTTTTTAGCCAGGCAGGACTCATGCCTAACGTGGTACTAACGGCTATTGATGCGGATGTAATCAAAACGTATGTGAATCTGGGACTGGGCATCGGCTTGCTGGCTAATATTGCCTTCGATCCGGAACGTGATGCAAATTTAGGTATGCTGGATGCCAGCCATCTGTTTCCACCCAGTACAACCTATCTTGGTGTGCGCCGTGACGCTTATCTGCGTTCTTATCTGTATGACTTTATCCGGCTACTCGCGCCGCAGTTTGATCGTAACGCGTTAGCTGCAAAGTTTAAATGACCCACGCTTATCAACTGCATAACCTGCGCTTTCTTTATGGCGAAAAAATCGCCTTGTCTTTATCCGATCTGACCCTTGATGCCGGAAAGGTTACCGCCCTGACAGGCCCTAATGGCTGCGGTAAAAGCACCCTGCTGAGTCTGCTGGCCTTTATGGAAGCGCCCAACACTGGAAGTATTACTTTCTTTGGCGATCAGGTTAGACCTGAACAACTGTTTACCTATAGAAAACGCGTCGGTTTTTTGCCGCAAAAACCCTATATGCTGCGCGGCACCGTACAGGATAATCTCAAACTTGCGCTAAAACTCCGGGGTACACCAAAAGCGTTATGGCAAAAAAACATAAATACCGCCCTGGAACGACTGGGTATTGCTCATCTTGGCCCACAGCAAGTCTCTAAATTGTCCGGTGGTGAACTGCAAAAATCAGCGCTGGCCAGAGTGTTAATCACTGACCCTGGCATTTTACTGCTCGATGAACCGTTCAGTCATATGGATCAAAATAGCGCCCAGCTACTGGAACAGATAATTAAAGGCTATCAGGGGACGCTAATTTTTAGCTCTCACGACCGTTTACATGGTTTAGCTTTGGCTAATGATGTCATCTCACTGGTTGAAGGGGCACGGGTTAAATCCGCCCTCATCAATTTGTTTCATGGCTGTTGTGCCAATCATATCTTCAATACAGGCAAGATAAATATCATCCTGACCAGTGACATTGCAAGCTGCCGGCATGTGTCTATCAATCCTCATGAAATAGTCTTGTCCAGACAAGTTTTGATTTCCAGTATTCGCAACCAGTTCCAGGGCAGAGTCATGAGTATTTCTGAAGAAATGGGAAAAGTCAGAATAGCCGTTGCCGCCGGCGAGGTTTTTCACGTGTTAATCACTTATGAGGCGCTCCATGATCTGAAACTCAATCTGGGCGATTTGGTTTGGGTTAACTTTAAATCAAATTCGGTTACTGCTTTCTAAACAGGGGCCATTCAGATTATTATGTGCTTCATTTTTGCCGCAAGACAACCAACAATGATTTATCATGATGCATTATGAAAACCTGTAAATTATTACTATTTTTACCGCTGATATCTGCTTTGACAGGCTGCGGGCAACCTGGCCCCCTTTATCTGCCAGGTACAGCGCCGCCTATTCATGTAGAACCTGAACACAAACCCGAGCCTGAACCTGAACCTGAACCCGGAAAAAACAAATAACCATGGATTATTTTAATTACCGGAAGGATGAGCTTTTTGCTGAAGATATTGCTGTGCTGGACATCGTCTATAAATATGGCAGCCCATGTTATATTTATTCCAGGGCTACGCTGGAAAGACACTGGAAGGCTTTTGATCAGGCCTTTGGCGATAATGCGCATTTAATCTGTTATGCCGTAAAGGCCAATTCCAATATTGCTATTCTAAATCTGCTTGCCCGTTTAGGTTCGGGTTTTGATATTGTCTCGCTGGGTGAACTGAAACGTGTAATCCAGGCAGGCGGAGATCCTGAAAAAATCGTCTTTTCCGGTGTCGGTAAACGCGAGGATGAAATTTTGGCGGCATTAAAAACCGGCATACGCTGCTTTAATATTGAAGTCAGCGGGGAACTGGATCGAATCAACCGGCTCGCAGAACACACAGGCGTTATCGCGCCGGTATCGTTTCGGGTTAATCCGGACGTCGATGCCAAAACACATCCTTATATTTCCACGGGCTTAAAAGAAAACAAATTCGGTATAGACATTGAACAGGCATTAACTGAATATCATCGGGCAGCGGCTATGCCCCATATCAATGTCATCGGCATAGACTGTCATATCGGCTCGCAACTGACTGAAACACGCCCTTTTCTGGACGCGCTGGATAAAATCCTTGATCTGGTTTCAGTCCTGAAAGCCGATGGCATTCATTTGCAGCATCTGGATTTGGGGGGGGGTCTGGGTATTCGTTATAACAATGAGCAGCCGCCTGAACCTGCTGACTATATCAAAGCGGTTTTGGACCGGCTCGGCGACACCGATTTTGAAATTTTATTGGAACCGGGTCGCGCTATCGTCGGCAATGCAGGCATTCTGGTGACTCAGGTTGAATACCTTAAACCCACGGCTCATAAAAACTTTGCCATTGTCGATGCGGCCATGAATGATTTGGTACGCCCATCGCTATACAACGCCTGGCAGGAAATTATTCCCGTCAATCAGCAAAGCAACACACCGGAGCAGCACTGGGATATCGTCGGGCCAGTCTGTGAAACCGGTGATTTTTTGGGTAAAGATCGTGCGCTTAAGCTATCTCAAGGGGATTTGCTGGCGATACGCTCATCCGGCGCTTATGGTTTTTCGATGAGCTCCAATTATAATTCCAGACCGCGTATTGCTGAGTTGATGGTTGATGGTAATAAACTACACTTGATCAGGGAAAGAGAAACGATTGCACAGCTTTGGGCGGGTGAGCATTTGTTACCCTGATTACGATCACCGGATTACCTTGCCATGATACATCAAGCGACATGAAAGACATACAATGATCAACTTCACTAAAATGCACGGTCTCGGCAATGATTTTGTAGTCATTGACGACATCAATCAGCATATAGCCTTAACGCCTGAACAAATCCGGTTCATGTCTGATCGCCACTTCGGTATTGGTTTTGACCAACTGCTGCTGGTCGAAAAACCAGTCAGCGCCAATGCCGACTTTAAGTATCGAATTTTCAATGCTGATGGCGGCGAAGTCGCACAATGTGGCAATGGCGCACGCTGTTTTGCCCGTTTCGTGCGCGATAAAAATTTGTCTGACAAAGACGAAATACGCGTAGATACTAACTCGGGTCAATTATTGCTGCATTTTAATGAAAATGGTCAGGTTACTGTCAATATGGGTGTTCCCAGACACAATCCTGCTGAAATTCCTCTGCTTGCTGAACAGGAATCGCTGCTTTATAAGGTTTCTGTGAACGGGATGGAACAAGCTTTTGCCGCCGTTTCCATCGGTAATCCACACGCAGTGATTCAAGTCAAGGATATTAAAACCGCACCCGTAGCTGACTTGGGTCAGGCACTTGAAAACCATATTGTTTTTCCGGAACGCGCCAACATCGGCTTTATGCAGGTCATGGACCGGAACCACATTAAACTCCGCGTTTATGAACGCGGCGCCGCTGAAACCCTCGCTTGCGGCAGTGGCGCGTGTGCCGCCGTAGTGATCGGTATCGAGCAAAACCAGCTGGATCATGATGTCTGTGTGGAATTGCCAGGCGGAAAATTAAAAATAAGCTGGCCGGGTCGTGGGCAAGCCGTGCTAATGACTGGACCTGCCATTTCTGTTTTTGATGGAACTATCAATCTATGAGCAAACAAAAATCAGATTTAAGCGCGTCTCAAGTTGAAACCTATTTACAACAACATCCGGAATTCTTCAATGAACATCTCAACTTGCTGGAACAAATGCGTATTCCCCACCCCACCGGCACTGCCATCTCCCTTATTTCAAAACAACTGGAGCTATTTCGAAGCAGGCATCATGACATGGAAAATCAACTTACTGCACTAATAGAAATAGCCCGGGATAATGATGCCTCCTTCATTCGTATGCACAAACTCACGCTGGCCTTGCTTGAAGCGGCGACACTGGAACAAGCCATCGCCAATCTTGATACGGTTCTGACCGATTATTTTCTAACTGATTTTGTCGCTGTACGTATCATTAAACAGTGCCCCGAATCAGCTATTGCCAATTTGTTTATTGAACCCGGCAGTAAAAATCTGCAACCGTTTCTCAAGGAGCTTGCGAACAATCAGCCCAAATGTGGCCGCCCGACTTTAGCCCAGGCAAAAGTACTCTTCGGTAATTTGGCAGTGGATGTGAAGTCTTGTGCCATCATTCCAATGATCTTCACCGAACTGGATGGCATTGTAGCCATAGGCAGCCGGGAAGAAGGCCGGTTTCATTACAGTATGGGCAATCTGTTTTTAACTCAAATGGGCGAAATCATTGGCACCCGGTTGATTTCATTGCTGCGGCAGACGCAAAATGCATGCTGATGCGGAGCAAATGCTGGCTGCCTTTTTCGATCAACTGACTGTTGAGAAACGTGCATCCGGACACACGATCAAAAGTTATCAGCGCGATATTAAACAGCTGAGCTGTTATTGCAAAGACAGGTCAATACATCACTGGCCTGAACTCAAGCAAAGCGATATCAGAGCGCATATAGCCAGCCGTCATCGACAAGGCATCAGTAGTAAAAGCCTGCAACGGGAACTATCAGCAATTCGCAGTTTTTATAATTTTTTGCTAAAAAATCGCCTGGCTGACAGCAATCCAGCACAACATATCAAAGCGCCCAGGCAAGCCAGAAAACTACCCAAGACACTGGATGTAGATCAGATAAACGGCTTGCTGGAAGCGGGTACAAGTTCGGCTTTGGAAATCCGCGATCTGGCCATGTTTGAATTATTCTATTCATCGGGCCTACGACTCAGTGAACTTGCTGCACTTGATCTTGCCGATGTTGACCTGCCTGATAACTCGCTTATTGTCCGTACCGGCAAAGGCGGAAAATCAAGGATATTACCCATAGGCAGCAAAGCCGTTACGGCAATTAGCGATTGGTTGCAACAGCGCTTAAGAACTATTGCTGCCCTGGAGCCGGCATTATTTGTTTCAATCCGGGGAACAAGGCTGGGGCAGCGCAGCATCGAGTTAAGGCTGGAACAATGGTGTAAAAAAAAAGGCATTGCCGAACATATACACCCGCATATGTTAAGACATTCTTTTGCCAGTCATTTGCTCGAATCCAGCCAGGATTTGAGAGCCGTTCAGGAGCTGCTCGGACACAGTAATATCAGTACTACGCAAATCTATACGCATCTCGACTTCCAGCATCTTGCTGACGTTTATGATAAGGCCCATCCAAGAGCCAAAAAAAAATCAGAATAGCCTCTTTGCTTCCCAAGCATATAATAAAAATAACTGTTACCATATGAATTATTTTTCACACAAAAGCAATCTGTTTTATCTAAAAAACACCCTATTTACAGGATACCGGAAATGGCAGTAACAAGCGAAACACTGGACGATATAAAATCCAAGGGAATACTCTGGGGCTTTGGTGTTCTTAGCCTTATTCTATTAGTCATCCTGTTTATCCTTGGCGCGTGGTGGGGAAGCGAACCCGAGCAGTTCAATATACAGGATGAAGCACTTAAACGGGCAAAAGAAACCAACACTTCAGAAATGCCCATCGGCTATGTCTATACCAACACGCTGGCTCATATCGCTGAAGTTTTGCTTCATAAAAGCGGCGGCTACATCACTAATGATGTAGCGCCTCCCGGCGTATTCCTCGACAACATTTCCAATTGGGAATATGGCGCTTTGGTAATGTTGCGCGATGCCACAACAGCATTAAGAAATCACTTTGCCAGAGATCAGTCACAATCCGCCGAAGACGCTGATCTGGCAGTCGCGGAACCCTACTTCTATTACGAGCACAACTCATGGGCTTTGCCATCGACGGAAGCTGAATATCAAAAAGGCATTGATGCCCTGCACAAATATATGTCGCGTCTGCAAAAATACGGGGGTCCGGTAAAAAAAGCACAGTTTTATTCCAGAGCCGACAATCTGTGGCAGTACACTGAGGTTGTGATAAAACGTCTGGGCGGTTTGTCGACACGACTAAGCGCAAACAGTTCCAGCAACTATGGGCCGGGGCTTACCGAGCTTGAGAAACAGGCAGCTGATGAAAAAGGAACACCGGTAACCAGAGTGACATGGCTGGAGATTGATGATGTTTTCTATGAAGCTCGCGGCGCAAGCTGGGCTTTACTCCATATACTCAGGGCAATAAAACATGACTTTGCTGATATTCTGCTGGATAAAAGGGCAATGCGTACGGTTGATATTATGATCAAATCGCTGGAAAATGCCCTGACACCCATATTAAGCCCGATGATTTTAAATGGCAGCGGCTACGGCCTGTTTGCCAACTACTCTCTGTCAATGGCAAATTATATAGCCCGCGCTAATGCGGCAGCGCTCGATTTGCGTGACATCATGAACCGAGGTTAATCAATACTATGGACGAACAAATCAACTATAACCTGAAGCAACTCAGCACCTGGAAACGCATTTTCTTTATGCTGGTTTTTGCCGCAATCGGGGCGCTGATCAGAATGATACTTTGGGCAGTTATTATATTGCAGGTAGCATCCGCCCTGTTAACTGGCAAAGCCAACGAAAATATCTTAAGTTTCGGACGCAACCTTTCGATCTATAGTTACCACATCCTGCTATTCCTGACGTTCAACACGGAAACGCTGCCTTTCCCTTTCTCTCCCTGGAACCTGACCGCCGATCTGGAACTACCGGAACCACCTCAAAAATAGGCTGTCATGCACCCTGTCCGCAAAATCATTCATATTGATATGGATGCTTTTTTTGCGGCCATAGAGCAGCGTGATTTCCCGCAATACCGCAACAAGCCGCTGATAGTCGGGGGAACTCCCGACTCTCGCGGCGTTGTTGCAACCTGCAGCTATGAAGCAAGAAAGTATGGTGTTCATTCAGCCATGCCTTCATCCCACGCTTATCGCTTATGTCCTCAAGCTGTTTTCGTAAAACCCCGCTTCGAAGCCTATCAGGAGGCATCAACGATTATTCGAAAAATATTTGCCGATTACACTGAGCTTTTTGAACCACTCTCACTGGACGAAGCTTATCTGGATGTTAGCGGAGCAGGCTTGCATCAAGGCTCAGCGCTGTTAATTGCCAGGGACATCAAGGCAACAATTAAACAGCAAACTGAGCTTATCGCGTCAGCAGGCGTATAATATAATAAATTCCTCGCCAAGATTGCTTCGGACATGAATAAACCCGATGGACTTTATGTCATCACCCCGGAACAGGGCGCTAGATTTGTCGAGCAACTCCCGGTAGCCAAATTCCATGGTATAGGCAAAGTAACATCGAGCAAAATGCAGTCACTGGGTATTCAGACAGGCAGAGACCTGAAAAAACTGTCCTTGTCACAATTACAGCAGCATTTTGGCAAGTCCGGCTTGTATTATTACAACATTGCCAGAGGCATTGATAACCGGCCGGTCAACAGCCATAGAATCAGAAAATCGATAGGCGTGGAAATCACTTTTCAGCAGGACATTAAAGCCCGCCAAGATATCATTGAGCATTTGCAACGTTTACTGAAAACTGCTTTAAAAAAAGTCACTGAAAAGCAGCTGGCCGCACGTACGCTGACGGTAAAAATAAAATATCACGATTTTGTGCAAATCACCCGCAGCCGGACCTTGCCGCATAGCGTTACGAGCACGTCAGCCACATTGGCTGTTCTGGAACATTTATTATCAAACACCGAGATTGGCAATCGCAATGTGCGTTTGCTAGGGGTCACGCTTTCATCCCTGGACGATGAGCCCGCACTAAACCGTTTCCGGCAAATGGATTTGTTTAGTGACTTTTAAGCATACTTCACTGGAGAGCACCCTCGACCAAAGGGAGAAATCTTAATCATCCAGGGCTTTCTCCCATTGCTCGAAAAGACAGAAATTCCCCCTCTTACCGTGGCAATATAGCTTCCATAATTTCGGGGTGACTACCTTTTTCATAATCATCAGGTTCAAGATTCTGTTCGTCTCCGCTTTCCGGCTCATTTTCACCTTTAAATAAATCCTTCAAATAATGATATAACAACCGGGACGATTTCGGCGCTTTGCCAGCTTCCGCTTCTTTTTTGGCATTGCGCAGCATGTGCCTTAGCTGTTGCCTATCTGCATCAGGATGCTCGTCGAGTAATTCTGTTAACGCATCATTGCCTTCTGCAATCAATCGGTCGCGCCAGCGTTCGACTATATGATGCTCCCTGACGGCATGCGCGCTTTTGTTTTTTATACGCGCCATTTTTTCCTGTATCGGTTCTATATCTATTTTATGAAGCTGACCGGCTATAAATTTCAGCAATCGCTTTCTCGCACCTTTCAACGGCATTCCTGCCACTTCAGCAACGGCTTTATGTATTTTTTCAGGAAGTTCAAGAGTTTTTAACTGGGCTGCGGACAATTCAGACATTTCTTCGCCTAATGCAAAGAGCACGGCGATGTCCTTCTTGATTTGAGTTTTATTGGGCCGGACAGCATAGTATTCTACATCGCCTTCATCATATTCGTATTCTTCGTTCATCTCGTACCTGTAATTAAAAAATATCACTTCCATTTACCAAAGAGGATGTTGCTTGATCACTTTCCATGCCTCTATCTTTTGCTCCAATTTTAATGATGCATAAGCGGGACTTGTTGACGGCAGGCAATGATATTCAAGATAAAAAAAACGGTGGTTTAAAACCGGAAGAATCCGTTGTTGATATACCTTTTCAGCCATCTTGCCATTAAAGAACACTTGCCTGATAAACTTATACTCGGCAAAAAATCCCGCAAAATCATTGATTCTGATCGACGTCGGCTTTATATTGGAATCCGAACTGCCCAATCGATGACAGCTTCGCAGCACATCCCAGACTGCAATTCCATTATTCATTAACGCCTTTTTACGCTCAGGATAGCAAAGTCCGGGATCCATACCAAACAATGCGCTCATAATTGGCCAAAAAGCATTTCTGGGATGGCCATAATACTGCTGCCCAAGCAATGAAGCCACGCCGGGCATCGATCCCAGTATCAACACCTCTGCATTCTCTGAAACTATAGGCAAAAACCCCTCTATATCCGACATTGCGCACTCACCATAAAATTTACTTCAATTTTATATCGTTAAATTTGCGATAATGTACAGTCATTGTTTTTATAGGATTTAGTGCACATGTGGTTTAAAAATCTTGGCGTTTTTCGTCTTACCGAAGCTTTCACCCTGACCCCGGAAGAACTGGAGCAAAAACTTGTAGCTCTGTCCTTTCACCCCTGCGGCCCTCATGAGGAGTCCAGTTTTGGTTGGACATCGCCGCTTGGCAAAAACTCACAACAGTTAGTACATAGCGCTAACGGCTTTATGATGCTGTGTGGTAAAAAAGAAGAACGAGTCCTGCCAGCCGCCGTCGTTAATGAACTGGTACAGGAAAAAATTTTTGAAACAGAAAACCGGCAGAGTCGTAAATTATCCAAAAAGGAACGTACCGAGATCAAGGACGAGCTTATATTTGAGTTACTACCCAAAGCTTTTACCTTTTCACGAAAAATCCATGCTTATATTGATTCGAAAGGCGGCTGGTTGGTCGTTGATGCCGCTTCAGCAAAAAGCGCCGAGGATTTACTCAGCTTATTACGCAAATCCTTGAGTTCATTGCCTGCCGTACCCCTTAACACGATCGAAAAACCCACAACAACGATGACCCAATGGCTGCTCAATAATAAGGCGCCTGATGATATTACCATTGAAGACGAATGTGAATTGCGTTCGCCCGAAGAAGCCGGTGGTATTATTCACTGTAAACGTCATGACCTGGCGCTTCCTGAAATTAAAAACCATCTGGATAACGGTAAGGAAGTTATTAAACTGGCCGTCAATTGGGCCGATCGTATTGCCTTCATTATTGATGAAAATCTGGCCATTAAACGTCTGCGCTTTCTTGATTTAATTCAGGATCAAGTCACTGATATTGAAACCGGCGATGAGGCTGCACAATTTGATGCGGACTTTTCAATTATGTCAGCGGAACTGGCACACTTTCTGCCACGCCTGATGGAACTATTTGGTGGAGAAAACAAAGCATAAAAGCCCGGCGAGAATTATCCTTCTGGTTTTACGCCTGCTCTAGTGTAATTCCATTAAATTATACCCTATTGTTCAGCTGATTAACTTGCAAGAGTGGTTTTAGTCTCAATTGTCCGCGACTAAAGCCACTACTCTTCCAGAGGAATATTTATTCCTGGTAATCACCTGAAGCAATGATAATTTATTTCATCATTGATCTTTTGAATTTTTTATTCAATTTGCTATTGGCATCTTCAGATAATTGAGCTGCCCGATTAGCTGCAGCCTCTGCGGCTTCTGCCTTTTGAGCCGCATCAGCAGCTGTGCTTTGTGCGCTGGCTGCATCAGCTGATGCTTGTTTAGCCGAAGTATTCAAGCCATCAACTTGCGACTGTAAATTTTCAACATCTGAAGTTGTTGCGCAACCTGCAGCCAGGCTGGCAGCCAGAGCAATCATCGATAATTTTATTACTTTTCTCATATTATTTTCCTTACTCAAGGTTATTACTATAGCGCGTTAATTCAGTGACGGATAAGGCATAAAAAAAGCCCGGCAGGGATATCCCCCGGCAGGGCTTTTTTCCGCACTAAGAGGCAATGATGATTTATTTCATCATTGACTTTTTGAACATGTTGTCCAATTTGCTGTTGGTGTCTTGAGCATATTGAGCAGCACGGTTAGCTGCAGATTCAGCCGCTGAAGCTTTTGCAGCTGCATCTGCTGCAGCACTTTGTGCGCTTTGCGCATCAGATGACGCTTGAGCAACAGAAGTTTTCAAGCCATCAATTTGTGATTGCAAGTTTTCGATATCTGAATTAGTCGCACAACCAACCATCAAGCTGGCAACCATCGCAATCATTGATAATTTTATTACTTTTTTCATATCATTTTCCTTATTCAAAGTTATTACTACAAAAAACATCACAACCGGCGTTAATTTTATCATTGTTTATTACATTTTCCAGCATTATTTTATTTTTACCACTGTTCCTGTGTCAATCAATTGACTTAAATGGTCAATCTGAGTGTTCGTCAATGCGATACAGCCATGCGTCCAGTCAAACGATTTATGTATTCTTGCATCCGCGTGCCCAAGACCATGAATACCGATTTGCCCACCTAATGGCGTATCCTGGGGCGGTATTAGATGAAACTGGTGAGCGGTTATAATCCGATTGTAAGTAAAGCGATCAATAATACCTTTCTGTAAAGCTATTTCCGCGTCTTCTATGGAAGGATAAGTCAGGCCAAAAAACTTTCGAAAGCTACTTCTTTCACCTACCCAACCAATCCTGTAATTTCCAAAAGGTGTGATGTTATCGCCCCGATGATTTTTTAATCCAGCCCCGCCCCGACCGATAGCAATTTCATTCAAGGTTTCAAGCGTTTGTTCGCCTTTTTTTACCTCAATTTTTCGTGCTGCAGTATCTACCAAAAGCCACACATCACTATCTGCGGATACCGCAAAAGAAAAAAAACTACAACACAGTAATAAATTAATTCGTAACATAATAAAATCTACACTAGAAAAGAATTTTGATGTACTTTATCAACCACGTTAATTGTCGCACTAAGGATAAAACATGCAAATAGAAACTATCGCAACACAATCTTACAACGATCAAAACCCCGGCACATCAGGACTTCGAAAAAAAGTTAAAGTATTTCAGCAGCCCGGATACCTGGAAAACTTTGTTCAATCCATTTTTGACACCTTGGAGGGCTTTGCCGGCAAAACCCTCGTATTAGGCGGAGATGGTCGCTATTTTAACCGAATCGCAATACAAATTATCATAAAAATTGCAGCCGCCAATGGCTTTGGTGAACTTATTATAGGCCAAGGCGGTCTATTGTCTACACCTGCTGCTTCGCATATTATCAGAAAATATAATGCATTTGGAGGACTGATCCTTTCTGCCAGCCATAATCCCGGCGGACCTGACGAAGATTTTGGCATTAAATACAATGTCGGCAATGGCGGCCCTGCTCCGGAAAAAGACACCGAGGCGTTTTATCAGCGCAGCCAAAGCATCGATAGTTATAAAACCGCTAACATCGAAGATGTAGATCTGGACTGCATAGGCACTCAACATATCGGCGAACTCAAAATCAGCATTATTGATCCGGTTGCTGATTATGCCGAATTGATGCAGTCGATATTTGATTTCAATATACTTAAACAAAGCATTAGCTCTGGTTATATCACGCTA
>JAQTMV010000113.1 GCA_028714175.1 Methylococcales bacterium
CAAGTTGTGTGTCGTTCATGAGAGTTTTCATCCTCCCATCATGAACAGAATCTCGGCTTATTTCAGGCTCATTTCATGTTAGAAAGAACCACCTCCTTCAGGCTCATTTCATATTGGAAGAGACTCTGGCTTGACTGCGGGGGAGGAGATGAATTATCCTCCCGCATAACCCGAGAAATGGACGTGTCGGCAGAAAAATGCGGAACGACAAACCGCAATCCAGTTTGAGATGTATTGATTGAAGACCTGACCCTAAGTTGCGCCGAAACACTTTAAAGCACAACTCCAAGTGGTAAAAAAACCGAATGGCATGGGCGAATTGAAAAAAGCATCTTGATATACATCCATGTGTAAAAGTTTGAATTTGATCTGACGTTATTAGATATAAGTCGCATGCGCAAACTGGTTCTTTTAGGCTTCGGTCTACTAAAAAACCACCAGCCTTATCAGGCCACATTATTGTTACAGCACGACTTTCAAAACGGCGTCTACAAGGGATGTGTATAGTTACACTCAAAAAATTGGCTCAAGCTTTCAATAAGAAAACCCCTTTTATCCATTATCCATTTCATTCAGTAGTGCAGATTCTTTTAATGTTTTATATACACGATGCTCAGTAAAAACATTCAATCGTGACTTGCTGTCTGACGGATGAATCTGCATGGCTTTTAAAGTTGTAATTAAGTCATTCATACAGGCATCCGGGTCTAACGTGTAACTGGAGCCCCAGCATCGCCAAAACTTCCAGCCCACACGTTCCATCGTCCGTTGCCTGGACCAATCTTCCATCCATTTATCAGCCGGATGGTATTTATCGCCATCCAGTTCAACAGCCAGTCGTCTATCCTGATCACCCTCTATCACCAGATCAATAGAAAACGGTCCCACTTTTACTTGCGGCGTTACGTTATAGCCCAATGCTGTTAATTTGCTGAATACATCCCTTTCAAAATAGGATTCGCATAACTCGATCGGGTTATTGGTTGGGATTTGAACAGGCATTGGCTTGGCAAAATGATGCAATACCTTAAATTTGAGATCGTTGCTGTTTTTCAGATGCTGCGCCTCAATACTCCGATAAAGATACATGCGGTCTCTTGCCCTGGACAACGCTACATTAAAGCGCTGCTCATCTTCACGCTTGGTCATTGTTGCGCCTTGCCCAACACCTACAACCATGGAGAGGAAGACAATATCCTTTTCTTTGCCCTGAAAGGCTGTCGCATCGCCACAGGCAATATCGTGAGCCTGATAGTTATCTTCACCCAGATCAAACAGCAACTTTTCCTGAATCGCTTTGGCTTGTTGTGCGCCGATCAAGGAAACGACGCCAATGCTGCGACCTGCCATAGCCGGATCTGCAACAATGTTTTTTATTTCCTCAACAATGGCATCGACTTCCTGCGTATTGATTTTGCTATGTTCATCGCGCATGCCACCGGGTACATAAACGTCAATCAGAGGTGGATTCAGGCGTTCCGAAGACTTGGGCAACCTGAGCGGAATCAGGGCTTCATTATAGAACTGCATGCTGAAGCGAATAATCGGTTCCACACAGCGGAAATGCTCGTTTAACAGGATGCGCTGAGTTGGAAACGAGGCGTTCGCCAGATCATAAATGGAAACACCGGGCAAGAGCAGTTCTGATAAAGGCTGATCCCTTAAAAAGTTATGCTTCAATTGCAGCATTTTTTCTTCCGCAATAAAACCGGCGGTAGGGCTCACCTGCTTGTCATCACCGACAATCAATAATTTTTTCGCCCGTAAAATAGCCGGTAATGCGGTAATATCGGATTGTGACGCTTCATCAATAATGACTAGATCAAAGGCACCGAATTCAGACGGCAGGCTTTCACTGATACGCCAGGTGGGCATTATCCAGCAAGGTACGCCGACATAACAATCCTGCATGGCCCGATAAGCGTCTCTTTTATGACGGGGCGCCCTTTTTCCGGTGCCCTTGCCGATTTTGGCTATTGCCGAGACAAAGCGCATCAAAGCGCCCTGAACGCGCTCGGTCATGTTTAAATGCAAGCCAATAAAGGTTTTAACCTTGACCAGGTCAGAAAAAGCACGTTTTAAATCCTGATCCAGTAAGACGCGCTTTTCTGCCAGCACAGCCAGTTCTTTGCGGCCATCAATCGTTTTCAGGTATTCGGAACGCCTTTTCCATTGCCAGGTATCAAACCAAGTCGATGGCGTCAGTGGATCCTGCACCTCTGTTACCGGTGATTCCACCAGGGCTTTAGCCCATTGTTCAGCGCCTGAATGGGCAATCTTGTCGGCTATTCTCAGCACCGTATTCATCGGTGTCACCAGCGTTTTTAAACGGTTTAGTTCAGCGCTAAAATCCTGCCACGTTTTGATCACCTGGTCGGATGTATAACGGGCATTGCCAATACCGCTGTTGATAAACGCCAGCATCTTATCTGCGATTGGGGAGTCTGACTGCTTCAGTTTGTAGACCAGATCATCCAGTTTAAGACGTTGAGTCCCTAGGGTTATGCGGGAGGTATTAAGCTCGATGGCCTTGATGGTTTTATCAATTTCACTGCGTTTAAAGAGCAAGTCATCGGTGCTGACGCCATGGGGAAACAGCTCACATAATTCATTTTTGATTGAAATCCAGGTGTTTTCGGCAATGTTTCTGGCATCGGTAATATCTTTATAAGTGGCTTGCAAGGCTTTAACGTTTGAACCGTATTCATAGCTTAATTTGGGCAATGATAATTCTTCGCCTATATGATTCCATTTGATCATGTATTTTTTTACATCATCCTGAAATTGCATATAGTTCCTGACAATTTCCCATTGATCGGCTGATCTGGGATGCTCTCCATCGATTTTCACGCGTGCCAGCAAGGCCTTTTCTTCCTTGTGGCCAAATCCAAAAAGCCCGAAGGCGCTATTGCCTCCTGATAAGTTGGCCAGCGCTTCATCTATTTCGTTTTTATAGGTTCCCGGATCATCAATCTCAACCAGCGTCCTGACATAAAAAGCTCTTTTTTCGATCAATGCCGGTAACGGATGAATCAATTCCTGAAACATTTGCATGAATTCATCATCACCGTGAACGCCGACCCAGGCATTGAAAAGTTTTCTTAGCCATTCACTCTCACTAAGCCGATCCAAAAGGTCGGCCATGATGGCTAACGGCTTGATTAACGCTTTGGCACGCTCGACTGAATTTTCCAGTGATGACGCAAGAAGAGGAATGTTTTCAAATTTTGCATCTTCAGAAAGCTTCACAGACGCCGCCAGATCATCATGAATGGCCGCCATCATGGCAGAATCAGGCAAGTCTTCTGCGACGGGAACGGTCTTGCCGATATAGACAATATCTTTCCCCAAAAGCTGTCTTGCAGTCCTGATTTCAGCAATATCGGCATCGGAAAATTGCGGATTAAATTCTTCCGATAAGCCCAGCGTATCCGCCAGCCAGCTATGATCTTTCTGGTCAGACATGACCTGTTCAGCCAATTCCATCGCCGTCATGGCGGCCGTCGAGCCTGACAATTCTCTTGCTATGGGTTGTAGCTGTTTTAAACCCCAGGCTTGTATTTCAGCATCGATGTTCCGGATTTCATTTTTTAATTGTTTGGCTCTATTGTCATGGCTTTCGGCTTCGCGCAATAAATCCTGAACATT
Source organism: Methylococcales bacterium (assembly GCA_028714175.1). Taxonomy (GTDB): domain Bacteria; phylum Pseudomonadota; class Gammaproteobacteria; order Methylococcales; family Methylomonadaceae; genus JAGXGJ01. The sequence continues at coordinate 3,649 of JAQTMV010000113.1, forward strand.
GGTTTGACTGACGAGATTGGCCAATAATTGCACAGCGCCTTCCAGTTGCTTGAAACCTTTGCGTTCATTAGTCAATAAGCTGATGGTTAATTCCTGAAGCTCTTTGGGGATTTGTTTTTGCAAAACCGTCAGGGCCGCTTCGCCTTTTGAGGTCACCAAAACGCTGCGTCCGGTAGCCAGAAAATGACAAATAATATTGGCGATGGTATGCGTTTTACCGGTTCCCGGCGGACCCTGAACCACAACACCGTCATTGACTTCCAGACGCTTGATAATCTCAACTTGAGCATCATTGTAGGGTTTGGGGAAATACAGTTTCATAGCATCGGGAAATTGATCTGAAGCCTCACCGCCTTCTGATGAAATACCAGCATTTAATAACACCGGTTTTTTATCGGACAGCTCGGAAACCAGACGGTGTGCCGGTGCCGGTAATTCAATGGCTGCTTTGTTCTCAAAATGAGACTGAAAACGTTCAATATCCTGGATAAAACTGGTTATGCTGCGCGGTCTGGCATAAATACACCAGCTATCGGTCACTTGCAGCGTTTCATTGATTGGCGGAGGCTCTCTATTTTCCTGATCAGGATTGACATCCGGCCAGTACACGGCATTTTTACTTAAATGAATGGCGGCTTGCTTTAATACCTGCACAAAGCTTTCATGACAAAAAGGTGAAAATTCGACGTCTTCAGATAACTCGGCATAATAGCGCTTGGCGTATTTTGTCAAGGCGTCAACGCCGGGATTGCCCAGAGCAAAATAGGCATTAACCGCTAATGCAGGCTCAACGTTTCTGGGTCTGATCAAAATAGCGCCATCTTTACTATCAAACTCTATCTCAACGGGTTTCTCAAGCAAGGGATGATCGATAGCATAACCTTCACACAGCCAGCGGCTGACACCCAAGCCCCAGATTAATTCTAAAGGCTGATCCTCGCCCTGTGTTTCGATAAGTTGTTGAAGCCCGAATAAAGCATCATATATTTTAATCGTTTCTCTTCTTGGTTTTTCTTCAGACGACCAAAGCGCCCACTGCTCATTAAGATAGCAGTCTATCGATGCCTTTATTTCGGGCTGATTGTTTAGGGTTAAAATAACATCCTTAAAGTTAATATCATTTAAATTATCGCTGATATCGCTTTCACTGATAGATGACGAACCGAGTAAATCTTCCGCCTCTTTTCGCCCCATCGGTTTAATGATTTTGTCTTGAACAATCACGGGGCACTCAGGATCATTCCTGACTAAAACCCAGGCCTCAATCAGCTGGTTTGGCGGCGGCGGCGGATTACGTATCAAACGCTCAATGCGAAGCCAAATGGACTCACCTTCGTTATCAATAATATTATGCTGAATACCCACTCTTCCCTTTGTGTGATGTTCACTAATCATTGCCTGTTTGTAATCTTCAACCTTAAAAACAGGCCTTTGATTTAATGCCCCCAGGTGATGAACATAATTTAAAAGATCTCTTATCCGTTTCTGAGATAGCTCGTCCAAGCCTGTTGGAAAGTTAGTTGTCATTTGGTCGATTTTTTCGAGGTAGATTTGCGCTAAGCCAGGGATGATTGTTTTTCAGATGTTTATGCTTGCAGAAAGAAATATAAAACATGCACCATAAGTTTTCTTTTGCTGAATTTATATGTTTCCGTTGCTAATTTAAAGCAAAATTGTAACTACTCACCATTTTTTTGAAAAAGATGGATTTATTTAAAAAATCTATTTTTGTTCGCCTCAAAAAGCTCACGCGCTTTTGCTTCAAGAGCCTCTTTTTTCTTAGTTGTATCTGTATTTTTAGAAGACTGACGCCTTTTTTAAGATTTCACGCTCCATATGTAACTTTTCGTTTTCTTTACGTAACCGTATCAATTCAGTTTGATCAGTCAGGTTCAGGACTGATTTCTTTTCGGCTGAGACGTTTGCAAAGCCTCGTTAACCCGTTAAGTACAATGTTTGAACTGTCCCCAGTATTATTGCCGAAGATGGAATCATGGGAAACACGGTGAGACACTGGAATCATCTTAGGGCAGGTCGAACGCTTGCACTCCGCCACCTTGCCCGTCAAACGAGTTTCCTGTACCTACGAATACCATCTTCCCAACGGGTGTGGCGCCTGCATTGACCGCGCCGGGCGTATCGTAGCGCCACAACTGTTCGCAGGTGCGAGCATCACGGGCGATGAGCGCCGGTGGCAACTCTGGAAACGTAAAGCCAACGAAAATGACGTCGTCGGCAAGGGTTGTGGGTGCGAAGCTCTGGTTCTGCGTTTGCTGCCAAATCACTTGTCCGGTCACAGCGTCGAAGGCATGAATGCTCGGCTCCTGGATGGGTGTATCGAATGGATTGTCAGGCTCGCAAACGGTTCCGAGTGGGTTGAAGTCGCCAAGTCCTGTGGCACTGTAGATGTGCTTGCCGTCAAAGGCGGCACCGCCGAAAAATCCCCCGGCATTCCCGCCAAACACGACATTCGTCTCCCAAACCCGCTCGCCTTTGGGATCGTTAGTAAGGCTATTCAGGAGATAGTAGGTTCCATCTTTGCCGCCGACACCCACATGGCGCTCCTTACCGTGTGCGATCAAATTGGGAGTAGCCCCGAAATCGAAATCGCAACAATCTGTCTTTCGCGGGCGAAAGCCCCATAGAACTTCACCCGTCATCGCCTTCAGCGCAATGACCGCCTCATGATAGGGAGGAGGGGCATCGAATTGGCAGTCCGCTGTACCAAAAAAAACCAATCCATGCCTTTTATCGACGGCGGCGGATGACCAGACGTTGCCGCAGCCGCGGTTAAGCCCGCCAGCCACTTGGCCGTTCGCATCCAAAATGGGATCGACTTCAAAGCGCCAACATACACGACGTTATCGACTACCGTGGGCGAGGCGGTAACAGCGTCGCTCGTTGAAAAGCTCCATTTGAGCTTAAGACGGGAGACATTTTTTGGATTAATGCCGGAATGAGGGTTACTGAAAGTGCGTTGCAGGTTTTTGCCGTACATTGGCCAATCATCCGTCTTGCGCTCGCTGGCACCGGTCACCGGCACGAACCCCAGAACCAGCACACTTGCGAAAATATGTCTGCGTATAATGCTTCCTCCCCTCAAACACAAAACAAGTTATTATCAAGGCCAAGAATTTTATACTCCTTCCAATCTCAGTTGACAAGGATAACTTTCAGCAGGAAGTCTTCCTTTATTCTTTAATTCTTGATCAACCTTAATTCATAAACTTCGCCCAGCACAAGCAACTTCAAGACTGTATGTCAAACGATTATGCACATGGCCATTCGTAGCTAACGGATGCACTTGTGTCTTTTTTGCTAATCGCCTGAATGCTCCACAAAATATGATTTTGTCATGAGCTGAATTATTACTTATAAACGCTTAACCGCCCGTTTCTGTAATAATCACATCAATGCCGTTTTGCCTTAACCGCGATCTGATGCTATTGACACTGGCCGTCCGGGTAAAAGGCCCCATTTTGACTCGATACCAGTTCACCCTACCGACTTTCGCTTTCTGAACCTTGGATTCAATGCCCATTAATGCAAGCTTTGCCCTTAGCCGTTCGGCTTCCTTAAATGTCTTAAAAGAACCAGCCTGCATAATATAATGGGTTTCCTTCGCTTTGCCAACGCGCTCTTCCCGCGAGCGTGTTTTAATTTCATACTCGGGTACCACCACTTCTTTATCAGGCAAAATTGTATAAAAATCAAACTGAGGCGACTTTGGTCCCGGGGTGGTTTCAGGTTTTTTTGTTTCCATAGGTGTTGCTATTTTTTCTAGCCCTGCCTTGCCTTGCATCGTTTTTAATGTCTGCGGTATTTGTTTCGGCACTGTGCTCAAGTAAACCAAAAACACTACGAACGCGATAATCAATGCCGTAATCAGCATCCATCGCCACAAACCACCAGTGCTGGCATTCCGGTTGAATTGTCGCCTGAGTTCTACGGCGGCTCGCCCCTGAGCTTTTCGTTCCTGAACTCTTGATTTGTAATCTCTAGTCATCACATGGCTTCGGGTGAATTGATATTTAATAAACCCAACCCATTTGCCAATACCTGTTTCACCGCGCAAACCAGATTCAATCTGGCATTACGGATTCCGGCATCTTCAACAAGGAACTGGTGGGCATTGTAATAAGTATGAAATTCATGCGCCAGATCACGCAGATAATGGATCAACTGATGCGGTTCATACTGCAAGGCGGCACGTTCAAGAACTTCCGGATACCGTGCTAATGTCCCCAGCAAGGCAATTTCATGTTCTTCGGTCAATTGAGACAGATTTTCCATGCCCAGCAACAGATTTCTTTCCCAGCCTTTTTCATCCAGTTGCCGCAAGACACTACAAATTCGGGCATACGCGTACTGTACATAAAACACCGGATTTTCATTGGATTTTGACGTCGCCAGTTTCAAATCAAAATCCATGTGCTGTTCAGATCGGCGCATCACATAAAAGAAGCGCGCCGCATCCTTGCCAACTTCATTACGCAATTGCCGTAACGTAACGAATTCACCTGAGCGGGTAGACATTTGCACTTTTTCTTCACCACGATAAAGGGCTGCAAACTGCACTAGCAATACTGTTAACTTCGACTTATCAGCTCCCAGCGCCTCAATTGCCGCTCTGACTCTGGGCACATAACCGTGATGATCTGCACCCCAGATATCTATAATCCGGTCAAAACCACGATCCAGCTTGTTCATGTGGTAGGCGATATCCGAAGCGAAATAGGTGTACTGGCTGTTTTCACGTACAACAACCCGATCTTTTTCATCGCCTATCCGGCTGGATGCAAACCAGGTTGCGCCATCCTGTTCATAAAGATACCCGCCGGCGCGCAGCCGTTCCAGCGCTTTTTCCACCGAACCGTCATCCATCAACTGGCGCTCTGAAAACCATTGCTGATAATCAACGCCAAATTCCCTCAAATCAGCCTTGATGTCTTCCAGAATATTATCCAGTCCGATTTGAAAAAAATCCCGGTATAACGGCGGCCCCAGCAGCGTTTTTGTCCGGTCAATAAGCGCGTCTATATGCGCTTCCTTATCGCCGCCCTGCGGTTCATCCGCGGGTATATCTTCCAACACCAGCGCTATCGGTCGGCGGTATTCATTGCCGACACTTTTATGAATATCCCAGGCAATTTCCCGTACATAGTCGCCGCGATAGCCATTGCTGGGGAAATGAACGACCTCGCCGCATTCTTCCAGATATCTCAGCCAGATACTGGCAGCAAGTATATCCATCTGCCGCCCGGCATCATTGACATAATATTCTCGATGCACGTCAAAACCGACTGCTTGCAATAAATCAGCAACCACGGAACCATAAGCCGCGCCGCGGCCATGCCCTACATGCAGCGGCCCTGTCGGATTGGCTGACACAAACTCAACCTGAACTTTCTTACCCGCACCGATAGTGCTCAAACCAAATTCCCGGCCTTCGTCATGGATTTTTTTGATAACCTGATACTGCGAGTTCGGATTGATAAAAAAATTAATAAATCCGGGGCCCGCCATTTCCACTTTCATGACTGCCTCATGCCGAGGCAATGCGGCGATAATTTTTTCGGCCAGCTGCCTGGGATTGACTTTTGCCGGTTTTGCCAGCATTAAAGCCAGATTTGAAGCAAAATCGCCGTGTTGAGCTTCACGGGTACGCTCAATCGTAATATGCGGGATAATTTCCAGGCCAGGAAAACCCTCAGCCTTGAGCGTTTCAACGGCTTGCAGGATCAGTTCCTCTATTTTTTGTTTCATTGCTTCACTGCGTAGTTAGATCGAATAAATAGTCGCGCATTATCCATGAAAATTGTCCGATTATCCATTCAAACAATATTAGTACAAATCCACCGGATCAACATCCAGTGACCAGCGTATTTTTTTAGCCTGTTTGAGCTTGGCAATTTCCGGTATTAGTGCATCAAGAAACACCTGCAGTTCCTGACGCCTGGCATTTTGAAACAGCAATTGATAGCGGTAGAGGCCTGCACGCCTGGCCATGGGTGCGGACACCGGTCCCAAAACCTGGGTATGACCGGTATTGAGCTCCCGTACCAACGCTGCGACAGCCTGAAAAAAAAGCTGCGGAGTATCGATATCCGGGGCTTGTACCCGTAATAACGCCTGGTAACTGAACGGCGGTAACAATGCTTCCTTACGCTCGGCCAAGGCCGTTTTGGCAAAACTGCGGTAACCTTGCCCGATTAAGGTTGTTAATAAAGGATGCTCCGGCTGTCGTGTTTGCATTATGACTTTGCCGGGTTTTTCCGCGCGTCCGGCACGGCCTGAGACCTGTAAAATCATTTGCGCCAGTTTTTCGGATGCGTGAAAATCAATGCTGAACAGACCGCTGTCAACATCAAGAATCGCCACCAGCGTTACATTTGGGAAGTGGTGGCCTTTAGCCAGCATCTGTGTTCCCAAAATAATATCCACTTTTCCCTGATTGATTTGCTGTAAATAGTTTTCCAGTGAACCTTTGCGCTGTGTGGAATCGCGATCCAGCCGTACGGTTGTCTTATCTGAAAATAGTTCAGCCAAGGCTTTTTCTACCCGTTCAGTGCCAAGTCCCAATGGCGTCAACTCACCGGTTTTGCAGGCAGGACACTGAGTAATCAAGTATTGTTCCCTACCGCAATGATGACAACGCAAGCGTCCTTCATCAGCATGAATCACCAGATTGGCATCGCAACGCTGACAGCGTGCAACCCATCCGCAACCATGGCAAATCAGTGTGGGCGCAAAGCCGCGCCGATTCAGGAACAGTAATACCTGTTCACTTTTTGCCAGGGTACTTTGCATTTCGGCAACAAGCGACTCGGACAGGCCCTCCTGCATTCTTTTATTTCTGATGTCCATCAACTGCAGGACCGGTTCTGTTGCGTTTCCAGCCCGATCAGGCAAATGCAGCAACTGGTAGCGCTGCTGATCGGCGTTATGCAAGCTTTCCAGAGACGGCGTAGCGGAACCCAGTAAAACCGGAATATGCAACAGCTTGCCACGCACAACCGCAACATCCCGCGCAGAAAAACGGAAGCCTTCCTGTTGTTTGAATGAGGCATCATGCTCTTCATCGAGAATAATCAATCCCGGATTTTTTAATGGCGTAAACAATGCCGACCGCGTACCCAGCAAGAGAGAACATTCACCTTTCTGCATTTGGAGCCAGGCAGCCTGCCGCTGACTATCCGTCAATTTGGAATGCGACAGGGCGATGTTTACGGCAAACCGCTGTCTGAAACGCTGTTCCAACTGCGGCGTCAGGGTGATTTCGGGCACCAGAACCAAAACCTGCTGTCCCCGTTCCAGTACAGTACGAATAATCTGTAGATACACTTCCGTTTTACCGCTACCGGTAACGCCCTCCAGTAAAAAAACGCCAAACCGGCCAAGACAATCACATACTGCATCTATCGCTGATTGCTGCCGGGGATTACACTGCAAGGGATTATTACTGATTATAGAGGGTCGAGCATTTAACTCCCTCTCCCCTTGGGAGAGGGCCGGGGTGAGGGTAATCGAATCCCGCTTTGCTTCCACGATGCTCGATAACGCTTCAGGACTATTCGACCCGGCATCGTTAAATTCAATCTGTAGCAATTGCTTGGCGATTAACTGCTTTACCGCAGGCTGCCAATTGTAATTCCATGCCGAAAGCTCGGCTTCTGACAGGCTCAACGAATTACATTGAAATTTTTCCAACACACTTTTCTGTTTAGGTGTTCGCTGCAACTGGGCACCAGGAGTCACTTTCCCCAAATCAGTCAGGGCATAGCGCTTTTCTGTTTGAACTACAACTGACTTTCCCTGCCTCAGTGCCGCAGGAAAGGCTGTGCTAATCACTTCGCCCAATGGATGATGATAATAGTTACTGGCCCACAGCAACAGCCGCAAGTCTTTTGTCGATAATAACGGCTTATGATCCAGAATCCGCACTACCCGTTTTAATTTACAAATATCCAACTCGCTGCACTGGGCGATTTCAAGAAGAAATGCAATTTTTTTACCTTTCCCGAAAGGCACTTCCAGGCGAATGCCAGGTTTAATATTATCCAGCTCGACATTTTCCGGGGCCAGATAATCAAATAAACGATAAACGGGGACTGATATGGCAACTCTGAAAATCAGTTCATCACCAGGGGGCAAGTTAGCCATTATTTGTAGCGTCTCACTTTTTTAATCCTAACTGTCGCATATATCCGGATTGTTATTCACATATTTAGTAACTATTCGACCTATGATGAGTGACGTGACCCGTAGGCGAAAAGCTTCGCGCATCCAGCAGATGGCGGATGCGCATTGCTTATCCATCCTGGCTTTACTAGGATTCTATTTGTTTGTTTTTTCTAAATTTGCTATTTTATTTTTGATTGCATTGAAGCGAAGTATCTCATCATTTAAGTTTTCTAATGTTGGCTTTTTGTAGGCATATTTATCGCTATGAGAATGTCCTTCCATATAACGACAGCATTGGTAAAAACTATTCAATAAATCATCTCTTATATCAGTAGTGAAAAACACATTTGATAAACTATCCACACTTACTCTTTCGTTAAATCGTTGCACAACGCCTTTGAATAAATCAAAAACAACCAAAGACTCATAACTTGTCCTCAGAGCTGCGAAGCCATTTTTAATTTTGTCTTCTCTTTGCTCAGGACCAAGTTTCGTTGCTTCATCGTAATAGCACTGAGCTTTACCCGATTTTTTGTATAGTTTTTCAAATGAAGGAGAATTTTTAAGCCAAACTGTTCCTGGCTTATTTTCAAGTTTCTCAATCCAATGGACATCAGACGATACTTTCGATTCTTCACAAGCTCCGATTAATGATGAAACCAAAATCAAATCGTGAGTAAAAATTATTACTTGCTTTGATAACGATTCTTTTACAAGACGTTCAGCTATCTCACTTTTCCTTGTTTCGTCTAATGAAGTAACTGGATCATCAAAAATAATTCCTCTATTAACTTCCGAAAGTTGCATTTCGGACAGAAAATCCGCAATTGCAATTACCTTTTGTTCTCCTTCACTTAAAATGGCATAGGGATTATTTCCTTTTAATTTTAATTGCCTGTAGGATTTACCTGCTGAACCTGTGTGATTAATTTCAATCCCAAAACTTCCATTCAAATTGACGCATTCTTGATTGAATGTATCTATGTATTTTTTATTAAAAAATTTATCACAGAGAGCCTTTTCTTTTTCAGTAATTTTTCTTTTACCAAAATTGGCTTTCTTTGCGTTTTTAATCCAGACCTGATTATTGATATACTTTTCAAACTTTGAAAAATGAGTATTAAATTTTTCTTTGTGTGCAAGTCTGGTCTTCTCTTTAAGGAATTTTTCTAACTGAATACTTTGTTTATTTTCGCGAAGCATTTGTATTAAAGCATCAATTTCAGCTTCAATATTATCGTGATCTGTAAAGCTTATTTTTGTTTCATTTCTGGTATTTACTTTCTTAGTTTGAATATCCGAAATGATATATTCTGCAAGTGCTTTTTGTTCTGCAAGTTTTTGTTTTATATGATCTAAAATGGCAGGATGCTTTTCACCAAGCCAAACTGTCAAAATGTTTTCAGCAGGAAATAAGTCAAAGGTCAATTTTTCAAAAGCTACTTTTAAGTTATCAAGTTTTTTTTGGGCTTTTCTTACATTTTCCTCTGCCACACTTTTAATAAAAGTCCAATAGTCTCTAATCAATTTTTGAGCATCTTCTGAAAGCGGTTGGTGGCAAAGCAAACAGTAATCCCCATTTTCAGGATAAACTATATTTTCTTCTTTCTGATTTTTAGCAAATTGTCCGGCGGAAATAATAAAATCCTTCCATTCTGCTGTACCGATGTTTAGGATTTTATCCGTTTTAAAGTTTTCAATGCCTTCTGCTTTAGCTATTGCCTCTTTATTGACCCAATCATTTATAGCTGTTGTAATTTTTGATAGATATTCGGATTCAAAATAACAGTTAATTGCTTCAATGTGTTTCCTGTTTTCGCCTAAAATCTTCTTTATTCCTTCAAATGTTGTAATTTCCTTTTCTTTTCCTTTAGATGCTAACAAAAGTTCATCATATTGTTTCTCGATTTTTGTTTTATCTGCTCTATCTTCATCTGAAAACGGTGTATATTTTTTTAAGTCGTCAATTTTAGTTTTATCAGAAATATTCTGGATAACAGTTTTAAATTCTGATCCACCTTCAAATAAACCAATAAGGTCATCTAAAGTATATCCAGATTGCTTATTTGCAATATCAGTGTTAAGTTTTATTTCAACCTTTTTTATTGCTTCGGTAAAATTAGCAAAGAAGCCTAAGCCTGCTGGTCGAAATTCCAATTCATTTATCCTGTCAAGATGTAAGGCAACACTTTTTCCATCAAATACTGCATATTGTTCAAACTCCACGCTAGCAGAGTTTGAAGGATAAATCAGTGGAATATCTGTTCCATTTGAATGGAAAGTAAACTTTGCATTAATAGGTTTGTGACTGTTTTCTAAATGAATATTCTTAATGATTTCTTCGGGGGCTTTAGAGTAAAAGGCATTTTTCAGTAATCTAACATACCCTGACTTCCCAGAACCGTTAGCGCCGTATATGATTGTAAGATTAGGACAGAAGTCGATAACTTGATTCTCTGTTAAGGCATTTACGCCTTCAACATTTTCAAGTTTCGTAAATTGTAAGTCATGTTTATAGCTACCTGAATTTCCTAAATTATAATTGATTGTTATTTCAGGTTTTGTTGTTACGGCTTTAAGTTTAAGTTCTTCAAGTAAAAAATTGTAAGCCTTCTCAATAATGTCATCAGAAATAGTTGAGCCTTTTAGAATTATATCTGCAATATATTTTTCCCAATAGGGAAGTCCGTCAACAAATTTTTTTATTTCTGTTTCAAGTGTCTCAGCATGCAAAACTACTGCTTCAATAGAGCCAGCTATTTTTTTCATCGTTCTTGCAATCCTCTGAAAGGAGTTGAGTGTTTTACCAATTACTATTGATTATCAAGAAAATCTGCCCGATATGTTGATATTCTCTCTAACCCCTATTCGAGCAATGCCTTACGTAATTGCGCCGGAGCGTTCATTTTTAGGTAATCAAATGGTTAGTAAACCCAGATGCTGTTGAAATGGCGAAAAGTCTTTATCCGAGTGCAATAAAATCAACTGATTTTCAATGCAGTAAGTGGCAATCAAGACATCAATCGTTTTTCTGATGGTGATGCCTTTTTTGCGTAGTAACCTGAAGTTATCAACACTTTTCAGACTGATTTCATGCCCTACCATATTGTGAACCGGCAAGACACACATTAAACTTTTAGCCGTAGTAAAATCACTGTCATTTTTAAAGCCTTGCAACACTTCTGTGAGGATTAAATCTCCGGTGGATATCAGTCTCATACCTAACATGCTATCCAGCTTTTCTGAAGCAATGGTTGTGTTGCCGTTAAAATAGTCTATCCAAACACTGGAATCCACCAGTATCATTGCTCACTTCTCATCTTCTCCAGATCGCCTTCCCATTTGAGCGCTCCTTTAAACTGTTTTATTTTTTCCTGTTGTTTTAATGCCAGCAGGGTTCGAAGTCCCTGATCTACCGCTTCACGTTTTGATTTGATCCCGGTCAGTTTTAAAACATCAGTCATCAGTTCGTCATCAATGATAATATTGGTACGCATAATAATCTCCTGTGTATGTTTTTAAATAATTATACACACAAAGAAAAGACCTTCATGTTTAATGAATAAATTGCGGATAGCGTGAACGTAATTTGCTGCGTGGCGTGCCGCCGCGTTCATAAGGCGTTTTGTGGTCTACGACATTGGAATGTTATCTCTGAAAATCAGTTCATCACTCCCGTCCAACTTAGCCATAGTAATTAATTTATTTTTGATGATTTAATGCTAAGTGACTATGTTGTCTGGACTATTTGAGTTACCCACAGAAGCTGTGGATAACTCTGTGGATAAATGCTTTTTAACAGCCCTTACTAACGGTTTTTATTACGATTTTGTTACATTGAGCAGCTTTAAGACAACAACTATTTTTACTTTATTATCAATCAGTTAATAAATACGCATTGACAATAATAAGGCCCGCTTTCATCTTTTTTTAATGTTTTATATCACGCGGCCTAATGTGTGTATAAAACTGACTCAAAGCGCAGTTTATGGCTTTATTTTACGCCTGTATATAAATCAATTGCGTGCGCACTCCGGTTATTTCCGGTAAAGAATCGCCTGTCCAAGATGTCATACTCGGGAGCGTATGAATGCTGTCTTTTTTATTGAGGCTTGATAAATTTAATCGTCATCCTGTCGCTTTCACCGATGGCAAGATATTTCTTGCGGTCTTTATCCTTGAGTTTTAAAGAAGGCGGCAATGTCCAGACACCTTCAGGATAATCCTTGGTATCTTTGCTATTGGCATTAATTTCCGATTTTCCCAAAAACTCAAAACCTGCATTTCTTGCCAACGCGATAACATAGTCCTCACTCACATAACCGGATACTGCCCTGACGTCCTGTTGTTTTCGTGAGCTGTTTCTATGCTCTACAATACCTAAAATACCTCCTGGTTTTAATGCCTTGTACATTGCATTGAATACTGCAGATGCCTGATCGGCTTTCATCCAGTTATGAACATTACGAAACGTTAAAACCCTGTCTGCCGACCCGTCAGGCGCTATCCGCAATAATTCCGGCGGCTGCAGTTCAGTTAATTCAACTTTGCCATATATCTTGGGTTGATCGCGCATTTTTTTAACAAAATTCTTTAAACTCTTATTAAAGTATGGCTCCTTCGCATCGGCTGAAAAATGCGCAGCATAAAGCTTGCCCTTATTTTTTAAATAGGGCGCCAGAATTTCTGTGTACCAGCCTTCGCCAGGCCATATTTCGACCACCGTCATGTTATCTCTGACATCAAAAAATTCCAGCGTTTGCTGCGGATGCCGGTATTTGTCGCGGGCTTTATGTTCTGCAGAACGCTGATTTCCTGCGATTGCACGCTGTAAAGAAGTTAGATCCTCCGCTGCCTGCAGGGACGAAAAGCTTATTGCGAGCAATAATGCCGATAAAATTTTTTTCATTACACTCTCTCAATTAAAAAACATACCAAAAAGGCTACAGGTTAATAAGCCCCCTACCTTCCACTTTTCACCTTTTTTATTTTTTTTCACAATTCCAGATTTGCAACAGACTTAATGTTGCCAACATTAAAAAAGCAAGCAATGTCCACGCGGGC
>JAQTMV010000114.1 GCA_028714175.1 Methylococcales bacterium
AATTCCTTGCCGGTGGCGGCGTCCCAGAGCCGCGCGGTCTCGTCCCAGCTTGCGGTGGCGAGCTGCTTGCCGTCGGGGCTGTATACCACCTCGGAAACGTTGTCGTCTTGCTGCAACAAAATGCCTGTCGGGGAAGCATGCCTAGACTAGCAAGCTGGAATTGGTTGAGCGTAAAGTGGGAAGTCGGATAGTTTCTCCACACCTCGACGCCGAGTAAAATACTCAAAGGATTCGCTAAGTGCTGGCTACGTAGCAATTGGCCTTCGGCCAGCAGGCGGGCGCCGGTGGCTTTGTGGCGTTCGGTTTCCGCCTGCTGCCATAACCAGCCCATCCAGGCGGCAGTTAAACAAACAGCCGCGAATCCTAAAAGCTTCAGTGTCGATTTGAATATTTGCCGGCGCTGACTGGCAGCCATAAACTGCATGACCTGTTCAAAATCCTTGCCATAACGCGCCGCCCATGCCGCGCTAGGTTGTTCCCGCTTTTTCCATGCCAGCACCGTAAACAAGTCCAGTCCTTACAACAAGCCCGCACGCATTGGCTATGGAGTAATGCGGTTTGTTCCAGGCGGCGATACGTTTCTGCCGATTTCGCTTCGAACTCAACCCAGTCCTTCATCCGCTGCCACTGGCGGATCAAACTCTCGTGGCTAATGTCGATCAGCGTGTCCGCTGTCAACGGCTTGCCTTCGGGCGGCGTTAGAAAACTGCGGTCAGCACCGCGGAACGCCTCGATGACCGGGATAACCTGTTCAATATCCACGTCAGCAATATTGGCCACGGTTTGCAGCGACACCGGACGGCGCGTATCGCGCTTGGGGCCCGAACGTTCGGTTAAGGCACGGAACATTATTTCCGCAATGGTTTGCTGTTTTTCATCCAGCTCGGCAAAGGCCTCGTCGGCATGGTTGGAAAGAGTGTTGTCCCAGCCGCCCAGCGCTTCGTAATCGTCAAGTTTCAGTGTAACCGGTTTTGTCTCTCGTTTGGCTGCATCCGTCCATAAACGCATCAGCGCATGCTGAAGCACCGGCAATTGATCCGGATCGGAGCCCATATCGTTGAGCAGGCGATTGACCAGAGCTGGTTCGACGCCAGCGCCGAAAACCCTGGCGGGCCCCGTAATAGCTGAGCGTCTTTGTTCCCGATTGAGGCGCGGCGTTAAAAACTGGCCGTCGTTCAATGCCTCCGGGAGCCCCGGAAATAGCGCGCAATCACCAAGAAAATCCGAGCGCATCGTTATGACGACATAAACGGGAAATTCGCTGTCCTGGACGGAACGTAACAGCAGAGCGACAAAGGCATCGGCTTCATCGCGATCCTGATGCTCGCGATAACGGAAGATTTCTTCGAATTGATCGACAACGAGCAGAAGATTGGTATTTTCCGGTAATGGCTGTTCCCGCAATGCTTCGATCAGCCCTAAAGGCCCCCGGCGCAGGGTGGCAAGCAGCAAGGCTGTATCGTCATGCTGGGGTTTTTCGTTGACAGTTGACGTGCCGGTGTCTGAAAAAGATGTTACTTGTGATTCGCTGGCTGGGTTTGTATTTGTGTTTTTTTGAAAACCCTCTCCCCGGCCCTCTCCCGAAGGGAGAGGGGGGTTAAAGTCGCAATCCGTGTCTGTGTTAAGTATCTTTGTATCATGTCCGATCTGATCGACCAAGGCTGTCGCCAGATTCCTCATCGGGTGAGAACCAGGCTGCATCGTTGCGATACGCCAATGCAGCCCGACATCGGCGAGAAAACCTGCTTCCAGCGCATTTAACAGGCCGGTATGTACGAGCGAGGATTTGCCGCAGCCGGAAGGGCCGACCACGGCCAGAAAGCGCGACTTGCCCAGCCTGATTAACAGTTGATCAACTTGCTCATCGCGTCCGAAGAATATGTCGGCTTCGTCGCGATGAAAAGGACGCAAACCGGGATAAGGTGAAGTGCTCATGGCTCAGCCTGCCTGCAGGGCTGCAACAAAAGGCATCAGGTCGCTGTCGTAGCTCAGCGTCAGCATGCCCGGAAGTTCGACGCCAAGCGGCTCTTTATCTTCCGGCGGTCCCTTATAGACGGCCAATGCCTTCAAAGGCCGGTCGCGCAGGCCGATGATGCGTCGGCTCCTGAGAATCTGCGCCCTCGCCCACGCATGAGTCGCGGGGCTGTAAACGATGATGACGCCGTCGCATTCGGATAACGATAGTTCCAGGTCCTCTTGTATCTGCTTGGAATCGCCTGATCGTAACGGCAAGGTAATGCCTATTTCATGTTTTTTTAACTGAGTACCGATAGTTTCCCCCAAGGCTGAATCTTCGTTGCTGGTATTTAAAAAGACCAGATTCGGGTTAACTATCGGTTTGGTTTTTTTGGCCTGGGCATGTAGGTGGGTAACCAGTTCCTGCTTGAACTCTTCGAGACCCATGACTAAAACCGTATCACCTTCCAATAAGCTGCGATGTTCTGTTTGCTCTATCGTCTCCGGTTTTAAATCAGGATCACGCCATTGCAGGACAGGAATGCCGGCGCTGAGCGCCGCTTCGTATTGCAGGGCAGGAAAACTCGGCTGACCCGGACGGCATTTTCCTGACAAGCCACTGAGCAGCTGAATGAAGAGTTTGCAGTTTTTAAGATCGTTGAAAAGGGCTTCCCTGACATTATCATTGCCGCCCAGATAGGAAAAATAATTAGAAGTTTCGGAGGGTATAACCCGGAAACCTTCCTGATCCAGATGACGCTGCACTCTATCACTTTGCGCATCCAAGTCATCGGTCACTTCTGCAAGAAAAACGGCCGGGCGGGAATCAGGCTTTGATGTTTTCTCGATAGGTTGAGCTGCACAAGTTTGAAGGCGATGCAATTCATTAGCGAGGTCATTTGCAAGATCGCCGAGCTTGTCGTAATAAAGCCGGTCATGGGGATCAGGTATAGGATCGCCCAATATGCGCGGGGCTTTACCTTCGCGGTCTTGAAGCCAGAACGGATAGCCGAGAAGATCCTCTAATGCCTTGGGCTTTTCATCAATTTCCAGTTTATCGCGTTCGACGACAAAGATTCGCGAGTTGGAATTTATACGCTGCGCCAGTTCCTGCCAGAAAGTCTGCATTTCTCTTTGGCACCAGGGTGAAGCCATGTATCCGGGTGATAAAATAATCACCAGCGTGGCGGATTGCTTTAATGCGTTTAAAATTTCTGGGGTTAACGGCTTGTTCGGTGATAACTGTTCATCCTTCCATAAAGAGAAGAGATCGCTGCGCCCGAGTTTTTGACTAAGCTTAACGTTTAGTCCTGCTATCAGCGTAGCAACCCAGCCCGCCGCTTCAATACCGGGAAAAGTCATATCGTCAACATGCGCATAGCTGACGAAAATGTCATGCTGGTAGCCGGGAACAAAAGCACTCATGTGAAATCCTTGTTTGTTATTGTTGTCTTGACTAAATCCCGTGATCGCAAGGCTTCGTCTTGTTGTAAGTTCAGGCTATCAGCTGCTTACAAGTAATCCGCACGATTGGGGAATAGTCATTGTTAAGGTAAATCATACCGCCTGTAAAACACACGGGGTGTAGGCTGTGCTGGCTTCTTAACTTATTCGAACCGAGATATACAACTTAAAAAAGCAGTCTGTCAACCATTTTGTTTTTCTTAACAGCGCTGCTAACAATTTCTCTGAAAACCCGGAAATTGGTATTGTTTCGCACACTCTTGCTTAATCATAAGCCGTGTAGAGTGTGCAACGTTTTCTGCCCACATTTTATTGTTATTCCGGCGGTCAAAAAAGCTTGCCCACACACGATTCTCGACAAATATGATTGAAAAAATTATATAGATTTATTCAGCAAAATAACCCTGTTGAATAAAATGCAGTGCCTGCTCTATCACGGCTACTCGTTGCATGATAAATGGGTGGGAATAAGGCATAACGATAAAGTCTTGCATGCCTTGTACTTGTGCCTGGCTTAAAAGAGCGGTTAAGCCGGTGATGCGGGTTTGAGGAGAACCGCGCTCAATGCCGGCAGCTTATCGATGCTGATTGAAAATTCCTGCCGATGCCAGGGAAGATCCTCCATTGCGTAAGTCGCTCCAGGCTCTGTGTTACTCAGGCCGCCGAATCTGACGTCGTCGCTGTTAAATATTTCCGTATACGAAACAGGGTAGGGCACGCCGATGCGGAAATCAAAGCGCGATATTGCCGAGAAGTTGATCACGACGATCAGTGCAATACGCGGGTCTTTGGCTTTGCGGCTATAGACGATGATGCTTTGCTCGTGATTATTGGCATCGATCCATTCAAACCCGGCGGGTTTGCAGTCCATTTCATGCAGCACCGGCTCGTTTCGGTATAGCTGGTTCAAGGTTTTGAAGTACAACTGCAGGCGTTGATGCGGCTTGTTGTTGAGAACTTGCCATTGCAAGGCGACGGATTCGTTCCATTCCTTGATTTGCGCAAACTCGGCCCCCATAAAATTCAGCTTCTTGCCAGGATGAGTAAACATAAAGAAAAACAACAACCGTAAGTTGGCAAATTTCTCCCATTCGCAGCCCAGCATTTTGGCATACAGCGACCCTTTAAGATGGACCACTTCGTCATGAGACAGAGACAGCATGAAATTTTCTTCAAACGCATAATGGAACACGAATGTCAGCCGGTTATGATGATACTGGCGGTATTCGGGCGGAGTCTGGAGGTAGCTGAGGACATCATGCATCCAGCCCATGTTCCATTTGAATCCGAAACCGAGACCGCCTGAATCGGTCGGCCGGGACACGCCCGCCCAGGCGGTGGATTCTTCGGCGATCATCATAACGCCGGGAAACCTGCCGTGCACGACGTAATTGGTATGCTTCAGAAATTCGATCGCTTCCAGATTTTCGTTGCCGCCAAATTCATTCGGTATCCATTCTCCGGCCTTGCGTGAATAATCAAGATAGAGCATCGATGCGACCGCATCCACCCGCAGCCCATCGAAATGATAGTGTTCAAGCCAAAACAGGGCATTGGCAATCAGAAAATTTTGTGCTTCGCGGCGTCCATAATTGAAAATCAGCGTGCCCCAGTCCTTATGCTCGCCTTTTCTCGGATCTTCGTATTCATATAAATGCGTGCCGTCGAATTTGGCCAGGGCATGAGCATCCTTTGGAAAATGGCCGGCGACCCAATCAAGCAGAACCCCGATGCCGTTTTGATGGCACCGGTCGATGAACGCCATCAGGTACTCGGGTTTACCAAGACGCGAGGTCGGCGCGTAAAAATTCGACACCTGATAGCCCCACGACGGCTCATACGGATGTTCGGCAATCGGCAAAATTTCGATATGGGTAAAGCCCATATCCTTGACGTACGGAACCAGCCGTTCCGCCAACTCCGTATAGTTCAGATGGCGTTTGCCAGGACCTCGCATCCATGAGCCCAGATGAACCTCATAAATACTGATCGGCATTCGCCAGACGTTGGTCAGACGCCGCTGCTGCAGCCATTCCTGATCATGCCATTGGTAAATAGCATCGATTGGATAAACCACACTTTCCGTGGCCGGAGCGGTTGCTGTAAAGAAGGCGTAAGGATCGGATTTCAGGAAACTCTCGCCGTTCTGCGGATGAATCTCAAATTTATAGCGCTCGCCGTTGCCGACTGCAGGCACAAACAGTTCCCAGATCCCGGCCTCGGGAAGAAGACGCATGGGATAACCGCTTCCTTCCCAGCGGTTGAAGTCTCCGACAACGTTCACCGCGGCGGCGTTGGGCGCCCACACGGCAAAACTGACGCCCTCGATGCCGGCGCAATTGCGTTTGTGTGCCCCTAGCACCTCGTAAATACGATAATGATTGCCATCCGCGAATAATTTTTTGTCCGCCTTGCTGATATAGGAAACATCAAACGCATAGATATCCAGAAAATCATCATGCTTACCGGCCGTATCGATCGTGTGCAGTCGGTAAGCCTGTTCCACTCTGCCAAGAGGAACCAGCGCTTGCCATAAGCCTTCGTCACAGAGTTTCTGCATTTCGTACCAGACTTCCGGCTGGTCAGGAAAATAAACATAAGCCTGCTTTGCACGAGGAAGAATCGCGCGAATGTCCGCTGTTTTTTTTAACAGATGTTTGTGCGGTCCCAGAATGGCGAAGGGATTATCCAGATGACGTTTCGGAAAAAGACGCTTGAGTACGTCCTTTGCTGGAGTCAATGCCGGCTCAAGGTCATGCACTAGCCACAACATTCCGGTATTTTCCGCAGCACCTGCTGCAATCAAATGCCGGAAAAGTTGATGGCTTTCGCCATCTAGCCGGAATCCGTCGATATGGTAGGTTTCCTGCCAGAAACGGGCGTAAGAAAGTAAAAAATTTTTGACGCCGGGATTGCCGCTGTCAAAGCAGAATTCGCCCTGCGCCTGATGCTCCTGCAGTTCATACAACGGACCGCCGTCGAAACAACACAGATTTTTTTGTGCCGCCGGTAAACGTAACGGAATGCTGCCGATAATGATGCCGAGACCTTGCCGGTGACAGCGGTCGATCAAGCGCATCACCTGTTCTGGTTTGCCAATATGCGGATGCGGTGAGAAAAACGTCGCGGCTTCACTTTCCCAAGCGCAGAAAGCAGGGAATTCGAGATGGCTATAGCCCTGTTTCCTTAATTTGGCGAGATCGTCATCTGCAATCGCAAGCCCTTCGGCGAAAGTCTGCTGGCTTGGCTCGAGCCTGAAAACAGCCAGATCATGCCGAGCCGTTTTTTGTTTCCATTCCCCGTCCTGCCAATGATGGGACTGTTCCAGATCGCAGACGATGGCAGCGGCTTCGGCGCCATCTTCAATCCGGAAAGCGTAAGGGTCCGTCCTCATGAAGACATCACCGCTTTGTGTTCTTATTTCGAATTTATAAAAATCGCCGTCTTTAACGCCCGGTATGAACAGTTCCCACAAACCGGCCGTACTGATTCTTTGCATCGGATGGCAACGTCCGTCCCAACGGTTAAAATTGCCAACCACAGAAACCCGCTGCCCATTGGGCGCCCAGACACCAAAACGGACACCGGAAATGGTATTTCTGCTTTCGATATGGGCGCCGAGGCGTCTGAATAAAAGGCTATGTTCGCCTGCTAGAAAACGAGTTTCTTCGTCCGGATCAAGGTCAGCCAGACTAAAGTTGTATGCATCTCGGGTCGCCAAACGCCGTTTGTTCTCGTCGGTTACACGAAACACATAGTCCAGGCCATTGCTATCGTTATCAATCCGTACCTGCGCCTCAAAAAGTCCATACGGGTGTACTTTTTGCATCCTGATGACTTTTTTAATCGGCCGTTTAATGAAAATGCTGATCTCTACGGCATAAGGGATAAAGGCTCGAATGATAAAGCTGCTGTGCTCATCTGCCAGGCGCTGAGGACCGAGAGACTGATGCGGCTTATCATGGTGCAATTCAACGATTTTTTTCAGGTCATCGTTCATGGGGGCGTTCAGGTTGGTAAGAAAAGACCGTTTAACGACAGAACTCGTCTACCGCTCAGGTTCGAACAATAAAACTATGACAGTTAACACAGTTGACGGATAGCAAGACCGGACTCCGGTAAAATGACACTCCCCCCAGTCTGTCTTGCTGAATTGCAATTCTACATGATTTTTTCGGTATTACTTAACAGGCAGTATCGATTATTGCCCCATTGATACGTGCTATAGAGCGTATTCGCCGCGAGGCTGCCCTGCGGGCTTCTGATCATCTAGCCGCAAATTTGACGATCAATTTGTCCGGCATCATCGTAAATGAAAAAATCTCCTGAACGGGAAGCCCAGTGTCAGCACGGGTAACCGAAAAATTCCTGCATAGCATCGCCATCGCCATTTTGATTTCAAGCAACGCCAGATTACGTCCCGGACAAAAACGCGGTCCTGCACCGAAGGGTATGCTGGCATTACGATTATGAATGCATGAAGCCGGATTCGATTCAAGCCAGCGCTCCGGTTTAAATTCGTGCGCATCGGTGAAATTTTCTTCTTGTAAAGCGCCATAGCGGTTAACCAGCATCAGGAAGGTTCCTTTGGGGATTGTTACTCCGGCTAATTCGACATCCCTGTTCGGTTCCATAAACAATAGCGGCGTTACGGATTTTAAGCGCATGGTCTCATGAGCCACGGCTTCAATATAATTCAATTTCTCGACGACGCTTATATCCGGCGGCATGGTTTCGGGGCCAAGCACTGTGTCTGCTTCCTGCTGCATTTTATGTTGTACCTCCGGATGTCCGGTTATCAAATATAACAGCCAGGCCAGCGTATGTGCCGTAGTATCCTCACCCGCCAGTAGAATTGTGATGATATTGCCTTGAATATCCGCATCGGATAACCTGACGCCATTTTCATCATGAGCCAATAGCAATGCTTCCAGGAAATTTGCCGGCTGCACAGTTTTTTCTGGTTGTTGTGCTAGCCGTTGCCGCGTCTGTTGGACAAATTCGTGAATGGTTTCCTTTATCACTGCCAACGACTTCTCCATGGCTCGATCGCTGGGCAATTTGACAAAGTGCCAATAGGGAAACGGTGCATTCGTTCGACGGTTGAAAGCAGGGAGGAGCCTTTCCAAATGACGTTGAAAATAATCGTTCTCCTGTTCCAGCAGGTTAATATCATAGCCGAAGGCAAGATTGGTAGTAACATCGACAGTAAATCGCATCCAATCTTTTTGTACGTCAATGAACTGCCCGGAATCGGCAATTTTGCTCCAACGGTTTTTTAATCGGTCAGTAATTTTGCGCACGGTGGGGAAAAATCGTCTTAAATGTTCCGGTTTAAACGCCTGCATGGTCAGCTGACGTTGACGCTGCCATTGCTCTCCCTCGGCGGAAAAAACACCATGAATTTCTAATTCACGCGCCACCCGTTCTATAGAACTTACCCGGCGATAGGTTTCCGGACGATCACGCAAAATGTTTTGTATCAACGCGGGATTGCTAATCGCCACAACGGTCTTATTTGCAATCTTGAATTTGTAAATATCGCCATAAATACCGGACCATTCCTCCAAAATCGAATGCAGTCTCTGCAAATCTATTTGCAAAATATTGCCTAAAACAGGTAATCCTTTAGGGCCTTGCAACTGGGAAAGTGAATTTAGCGGTTTTTTGGTAAGCATTGAGATATCGCCTTCATTAATTCTACTTTGTCAGATTATATGATTATTTTTACAATATCCTCATTCCAGTCTCCTTGGATGGATTTAAACTTACCATCCATGGCACTGGATACCCGCTTCCCGGCGGGTATGACGAGCTTGCAGATTAAATCTGGCAAAGTAAAATCAAAGATATCGCAGAATGACCAGACTCGATTGATCAGGGGATTAATCATAACAATTAATATTATTGCATAACCTGACAAGATTGAGCGCTAGTAAAAACTTTTCAAGCTAGCAGGATGCGCTTTCCTTCGTTCAGCACATCACGGCCTCTCAATATTTAACCAATTGATTTTATGATGTCTTTAAGCATAGCGCGATTCCACTGATCTTCTGCGTTGAGCAATTGATTATTGATTCAATTTATGCTAGCTTGAAGATATGAAAACAAAATATCAGTTGCCCATCCGACCCAGGCCCGCCTGTTGCGCGTACGGGCGACGCTGGCGACTTTTACACGTTAAATTTCTCTGATAATCAGGATTTATCTTTTGATGTTCAGGGCGGCGAACTGGCAGCAATTATTACAGCGGTCCTGGATGCAAATCCCGGGAAAACAAAGGTTCTTCTGATTAGCCACAGCATGGGTGGTCTTGCTGCAAGAGAATACCTGCAAGGATTAGGACGAGTGCTCGATTCAGTAACGACAATTCCGTATCGGGAGGATGTAGCGAAACTCATTACCGTTGGGACACCGCATCAAGGAAGTTTCTGGTCCGAGGCATGTCACAATCATTTCGATATTTCCAGTAATGTCGGTATTTGCGATCTTCTGCCTTTGCCCATCGACCCAAACAGTATTGCAGTCGAGGATTTACAACCAAATAGTCCGGCTCTGAACATTCTTAATGACTTGACTACACATCCCCTTCCATCCAATGTGTCCTATGTTTCGATAATTGGAATGGGTCAACCTACTTTATTCAGGTTAGTTGATTTCAAAGATGGGGATGGCATCGTAACGGATACTTCCCAAGATTTGATAACGGTAACCGGGAATCTTCCTCTTCAACAGAAATCCGCCAGGATTGATATTCTTTTCCGGGACTGTGGTAATAAAATAAATGTACCTTTTGTCGGGAACATAAGCGAAACTCATACCTGTGAGACAACAGATATTAACGTAGGGGCGGAGATTTTGAGGGATTTAGAATAGGTAGCAATGCCGTAGGTTGTGCTTATGAACCCCAGCAATAACGTTACTTGATGTGTAAAGGTTGGGGTTCATTCCTCGCCCCAACCAAACGCGTTTATTAACTAAACCTTGTCAATTAATACGATAGTTTTAACTTTCGGATCATATTATTAGTAAGCCAGAGATCATAGTGCAAGCCATGAAAAAAACTGACAAGGTACTAGAAACAAACTATCGCAGTTACCTTGTTATCAATACCATTGGTTATCTTGGCATAACGGTGCATCTCGCTCTCATACCCTTGTTTTTTTTTCTGGGTTTGGAGTTTCTATCCCTTCTTAATCTTTTCAGTTCTTTCATGTGGATTACCGGCTGGCGGGCAAATCGGCTTGGAAACCATGACTTGGCTATTACGCTAATGATGAGCGAAGTAATTTTGCATACGCTGTTTGTCGTGCCTATGGTAGGATGGCATGCCGGATTTCAGTTTTACCTCTTCGGCGCAATTCCATTCTCCTTATTCAATAACAAGTTTGATGGCAGAGCGATTATCCTGGTTTCAATCGGCCTTTGCATCACTTTCCTTGTGCTCGATGTTATTACGCATGACGCGCCACAGAACCTGGCATTGTCTGCAGTCTTGATACGCATCATCAATTATATAAATATAGTAATCTCGTTCACGGCAGTAGGTCTTATCAGCTATTATTTCCGGCTTGCTTCCATAACATTGGAGCAGGAACTGGAGAAGCTTGCACATACTGATTCTCTTACCGGACTTTACAACAGACGCAGGATGCAGGAGATGCTCGAAACACAAAAATCTTTATCGTCGCGAAACAGATCGGATTTCACGCTGATTTTTGTTGATATTGATCACTTCAAAAAATTTAATGACACTTACGGGCATAGCTGTGGAGACTACATACTTTGCGAGGTAGCCTTTTTTATGAGAAACCATTTGCGGCAAGGGGATGCGCTTGCGCGCTGGGGCGGGGAAGAATTCCTTATTATGCTACCCAACACAGATATCAAGGGAGCGCGAACGATAGCCGAAAAAATACGTAAGGCGATTGCCGAGGAACGTTTTCATCTAGGCGGCCAGGAATTTTCTGTCACAATGACTTTTGGCCTCACCCAACACGAAGAAAACGCCTCGATTGATGAAAGCCTCAAGCGAGCCGATGATGCACTTTACAAGGGCAAGGAAGCCGGGCGCAATTTGGTCATGTGGTAAAGGCTTGAACAGAGTGGCTCTCGGCTTATAAATTTTAGACGGGATTTACAGGATCGACAGGATGAAAGTAATCCAGTCAATCCTGTTGATCCTGTCAAAAGCAATACGGATTTTTGGTAACGCTAAATGGAACGTGTGCTTTTGTTCATTTGTTGCTATTACCAAATTTTGTCCAGCGCAACCGATTGGCATTAGTAACGACAGTTACAGAAGACATCGCCATAGCCGCGCCTGCAATCATCGGATTTAATAAAACGCCAAATACAGGATACAACAAACCTGCCGCGACGGGGATACTGATGGTGTTATAGAAAAATGCGCCGAACAGATTTTGTTTGATATTGATAACCGTCGCTTTGGATAATTCAATGACTTCGGGGACTTTTAACAACGAGCCCTGTAAAATGACCACGTCCGCGCTTTCAATCGCAACATCGGTGCCTGTGCCGATAGCCAGACCGACATCGGCCTGAGCCAGTGCCGGTGCATCATTAATGCCATCACCTACCATGCCGACAATCTCACCCTGTTGTTGCAAGTCCTTGACTACAGCGGCTTTATCCTGCGGCAAAACCTGCGCTCTGACTTCAGTAATGCCTGCTTGCCTGGCAATGGCATCAGCGGTTATTTGATTGTCTCCAGTTACCATGATAATGCGTAAGCCCTGGTTTTTCATCGCTTGTACTGCTTGTGCCGAGTCCGTTTTTATGGGGTCGGAAACTGCAATAATACCGGCTATTTTATCTTCCACGGCAAGCAGCATCGGTGTTTGACCCAAAGCCGACAATTCCTCCAGCCTGTTGTTATGCCGGTCAAATTTAATGCCTTTTTCAACCATCAGCGCTTTGTTCCCAAAAGCTATACTCTGTTCATTAATCCGGGCTGTTACACCGTGGCCAGCAACTGCATCAAACTTTTTAACTTTTTCCAGTTTGATCCGTTTATTTTCCGCAGCTGTTAAAATAGCCGCCGCCAACGGATGTTCCGAGCCTGATTCAATGCTCGCCGCTAATTGCAACACCTGTTCCTCGCTATAATCGCCGATAGCTTCAATCGTTGAAACAACCGGTTTGCCTTCAGTTACCGTACCGGTTTTATCGAGGATCACACAACTTAGTTTACCCGCTGTTTGTAAGGCATCGCCTTTACGAATCAAAATACCGGATTGGGCGGCTCTACCGACGGCGACCATTACAGAAATGGGCGTTGCCAAACCTAATGCACAAGGGCAGGCGATAACCAGAACAGTCATTGAAGTTACAAAGGCGTAACCCAATGACGGATCAGGCCCAAAAGCTAACCAAATAAGGAAAGTCAGTACCGAGATCGCAACTACAGCAGGTACAAAAACACTGGAAATTTTATCGGCTAACCGGGCGATTTCGGGCTTGCTGCTTTGCGCCTGACGCACACTTTTTATGATTTGCGCTAATGCCGTATCACGGCCTATGCGGGTTGCCTGAAATAGAAAGCTGCCGGTCTGATTTATCGTACCTGCTACCACTTGCGAGCCAACCATTTTTTCTACCGGCAGCGGTTCACCGGTCAACATGGACTCATCCAGTGTGGAATGCCCTTCCAACAACACGCCATCAACCGCGATTTTTTCACCCGGTCTGACTCGCAGCGTTTCCCCCAAACCCACCTGTTCGATAGGAATATCCATTTCTTCACCATTTCTAACCACACGAGCGGTGCGCGGCTGTAACCCGATTAACTGACGAATAGCGCTGGATGTTTTACCTCTGGCCAGTGTTTCAAGGGCGGTTCCGAGATTGATAAACGCCACGATAACCACGGCGGCTTCAAAATAGGCATGTTTGGCTAATGAAGGCAGAGTACCGGAATAATCGATAACTATGCAGGAATATAGCCATGCCGAACCGGTACCCAAGGCAATCAATGTATCCATATTGGCCTGACCCAGGCTTAATGACTTGATTGCGCCGCTGTAAAAATGCCAACCCGAATACACCAGTATGCTTAAGGTTATGAGTGCAATTTCAGGCCAAAACCATTGTCCAGCCCTTGAACCGATTTCCGGCAGCCAGCTCAAATATTCAGCTAACATCAGCAGGGCGCCAAAAATCCCGGCGGCAGAGGCTTTTTTTATCAGTTTACGGTAACGCTGCAGTTCCTGTTCTTCCTGTTCGGAAATATCTTCCAACCCCTCCATTATCGCTGCATCATAACCGGCGTCTTTAACAGCCTGTGTTAAAGCTTCAGAATCAGCATGACCTTTAACCAGCGCTGAATGATCGGCGAAATTGACACTGACTGAAGTGACGCCATCAACCGCCGCCAGCGCGTTTTCAACAGTGTTTACGCAACCCGCGCAACGCATACCTGAAATGGATAACCGCAGCTCAGCAGAAGTCTCTTCTGTCTTCATAAAATCACCGTGTACCAGATTAGTCAGTTACCGTGAAGCCTGCGTCGGTAATCGCATCTTTAATGGTATCCAAACCGGTTTTTTCAGCATCAAATTCAACTCTGACTGCCCCCTCTTTATGCGATGCCTTAACCGACAACACGCCATCAATGGCTTCAAGTTTATCCGTTACATTTGTTTCACAACCGCCACATTTCATGCCGGTAACTGATATCACCACAGATTCAATCATTTCTTTCTCGCTCCGTTTAGTAATTTTATCTTTATATCATATTCGACTAATAGCCTGTAATTATGATACAACCAGTTCGATTTAAATACACAGTTATCCGGCTTGCCTGTCAATAACAGACAAGTATTCATTGAACAGCCGCCTTTGTTCTTGGTACGATAATGTTTCAATCCGCACCCAACCGCATCCGATGGGTGAAATTCCACACACGGATAGCAGCAGGCGGATTGGCTCCCCCGTGAACGAAGGAGTTACTAAAAAGGATAGCCCTGCCCGCGTAGTGCTGTCAAACATTGATAATCCTCCTGACGGGAGAGGTTTTAGACCAGCAAGATATTTTGATAACCCAAATCACCCGCAATAGTAATTTATGCAATTAAACACCGTCACTAACCAAACTATTGCCCTTGCCGGTATTGCTCAAGCGGCGGCGTTGGTGCAACAACTGGCCACGACCGGGACAGCCGACCCGACAGCCTTGGAAGCCAGTATCGGCAGTGTCTTAAAAATTGATTCAGACAATGTTATTGATGTTTATGGCAGCCTGGACGGATTAAAGCTGGGGCTGCAACAGCTTAACGAACAAATGACCGGCTATAAGATTGCCAATCCTGAGCAGGCGCGTTATTCCGCTTCGCTGGTTTTCCTGGAAAATCAGCTGGCCAGCCGGAAGGATCTGCTTAAATCGATACAAACAGGCATCACCAGGGCTCAAGCACAGAGTGAACATTTTGGTCTGCTGCATGAAAATGTTTTCGCTAATCTTGGTGAAATTTATCAGACCACAATCAGCACGCTGCAGCCAAGAATCATGGTCAATGGTGAACAGGCGCATTTATCCAGACCCGAGATTGCCAATAAAATACGCGCCTGTTTGCTAGCGGGGATACGTTCAGCCATATTATGGAAACAATGTGGGGGCGCCCGCTGGAAGTTTCTGTTTTACCGCAAAAAAATTCAGGCTGAAGTACAAAGCTTGCTAAAACAGCTGTAGCCGCCAATAGGGTAAACCTGATAGCAGTCGAACATCTCTATCGTTATTACGGCAAATACTGCGCAGTTAATGACGTTAGCTTTACCTTTGCTAAAGGTGAAGTTTTGGGCTTTCTTGGTCCCAATGGCGCAGGTAAAACCACCACTATGCAAATGCTGTGTGGTAATCTCGCACCCAGTGCCGGGGAAATTAAAATCAACGGTTTTGATTTGCTGGATCAACCCAACAAGGCCAAACGCAGTCTTGGTTATTTACCCGATACGCCGCCGCTTTATAAAAGAATTTCCGGGCTTAATGAGTCTATTAATACAGGCAGCCTTCTGAAAAGGGGACGCTACCTTTTTTCCACTTTTCACAATACAAAACAAAAAGGGAAGCGTTCCCTTTTCTGCCAACTTGCCGCGCCAATTCTGGATTTATAACCACCGGACTTTTTTCCCCTCTCTGCGTACGGAGGTGCGGGGATCATTTTTATCATTTCGCCATGTAGGATGACGAAAATGGATGACGAAATCGCCGTTGTATGAGGCTACACCATTGTTGAAATTGACCTTGCCAATGGTCTGCCAGTTGGTAATGGTTTGTCTTTGACCTTTGGGGAAGAAAGCAAACCCTGATTTTTTACCTGTATCAGATACGGATATATCAAAGCTGAGTGTACGTTGGGGCTTGGGATTACCCTTGTCGAAGATATGGGCCAGGACTTCGTTTCGTACATCTTCCTCGTCAATCACCGGATGCCCGGAAGATACTTTAAATCGCATATATTCCGGTGAATTGGTCTGTGCATCCAAGGCTTTTCCCAATTCGGCAATGGGGTAGACTTGACGGATAGAGGACATGCGATCAACTAGTTCGAATACCAGCCCCTCTTTAAGTAAGACAGGAATTTCATTGCCTCGATTAAAACCGGTTACATTCGGAGCATTGGTAATCTCTACCTCGGTGATATGCTGAGCTGTTGTACCGCCTAAGTCATCTGCGAGAAAAACGTTAGCTGTTTGCAACAAATTTTCGTGGTTTGCGTCCGCAGTGGGATAAAGCTTAAGGGCGATACCATACGAGCGCCTTATTCCACGCAGCGTCAGGGATACGCCCGTACTGATACGGGCAATCACTAAGCCCTGACTACCTTTTTTGAAATAGCCGGAGTAGGGATTGTCCTCGGTGATTTCCCATTCGCCTGTAACGCATACGCCGTTGGGCCGCACTAATCTTCGAAAGCCTTTTCCATCTTCTCCCCAACGTAGATCGGCTGCGGAATCCAGGGCTCTGATAGAGGCAAGTTTGAATTGGGGTGATTGCCCGCCCGGTAATGTGCCTGCGTAGACGCTCTTATTGGTGACTTTGTAATACGGAAGTGGAGGTTCATTAGGATCACCCCAAACTTTCTGATAAGGGTTAGCGAATATTGCCGCTTTAACGTCGCTGAAACGAGAACCTTGGTAATCTTTATCTTCCTGTGTGATCCCCTGTTCCCCAAAAATGGCATCTGGGGCTGGTATTTGTCTCATGATCTACCTCATTATAAACGCGACTGTGTTTTCGGGGGAGCATTTTTGCTCATTGCGGTGTCCGATCACAAGCAATGGTTCGTACTGCAAATGATAGCCAGTCCTAACAACTTATTATCCAGGTCTGGATACCTTATACTTCTTTCAACCTCAGTTGACAAGAATAACTTTCAAGACCAGTTTTTTTAAATGGGATGTCGGGTAAGAAAGCAGGAAAAATGGGACGATACCC
>JAQTMV010000115.1 GCA_028714175.1 Methylococcales bacterium
TTTTTAAGCGTAAATTCTGGCTCACCCGTTGGGTGAATAACTTTGGGAGGTAAAATCATGGCTCGACTCAAAAAATACAAGCCTTACAGATTTTATGCTTTTGTTCAACTGCGGTTTTTAGGATTATGGCTTCAGCTTGGGCAGTATAAGGTATAGGCAGCAGTAAATAAACCAGCAGATTAGTATCGACCACTATCATGGGCGACCGGATTCCTTCCAGCCGGCTATATTCGTTTCAGTAATCGTAGGAGAATAACGGCTACGTACTGCCCTTATTTGTTTGAGTACTACCGTCTTGGCTTGATTGCTGCACGTAGCTTTCAAGCGCAAAAACAATTTCTTTTGTGAGGCTGCGGTGGTGGCTATGCGCGGCTTCCACCAAACGGTGGTGCAAGGAATCGGGAATATTTTTTAAAGTAATAGCAGGAAATTTCCGTTATCAATTAGCCACCATTGTGCTACCAAATTAACGCTTCTGCTATTTTGGGTTATCAATTTAGCAAGTCGTTTTATGAATCTGCCCTATTGTTCATGCTTAAAAGACATCAGGGTGAGCTCTGTGGGTACGAAAAGTACAACGACTGGATGAACCTAAAAAAATCAGTCGAACTTAAGGTGATAATCTGAACCCTCCGAATTACTTGAGCTAAGCCATGGTATTACTCCCTAAAGTTATTCACCCAAAGGGTGACACAGAACTAAACCTTAAAAAGCGTGAAATCAGTGCACTCGTTGCCGATACATTTGATGGAAAAATCCATATTGAATGGGATCCGCAAGCCCAAGTCACGCCCTTGGGACAACTGCCGTTTTTTATCCGGTTTTTAAAAATGGGGAACTTGTTCGAACCCTGGGTTGATCAATGCCCTTTAAGCTACGCCAGCAATAACGAGCCCCAAAAAGTGAATGTCCTGGGGTCGTTGTTGCTGTCTATTCCGCGCCCGGCTTATGGGCCTTACTGGATCGTATGCCGCGCCCGAACTGGCCCGCTTTTATTCGGGGCGATTGTGATTGGGGGAGCGGCACCGTCATGACCGAAGCCGGGCAGCGCGGCATCGACTATTTGTTCAAGCTTCGGAAATCCCTCTATGTCAAGAAACTGATCCTTCAGCAGCATTGCCAACCCGGTTGGGAGAAAACCCATGCCGGCTGGGAGGCATTAGCCACTGAACTCCAGCTCAGTATCTGGAAACAGCCGCGTCGAGTTGTCCTGGTTCGGCGCCGGCTACAAGAAAACATCGTCATCGCGCCGGCTTCAGACCAAGCATTGCCTCATCAGTTATCGCTTCTGGAACCCGCTGAAGACATGGCGACTTTTGAATACAGTGTCTTGGTCACCTCGCTAGCTTCAGAGGTAGTGACCATCGTTCAGCATTATCGGGATCGTGCCGATTGCGAAAATAACTTTGATGAAATTAAAAACCAATGGGTCTGGCGGGTGTGTGACCCAAAAAATCAAACCGTGCCGTTTTATCGCACGAATATAGAGTCCATTACAGTGCTGGTAACGTATTTTGAGTGAAGCGATGAAAAAATACCTGCAGGGAGCTCTTTTAAAGCCTCCGGATTTGATAAATTGTGAGTGCTAAATACAACTCATAGCTCCAGTTGTCCTGTCAAGTTTATGCCGAATATTTTCGGTAGGGTTAAACTCAACTGATTTTTTTAGGATAATGGGGTTTTGACGTAAGGCAGGGATGCGGCGGTCAGCGATGACGTCGGAAAAATAGAGTTCGCCGCCCGGTTTTAGTACCCGGAATATTTCCGCTAGTACCCGTGGTTATTCCGGTGACAGGTTTATCACGCAATTGGAAACGACTTCATCAATGCTGTTATCGTCGATACCGATAGCCACAGTATTTTTGATATATCCGTGCAAAAATTCGACATTGTTGGAGCAGGCGCAAGCCCTTTTAGCAGGCTACTTCGAGTCATTGGAGGGAGGGTAAATTTGTGGGAATACCTCAGGTACTGGCCTTATTACGGCCGGTCGCCCAAGTCGCCAGCCGTTGTGTCATGACGTAAAGCACTGGTACAAAGGGTATAGCCAACAGCGTTGAAGACAGCATGCCTCCAAAAACTACCGTACCGATGGCCTGTTGGCTGGCCGCGCCTGCTCCTGAAGCACCGAGCAAGGGTACGACACCCAGAATAAAAGCGAACGACGTCATGACGATGGGCCGAAATCGCCGGCGGGTGGCTTCCACTGCAGCCTCCGTTACGGACATACCTTCGGCCTGAAGTTGCCGGGCGAATTCTACAATCAGAATGGCATTCTTGCAAGCCAGGCCGATCATCAAGATCAGTCCAACCTGTGTGTATAGATTATTGTCAAATCCCCGCATCATCAGAGCCAGGAGAACACCCACCAAAGCCATGGGAACGACCAGCACCACGGCCAAAGGACTGGTCCAGCTTTCGTACAAAGCCGCCAGAACCATGAACACCAAGGTGATAGCGAGTGCGTAAATAAAATAGGCTTGACTCCCAACCTGTTTCTCCTGAAAGGACGTTGCCGTCCAGTCGAAACTTATCCCCTTGGGCAGGATATTTTTGGACAATTGCTCCATCAAATTCAGGGCTTGTCCGGAACTGAATCCCGCGGCGGCAGCGCCATATATTTGCGCCGCAGGGTAAAGGTTGTAGCGCGTCACCAATTCGGAGCCCAAAGTCCGCTTAACCTGTAGCAAGGTACCTAGCGGTACCATTTCGCCCTGTCCATTTCTCACATAAAAGTTCTTGATGTCTTCCGGCTGCGCACGAAATGGCGCATCGGCCTGAACATACACCTGGAAAACCTGGTTGAATTTGTTGAACAGATTGACAAAGGTGGAACCCAGGTAGGTCTGCAAAGCCGAAAACACATTGTTGAGCGGAATATTGAGCGACTCCACCTTGGTTCTATCAATATCCAGGAAAAGCTGAGGGCTACGCGCATTAAAAGTAGAGATCAAATTACGTAAACCGGACTGGGAGTTGCCCGCGCGAATGACCTCGTCGACTGCTTTTTGCAGCTCGGCAAGACCCAGGCTTTGGCGATCCTCCACCATCATCTGGAAGCCGCCTCCCTGGCCCAGTCCACGGATGGGAGGAGGCACCAGTACAATGGATATGGCCTCCTCTATGGACGATAACTCGCGGCGGAGATTAGCGACAATGTTGTCCTGGCTCAAATCCGCGCCCCGTTTGCTCCAGTCGTCATAAACGATAAAGGTAGTAAAAATGTTGGAGACGTTCGCGTTGTCCAGTACTGACAATCCGCCAATGGTCACCCACGCGCTGACTCCCGGGGTTTTCTTAAGAATCGCATCCTGCGCCTTGGCTACGTTAACCACTCGCGGTTGCGAGGCGGCGTCCGGAAGCTTGGTAACGACGATGGCGTAGCCCTGATCTTCGGTGGGTAAAAATCCGGTGGGATGGTAGGCGAACCGCCACCCGGTGACGGCGATCACCAGCATAAACAGAATAACCATGAGTCCGGCCCGCGCAACCATCCAGGTAACCAGCCGCATATAGGAATTCTCGACCGCCGCATAGCCCTTGTTAAAACCACGGAAGAACCAGTTGGCTTTTCTTTTGGGCACCGGTCGCAGCCACAGAGCACACTGCGCCGGCTTGAGCGTCAGCGCATTGATCGCGCTGATGATGGCGGTGGATGCGATAACCAGAGCAAACTGGCGGAACAATTGCCCGGTGATTCCGGGAAGAAAGGCAGCGGGCAGAAACACCGACGTCAGCACCAGGGTAATGCCCATGATGGGTCCGGTAATTTCCTGCATGGCCTTGATTGTAGCCTCCTTGGGGGTCATGCCTTTTTCGATGTGAAACGAGGCGTTTTCCACAATCACGATGGCGTCGTCCACGACGATGCCGACCGCCAGAATCAACGCGAACAGTGTCAACAGATTGACGCCGAAGCCGAGCAGGGACATGGCCGCAAAAGCACCAATCAGCGTGACCGGGACAGTCGTCGCCGGTACCAGCGTGGCCCGCCAATTCTGTAAAAACACCACGATGACGATAAGTACCAGAATACCGGCCTCGAACAAAGTCTTGTAGACTTCGTGTATCGCACCACGGACAAACTTGGTGGTGTCGTAACGAATCTCGTAGATCATTCCGGGAGGAAACCCCTTGCTCATGGACATCATGGCAGCCTTCACTTCGTCCGCGACGTCCAGCGCATTAGCGCCGGGCAAGGTAAATACCGGCATCACCGCAGCCTTGTGTCCCCTGGCTGAGGAAAAGTTGCTGTAGCTCTGGCGGCTCAATTCGACGCGAGCGACGTCTCGAATCCGCACGATTTGCGCCGACTCGCCGCGCGCGCTTTTGATGACGATATTCTCGAATTGCGTCACATCGGTCAAACGGCCCATAGCGTTGACAGTGAATTGGAAAGTCTGATTCGCAGGAATCGGAGGTCCGCCCAGTTGCCCGGCGGCCACTTGCAGATTTTGACTTTGAATGGCATTGACCACGTCGCTTGTGGTCAAGCTGAAATAATGAAGCTTTTCCGGATTCAGCCAGACCCGCATGCTATAAGGGCCGGCACCCCGCACTGCAATTTGACCCACGCCGGGCAAACGCGCCAGCGGGTTTTGCAAATTGATCACGGCGTAGTTGGAGAGATAGGTTTCATCAAACCGGTCGTCTTCCGAATACAGGGCGACGACCAGCAAGATGTCCGTGGACACCTTTTTTACCGTGACGCCTTGCGGCTGAACCGAGGCGGGAAGCTGCGGCAAAGCGCTGTTGACCAAGTTCTGCACCAGCGCCATGGACGTATTAAGATCGGTTCCTACGTTGAAAGTGATGGTTAAGGTGTAACTGCCGTCGCTGGCGCTGGTCGACAACATATACAGAGAGTTCTCCACCCCATTGACCGCTTGCTCGATGGGGATACCCACCGTATTGGCAACCACCTCGGCGCTGGCGCCCGGATAGCGGGTAGTCACCTGAATGGTTGGCGGCACAATAGGCGGATATTGAGACACGGGCAGATATATAAAACAAACCAGCCCCAGAATGATGGTGATGATCGCTATGACGTTGGCAAAAATCGGCCTTTCGATGAAATATTGGGAAATCATGATATGGGTTTCCCTGGTTTATCAGGAGCCACAGAAACGTCCCCTTTGTCTTCGGCTTTTGTCAGAGGTTTTCCTATTGGCTTTACTGTATTGCCGGGAATTGCCCGGAGGAGACCCGTCACAATCACCCAGTCCTGATCACTGAGCCCTTCTTCGACGACTCGGCTATCGCCCGCTTGAATGCCAAGCTTAACCGGCCGACGTACTACGATGTTGTTGTCGTCTACTACCAGTAGATATGAACCCAGCTGGTCATAGCCAATGGCCGTTTCCGGGACCAGGAGCGCCATTTTTTCGGTATTGACTACAAGCACCCGCACACGAGCGAACAAACCTGGCAAGATAGTGCCGTCAGCATTGGGATAAATTGCGCGCAGAAGCAACGTACCCGTCGTCGGTGTTATGGAAATTGCCGTAAAATCCAGGGTCCCCGTATGTGGATAGTCCTTATCGCCGGAGAGTGCAAGCGAAGCAGGTATCTTCAATTTCTCGGCTTCGCCCGGTCCGATCTTGGTCTGTTTGATAACCCTCAGCAGATCCGTCTCGTTGATGGTGAAGTAGACGTATATGGGATCGATCTGGTTGATCTGGGCCAAGGGGGTAAATTCACCGGCACCTACAAGGTTGCCGGGATCCTTGAGCCGACGGTCAATACGCCCGTCGAACGGTGCGGCAACTTTCGTGTAATCCAGATCCAATTTGGCCAAATCACGATTGGCCTCGGCGGCAACCACTGCGGCCCTCGCATTATCACGTTCGAACCGCCAATTATCCACATCCGTCTCGGCAGCAGCATGCTGCCGCACCAGGCCACTGAAGCGGTCCAATTCGGTTTGCGCGTGATCGAGACTGGCCTTTTGCTGAAGCACTTGAGCTTCGGCCTGTTTCAAACGGGCCTGATAAGTGTTTTGTTGAATCAAGAACAACGGCTGGCCTTTCTTTACGACATCGCCATCGTGAAAGAAAACCTTTTCCAGATAGCCTTGCACGCGCGCAACTAACTGTACCGTATTAAACGCCTGGGTATTCCCGGTAAATTCCAGATAGTCACTCACCTGCTGATGAACAGGCCTGCTAACCGTAACCTGCGGTGGCGGTGGCGGCACATAAGCATTCTTTTCTTCACACCCCGTGCCAAAAATCATCATAATCCACATCAACTTTGCAATGTTGCGCCTTCTCATAAAACTTCTCTCCACTGTTACCATCGAGGCCAACTGACGCCCGACGGCGTCTGAGTATCCGGTGATGGCTGAGCAGCAGGCGACAATAAGCCGCCCCAATCGGTACGTTTTGCCATCTGTTCCTTGATCGAATCGGGCACAACGTCCTTGCCTTCCCGGATCTGCCAGCCGCCGCCCAGGGACCGGTACACACCCACCAGGTTGTTGGAGATTTCTCCCAAGGTATTGGCGAGGCTATCCTGTTCGCTAAGCAGCGCCTGCTGAGCGGTCAGGACGGTGGTAAAATCAGTAATTCCCTGGCTGTACTGCAACGTTGCCAGATCCAGCGAATGTTGGGCCGCTACGGTACTTTCCGCCAAATACCGGGCGCGTTCCTGGGAGCGCAGAAATGCCACAAGATTGTCTTCCACCTCCCGTTGAGCGGTGAGGACGGTGTTTTGATAACTGATCAACAATTCCTGTAGCCGTGCATCCTGTACCCGTATCTGATTGGTGATTTGTCCGTAGTTGAAAATGTTCCATTGCAACGCTGGACCAAAGTTGGCAGTCCGGCTTTTCCAGAGAAAGACATCACCCAGGGTAAACGAGCCGACATCGCTGGACAGGAAGCCAAAAGTGCCTGTTAACGAAATAGCAGGATAGAGATCGGCCTTGGTCACACCGATGCTGGCAGATTGGGCGGCTGCCTGCAGTTCGGCTTGGCGGACGTCAGGGCGGCGGCGCAGTAGTTCGGAGGGAATACCGACAGCCACCTGCATGGGTGGCGCGGGGATCTGCTGCTCAGTCCCAGCCAGTAAATTATTTATATTGCTCGGCGGCATGCCTAATAGAACGCTCAAAGCGTTTTGTTGTTGACGCAGGCCGATCTCTATCGTGGGGATGGAAGCCTGCGTATTTGCCAATACCGTTCTGGCTTGCTCGACGTCACGCTCGGAGGTTGTTCCGCCGTTAAAGCGGATCTCCGCAA
The DNA here is from genome assembly GCA_028714175.1 of Methylococcales bacterium. Classification (GTDB taxonomy): domain Bacteria; phylum Pseudomonadota; class Gammaproteobacteria; order Methylococcales; family Methylomonadaceae; genus JAGXGJ01. Next base: position 7,242 of record JAQTMV010000115.1, read on the forward strand.
GTTGCAGGCTTTCCCTTTGTGTATCGACATTCTGCCGCGCTATGCTCAGGCGCTTTTCCAGCGTTCGGATAGTGATATAAGCATGCGCCACATCAGCTGTAAGACTGACCAGCGCGTTATTGTAATTGGCCACCGCAGCCTCGAACTCTGAGTCAGCCGATTCGATGGCGCGGCGAAACTTGCCCCAAAAATCAATTTCCCAACTGGCAGTCAACCCTAGCTGCGTTTGGGCATAGTCGAAAACATGGGAAAAAGCAGCCTGCGAGGCACGCTGGCTAAGATGAACTTTGCTCAGTGAACTGGTTAATTGCTGAGTTTGCGGATAGAAATTACCTATGGCAATTCCCAGTTGGGCGCGGGCCTCGAGTACACGTACTCCCGCCACACGTATGCTGAGGTTATCGTGGTAAGCACGATCAATTAGCTTATTCAGGATCGGGTCGTTAAATGTTTTCCACCAATCTTGATCGTTGGTAGAAGTCGTCTTAAGCCGCTGGTCCTCGGCTTCCAGCCATTGGGCAGCCGTATCGGCAGGAGGGCGAACATAGTCAGGCCCGACCATGCAACTCGAGAGAGAAACAAACATCAATGCCCAAATTGGGGAATATTTAAAACGATTAATTTTCCCTCGCATCATCTGTTCCTAAACATGTTGGTTCCTGTTTCAACTGATTTTGCTTGATCTACGTTTGACTTAGATTTAGGAAGCCACGTCCTTTGGGCGTGGAATACCAAGGCTGTGCCTATGAATGTGTCAAATGTTACAACCTTATCTTGAGTAGAGCCACCAAATTCAGGAATAAGGAGTAACAAATGAGTCGATATCAGAAACTATTACATGTGATCTGGCATTGCCAGTATCCTATAGTTTGGGTTCCTAAATACCGGTATAAGGTATTTAACGATACTGTTAAAAATAAACAGACGGGCAACGATACTTTTAAGTAAAGGCAGTGATAATTCTGATCCAAAGAACCGGGCAGTTGCTACGGCTCTTTGGTGAGATGTTTCTGAACCGTGTCGCTTAGAACTTACATTCAGCGCAATCGGCAAGTATCTCTGCTTCACAAAAAGTCGCCTTAGAATTTCTCACGGTGTTTTTCGGCAAACAGATAGGCGATTGCAATAAAAGATAGTGTGAATGCCAAAACAGTCACAAAGATATTGTTGGAGTATCCATAAATATAATTAAAAAATCTCTTAAGATAGTTTCCAAAAACACCAGAACTTGAATGACAATAACAACCGGAATTAACGCTAAAACACCGACTATAAAATATTTCAGACTCGATTTAATAAAGCTAAGCATGTTTGACTCCCAGTTCTGTTTCAATAAAGTTAAGGAAACTCTTACAGATGGGTTTCGAGTTTAATCGCTTGAGATAATAACAGGGATTATTCATTTTTTGTTATTCCCGACAGCTGCTTTGGGCATGAACAAGCGCATAAAAAACTTTTCGATTTCAACCAGTATGAACACACTGGAGGCGACTGCGACTATCATTCGCCAGGTATGCGCATCTATAGCAACCGTACCAAATAACACTTGCATCGGCTGCCAATAGGTAAAAGCCATTTGGAATCCTATTAGCAGCAGGATCGCCAGCCATATCAGACGGTTACCAAACAGACCATGCACATTGAGCACGGAATGATACAAGTAACGGCTATTGAAGAGATAAAACATTTCAAACACCGCCAGCGTATTCACAGTAACCGTCCTTGCTTGTTCAATCGATGTGCCCATTGAGCGCTCCCAGAGAAACAGGCCGAAAGTCCCGGTTACCATAATGACCGACACAAACATAATACGCCAAACCAACAACGGCGAGAGTAAGGGCTCATTGGGTTTACTGGGTTTCCGGCCCATAATGTTGCGCTCTGGCCGCTCAAAGGCCAAAGTAAGTGATAAAGTAACCGCCGTGATCGTGTTCACCCATAATATCTGTACCGGGGTAATCGGCAATGTTTCAGCCATGACAATAGCTGCGACGATGATTAACGCTTCACCCCAACCGGTAGGCAAAATAAAAATAATGGCTTTTTTCAGGTTGTCGTAAATGCCACGACCTTCTTCAACAGCATGGGCGATGGACGCAAAGTTATCATCCGCCAACACCATTTCACTGGTTTCCTTGGCAACTTCAGTACCCTTCTTGCCCATGGCCACGCCGACATCGGCCCGTTTTAGTGCAGGTGCATCATTAACGCCGTCACCGGTCATCGCCACCACATGCCCGTCTGCTTGCAAGGCGGTCACGAGACGCAGCTTGTTTTCAGGGCTGGTGCGGGCAAACACATCAATGTTGCGAATTGCGGCGGTAAGTTCACTATCGGTCATTTGATCAAGGTCTGCTCCGCTCAACACCGAGCCGTCACCGATATTTATCTGTGCGGCAATGGCTACAGCCGTCGCCGCATGATCACCGGTAATCATTTTTACGCGAATGCCGGCGTTTTGACACTTTAACACCGCTTTAACGGCTTCAGGACGCGGCGGGTCGATCATGCCGACCATGCCTAACAACGTCAGTCCGGTTTCAACATCGGCAAGGTCGATCTGCTGTTGTGCGGAAGGCTCCGTTTTGAAGGCAATCGCAAGCACACGCTGACCAAGGCCTGCGATTTCTTCCATCATTTGCTGACTCTGGGCAACATCAATGGGCACATCCTCGCCATTAATGCGTTGCAGACTGCACATGGTCAGCACCCGTTCGGGAGCGCCTTTGATAAACACAAAGGCACGGCCGCTATGGTCGTGATGCAGGGTCGCCATATAGCGATGTTCCGATTCGAACGGGATACTATCGGTACGCGGCATGTCCTGATTGAGCAAATCATGATTCATTCCCGCTTTGTGCCCAAGCGTGATCAAGGCGCCCTCGGTAGGGTCGCCGTGAACAATCCAGTTGCCTGCTGTTTGCTCCAATCTCGCGTTAGTACACAGCACGGCAGCACGAATCATCTCATGCAAATACGGATGATCGTCCACAAGAATTCTTTTGTCCCCGAGTTTAAATCTTCCGTGAGGTTTATAGCCTGCACCGGCTACAGTAAATAGTTTGTTATTAACGAAGACCGATTTGACGGTCATTTCGTTACAGGTGAGGGTACCGGTTTTGTCAGAACAAATGACGGTCACCGAGCCTAAGGTCTCGACCGCCGGTAAGCGCCGGATAATGGCATTGCGTTTGGCCATGCGTTGTACACCGATAGCCAGGGTAATGGTCATAATAGCCGGCAAACCTTCGGGAATGGCTGCCACGGCAAGACCTACCGCCGACATAAATAGATCTGTCAAAGAAGAGTGCTGAATAGCCCAGCCATAGGCGAACGTAGCTGAGGCCAGCGTTAAAATAGCAAAAGCCAACCATGTGCTGAAACCGGCAATCTGCCGCAGCAGCGGCGTGGTCAATCGCGGAACGGTGCGCAGCATGGAACTGATGCGGCCAAGTTCGGTCTTGTCTCCGGTAGCGACTACGATACCGAGTGCAGTGCCATAGGTAATTAAAGTGCCCGAATAAGCCAGACAAAATCTATCCCCTAACGCGGCATTGACACCGACTGCCGCCGTATTTTTTTTGACCGGTAAAGATTCTCCGGTAAGCATCGATTCATCGACACGCAGATTTTTGACCTGTAACAGACGCAAATCAGCCGGCACCTTGTCACCGCTTTCCAAACTGACAATATCGCCCGGAACCAGTTGCTCGGCAGGCATCAGAAAACTTTTGCCGTCACGCCGCACCATGGCCTGGAGCGTGAGCATATTGCGTATCGCATCCAAAGCCTTTTCCGCATTGCCTTCCTGGATAAAACCGATCAGCGCATTGATCACTACCACGCCGATGATAACACCGCTGTCAACCCAGTGTTCAATGACCGCCGTTACACCGGCTGCAGCCAGCAATACATAAATGAGCACATTGTGAAATTGGCTGAAAAAGCGCTTGAGAGGGCCGCGGCTGGCTGCGGGCATCAGTTTATTGAAGCCGTATTGCGTCAGTCGCTGCTGGGCTTCTTGCTGACTTAAGCCCTGTTCTTTGCTGGTCAAAGCCTCACACGTTGCCTCTGGAGAAAACGTGTGCCATGGACGACTGTCTGATGGGGTCTTTTTTTTCATTATTAATGGTCTCATTGTGGTGAATTTAAGCAGTTAGAAATTTATCATTTCTCCAGGTGAATTCTTGCGGGATCAATCAACTTTTCACCGTTAGTTAGCTCCGATAAACCTGGATATGGTTGCCATTCACCCATTTACCGAGACGGACAAAACGACGTTCCGGCATTTGCCCGTTCAAGACCCACACGACATCGAGTTGGCCCGCTTGCTTGATATAATGGGCTTGAACCGTTGCAGTCACGTCTTCATAAACTGCCGTGGTTGTTAACGAGATCGGGTAGGTTTCTCCTTGATAGGTCGTAGCAGCGGGTTCTGTCCCCGGTTTTATTTTGTCGACGAAAGCGCCTGCCAGCCACAGAATCATAAGTAACAACACCAATAGCGCAGACATGGGGACGACTAGAGTTTTGACGGTGCTCGACATGATAATTTCCTATTAATTTTGTTCAGGTGTCGCATAGACCAAATAGTAAATGGCCGGCACGACAAACAAGGTAACCACAGTGGATGTCAGAATTCCGAAAATTATAGCAATCGTCAAGCCGCTGAAAACCGGGTCTAACGTGATGACAAGATTGCCCGGCAACGTGGTACCGGCGGTCAATAGCACTGGTCTCATGCGAGCCGTGCCGGCTTGCAATAATGCTTCTTGGAACGGCATGCCTTCGTTTCTGGCCTGGGTGATGTACTCAACTAGAATCAATGAATTGCGGACGACGATGCCGGACAATGCGATCATACTATTAGTAAATGCTTATTAACAAGGTTTAATTTTTGTTATAGGATCAATGTTTTCTGCACTGGCCGGCTTTATCGGCATGAATATTTCCGTACGCGCCAATGTCTGTAATGCCCAGGCGGCCTATGCAGGCACTGGTCAGGCCTTTTCGATTGCAATCAGAGGGGGTCTATTACCGGGATGCTGGTTGTCGGCTTGGGACTTTTGGCTGCCAGCGGCTACTACAGTTTTTGCTGGAAAGCGGTGTGCATGGACCCTTGCATGCGATGATCGGAGTCGCTTTCTGGGCTTTGTTAATCGCACTATTTGCACGTCTCGGCGGCGGGACTTTTACCAAAGGCGCAGATGTCGGCGCCGATCTGGTCGGTAAAGTAGATGCCGGAATTACTGAAGACGACCCACGAAATCCGGCCGTTATTGCCGATAATGCCGGCGATTGCAGGTATGGCGGTTGATTTATTCGAAATGATCAATATTGTTGCCTTGTTGATTGCGCCGTTGCTGTAAGATTTAATCACTGATGTTAAGCACACGTGACCGTGCAGGGTTTAAATAGTGAACCCTTATGTGTTGCATCTGGAGTTTTGTCTTGTCAATAACCAGGCTACCTCATTTGCCCTCGCCAAGGTTATTCAGCCGTTCTTGTAGCCAGTCATCGATAACATTCAGAATTTGCTCACGCAACGGCTGTGTGGAAAAAAGCTGCTCGTGATATTGATTGCCGGCCAGCAAAACAACGCGGTTATGGTTGTTTTTATGCCGGGTTGCCGCTGTAAAATCGATACTTCCCCAAGCGGGTGTGATGGGGTCATTTTCAGAATAAATCAGTAAATAGGGAAAATCGAATTGATTCATGCGGCTTCGAAAATCGATTATTTCCTTTTCGACGCCAAGGACGTAGCGCATTACTGTGCGCTTTATCATGTATTTATCTTTGCCAAGAAGCATTCTCTCTTCTTCCGAGTCAGTCAGATACTCTTGCACCCAAGGCGGCGCGGTTGGCGAAAACAGTTGCCGGAAACCTGGCAACGACAGCAATTCAATTAAACCATCTTGTAGCGGCACGGTGACCAGGGCGACGAATTGATTGAACAGCATGACGGGTATCGGCTCGTCATGCGGATTTAAAAAGTGTTCGTGGGTATGGAATGTAAAGCGCACAAGCGGATTTTGAAACCAGCCGCGCCAGCCTGGCACTTCAGTCACTGAAAATGCGGGGCCGCTGAAAATAATGCCTTTTATTCTGGGCGTTATCGGATCCTGCTTTGTTTGCAGCAGATAACTTGAAGTAACCAGCGAACCGAGGCTGTGCGACAAAATGAAAATAGGCAACGGCGTATGATCCGAAGGCTTGTTGCAATGTATGGATAAATAATTCAACGCCAGCTTCAGGTCTTCACGCATCGGTTGCAAATCGCCCAGTTGCGCCTGCTCGATAAAAGCATTGCCGGCATCGTAGCCGTCCGCGCCTTTAACGATGCTTTCATGAGCCTTTGCCAGCACCGGATCACTCATGCCGTGTGCGGTCAAGTCTATCCCTGCGACAATATAACGGTCGGCAAAATGTCTGGCGACATTGCCATAACGGCCGATATGTTCGTTCATGCCATGCACGATAAGCAGGCATCCCTGAACCGGACCGGTCGATTTGGGGACAAGCATTTGCAGGCTCCGGCGCGCATCGCTGCCGGGCACACTCAGGCAAACGGCCTCACCCCAGAAAGGATAACGGGCCGTTATCGTTTGCCGGTGCGAGCAACCGGTGCAAAACAGGATTAATAATAAACAGATGAATCGATTCCTATCCATAACACATAAGGTTCATTGTTATCCAGAGCTTAGAAGCGCCGAGAGCAGGATCATCGTGTCAGAAAATCTGCTACCGCCTGGAAGCGCTGGCGGCGGATGGCCGGCTTGATGTCCATCAGTGGGTGCGCGAATTCAGGGGATTTCAGCACGAGGCCGCCGCGCTCTTGCACGATTTTCGCCATCTCCTCGATGTCCTGCGGCGGCACCACTCGATCCAGTAAGCCAATGATGAGCATGAGTTTCGCAGCATCCTGAGGAAGCTTGCTCAGCGGATCGTATTCCTCCGGGCAGCCTAGGCCGGAAATCCGGCTAGGGGAGGAGTCCACCACCAGCGCATCGTAGTCCCCGCTTGGGCCGACGGCGTTGCTCAGGATGACGCCGCCCATGGATATGCCGTAAAGGTACCGGTGGCGGTAGCCTTGGGCATTCAGTGCCGTGACGATCTCCCGATAATCGGAAACAATAGCCTTTAGTCGGCTCTTGCCTTCGGAAAGCCCGAAACCTCGGTAATCGTAAACGTAAACATCCAGCCCAGCATTCCGAAAGGACTCCAATATGCCCATGATCTGGTCGGCCAGCATGGCATTACCCTGAGCCACCAGCAGATAGCCCCGGGGATTTGCAGTACGCAGCTTATATCCGCCCAGTTCGCGGCCGTCAAGGGTGGCAAACGATAGCTGTTCGATGTTCCGGATCGACTTGACGCGGCTTGCATCGGGTGTACCAGCGACCATCCGGAATTGCCAGAACGTCAGGGGCTCACGCAGAAAGCCGCAGATGCTGCTTTCCAAATCGGGTTCAGCGTTCACTCCATGAGCCATCGTGCAACCTCCTATGAAAAGCATCATCTTCAAAAACCAAAATCGCGCACAGAGGCAAGGCTTGGTAATGACTGTACGGTTCATAATGCGTCATAATTGTCACCCAATCGACCCAGCGTACTACCTGGATACAGGTTGCCTGGTTCCAATACGAAAAAAATATCAATCATTATGGCTCAACTTACCAAAGACCCTCAGCGTTATTTTTTGAAGATTCGCCCGGCGATCCACTCACCCTGGCGGATGTGCTGGGGCTGGCAGGCGCAAGCACGTTGGGTTTCTGTTTAGCTTGCTGGCACTGCCTTCGGCGCTCCCAGTTCCGGCCGCAGGCTATTCGCTTCCGTTTGGGTTGGTGTTGTTTTTGCTGGCGGTTCAGTTAATGGTCGGCTGCACAAGTCCGTGGTTGCCCCGGTGGATCATGCTCCGCGCCATTGCCCTGAGCCGGTTGCAGACCTTCGTAAAGGCCGGCATCCCCTGGATACAACGTATCGAGCGCTTGTCAAAACCCCGTCTTGCCCCGGTTTGCACAAGCAAGCCAGTACGCGCACTGATCGGATGCGCGATTGACCTGATGGCGGCCATAATGATGATCCCCATTCCGGGCCCAATACCCTGCCTGCAATCGGCATTTTCGTCATCAGCCTTAGTCTGCTGAATGATGACGGGGCTGTCGCGTGATAAGCTAACTTTTTGCATAGTTGTCAGTACTAAGTAAACAAACAATGAGATAATCAAAAATTCTGTACTTTTAATCAAGCGGACAGTTGTCCATTTGACTTTTTTGTAATCAGACTGGTAATAAGCAAGTTGGCTTTGATAGTTGCACAGCTCATCACTAATTTCTTTCCTTTCCCGCATTTTAGCCATGACTTGTGCAATTTCATTCACCAGATCAAGACTGAAATGTTCTTGTGGCGTTTGCTGGTTAGTCTCTGCTACCTTAGTCTCTAATTGACTCTTCACGCAGCCAAATAAGTGCCAATCGTAATGTTGCCTTATAGTTTCATTTTGGCAATGAAGAGCTCTGCATAACGGCCAATTGCAGACGGTCAATTTTTCATTTAGAGCTTCAAATAATCGGGTCAAATTGCGTGAGATGGCCAGCATGTCATGATCTCCAGAACTGCATATCATTCCAATTCAAGGTAATATGAAACAAGAAACGCGGGTTAAGTACACAATTTTATTGTTATTAAAGTTTTAAATATGGTAATAACAAGAATTTTACATAATTGTTAAGTTAAGACACATCGGTATTTATTATGAAAAGAGCACTCACATTTCTAAAACATGAGTTCTTGGAAATGCTCCCGCCCACTATATTCTTTTTCATTGTTTTTCATATCCTCGCATTTATACGGTCGCTAATGGCTAAACAATACGGTATAACTATTTCGTCCTCTACTGCCGCTACTATTGGCGCACTTATTGTTGGGAAATCAATCTTGATTGTCGATGCACTACCTTTATATGATTGGTTCTCTCAGAAGAGGCTTATTTATAATGTTGTATGGAGGATCTTTCTCTATTTAATCATCGTGTTGCTTTTTCAATTTTCCGAGGAACTAATACAGCTTATCTCCAAATACGGAACCATCTCGATGGCCAGTGAACACTTAATAGAAGAAATAAAATGGCCTCGATTCTGGGCTACCCATATAATTCTTATCGTATTTATAGCTTTCTACAATGTAGCCACCGCGGTCATAGGCACAATTGGCCGTAATAAGTTCCTCGAAATATTTTTCAGCCCCAAGAGTAATCACTCGACCAAAGCTGATTGAAAGCTAATGTGAATTGTTACTAATGTTGTGAAAGGCATAATGCCTAACGATTCCATCAACTCGGAAGAAAAAGTGCCGATCTTTCCGTCGTTCTGGTTTTTTTTGATTTCGGTTATGGGTGTTATGACCTTGTTTCAAAAAACATATTTGACTGGCCGGTTTGGGTCGCTATGTATAGCTTTACATATACTTTAAACGGTCAAGTTCTCGGCTTTTTCAGAAAACAATTGGAACTTCATGGTCATTAGAGTTTGCATGTTAGCCTTGAAGCGGGTGCTGAGTTCGGCGATACAGGTATCGATGCTTTTCTT
>JAQTMV010000116.1 GCA_028714175.1 Methylococcales bacterium
TCTTATGGGCGTGTTGTTAACTCAGGAAATCGAGCGTTTTTAACTTTGTTAGATAAATTTTGAAAAATAATTCCCAGAATTTTTCAGCTGGTTTTTTTGAAACCCAGATTTTTCGTTCAGACACTATTTATCCGGTTACTCAGCGTCATCAAGGCCTACGAGGTTTTTAAAACCTCGTAGGCCTTCTTCAGTACCTTGAGGGTGTTCAAATTCATGGGCATGTACAAAGGGGGATAATCCGCTAAACCATGACAATACTGGGTCCACTTTGATTTTCGTACCAGACGTTATCGCACTTGCTTTCGAGGGATTACCTATCTTTAAGATGGTTTGATAGGAGGAATATCGATAATGTCTGAAATCAGTTACCAAGCCATGCTTTTGCGGGTTACGGTGAATATACACAACTAGCCATTGCAGTTGTTCGTGAGATTCAATCAGGATGCGGCCAAAGCGTTTTTCAAACAAACTACCAGTGCGCAGGTAAGCTTTGTTAATACTTTTGGTATAACTATTGAAAAAATTGGCGAATTGTTGTGACACTTTAGGCTCAGATATCGATTCCTGATGTTCCTTGATTTGAACAAGAATATGAAAATGGTTGGGCAATAAACAATACGCAAACGTATCTGCAACAGCGGAGATATATTCAGCGTAGCCTTTGAGAAAGTAACGGTAATTGTTGTCGCTAAAAAAAATCGGCTCGCGGTTATTGCCTCGATTATAGATGTGGTAGTAGCAACCTGGTGTAAGCGGTGTCATTTTCTGCATAAGTTTTTCCCGGAATGCTCTAAGACCTACGAGGTTTTTAAAACCTCGTAGGTCTTCTTACCCATTTTTCGCCGATTAAATAAGCATCCAGATTTTCCGAAAAATCGGTCGGCCCAGAAATTTTGATTTGTTTCAAGGAGGACAACAGCGATGTCTTAGGCTTTGCAGCAGATTCATCAGCAGCCAGGATAATCACACGTACCGCTTTATCATTCCATTGTTCACGATAAGCTTCGGGAATGCAGACAATGACTTCGCCATCGTGGGCAATTGCTCCAATTTAATAGCGTTCATTAAAGACTCCAAGGTTAAAGTTGGGGTTGGATGTCGGTCGCGCACATCCTTAAAAATGTCTTCATTTTCCGGGAAATCAGCCGGATTCATTTGCTGGCGGAAACGTTGGATGGCCTGCCATGTCATTCTGTTCATCGGCCGGGCTAACCTCACGCACGGATATTTCGACAGTTTTACCGGCAAATAACAATTTGAGAGTTTGCAAAAAGTTTTCATTCAATTCATCAGGTTCTAGCTTATAAAGTGTTTGCATAACTGTTTTCTCCTGTGCTGTTGAATACAGCGCTTTTATCTTTATTCATCAAATTGCATCAATAAACCATTACGATCTCGGCTTGCCGCGTATAGGGTCAGTTTCAGTTCGGTATTATCAGTCTGTTCGTAAAGTGGACGGCGGGTTGATAACCGCTCGCTGGCCGTAAGGATGGTGGGTACGCCTTCACCGCGTCGCTCAATCATGTTCTGACGATTGCTTGCCGGGTCGGCCGGAAAGTAGCGGCTAAGCAGGTTGACCAGTGTTTCATTGCGGGTGATGCTGTTGGCATCCATGCTATCTACAGTAAGACTGTTGGGTAGACCGCCTGGCGTGCTCAATTCCAGGCGATCACTGAACATGTGTAAACGAATACGACTGCCGTACATGGAATAATCTCGGTGCGCCACGGCGTTGACGATGGCTTCGTAAACTGCTCCGAGATCAAATTGGGGTATATCAATTCGCCCCGGACGCTTGACAGCTTCTATCTTCATGTTACGTTTGACGAAGTTGAAAGCCTGCTGAATCTGACTATCAACGGGACCGTCGCAATCCTGGGCATCCAGCTGGAATTCGGCATTGCGCTCGGTGCCACCGTAAGCTACACATTGCACATAAGCCGAAGACAGAAAATCTGCCGGTCGAACTGTCAACAGTAATACACCGGTTACGGTCAAGCGGGGTTCTTGTTCCTCGTTTTCAGCAGCCAGGTAGAGTTTTTTCAACTGCAACCGTTCCGGCAAATCGCCACGCAAGAAACGTGTTTTCATTGCCGGGTCGATAGCATCAAGTGTGGCATTAGGCACCACTTGTTCATCGAAGCGGATGAAGCGCACCATGCTGCGCTGCTGGAACATACGTGCCAATAGTTCGGGCGACATTTCCCGTTTGGTTGATCCCGCACGATAATAATAACCGCTTGGGCTTAGATGCACGAACAGGCTTTTCGGGATCTTTACCCATACTACGGGTTTAATATTGCCTTGAAGATCGGGAATTTCAACCAGCCGGGTTTCAATCAGTACCGGCGGCTTGATGGCCTGAGCCAGGTTGGTCATCCATTGTTCAACCGTATCCAGATGTTCTTGTGCAATACCTTCAACGGCACGGGTTTTGTCATTAACGCCCAACACTAAAATACCGCCGCTTCCGTTAGCAAAAGCCGCCACTTCATCGGCAACGCTATCACGTTGGGGGCTTTTGACCTTCCCGCCTTCAATTACTAATGCCTTGAATTCATAGCCGGTATCTTCTCCCAGGCGAATTTGGTAGACCAGTTCTCGAACCAGTTCGGTGGTTTTAATCATGTCGATTTCCCTATTAATTGCCAACGAATGGCAAACAGGTGTTCACGGCTTTGCTTCATTTCCAGGGCGGCCTCGATATCCGATAATAATCGGTCTTCCTCGGCTTCGATTTTTTTCTTTTCTTCGTGGTAATCGAGCATTAATTGATCGCGTTCGCGTTCCCGTTGTTTGAGGACTTTTTTAGCCTGCATTTTTTCCTGAAGTGTCGGCAACTGCCTGGAGACTTTGCGCGCATCCTTAATTTCCTGGTCTAGTTGTTTGATACGTATATCCAACGCAATGCGACGATCTTCCGCCCAACGATCCAGTTTCTCGGTTTCTTCGTCGTAATAACGTTCGTTATCTTTTTCGGCAGCGATTATCTTTTCCGCTGCAAGTGCTTTGAGTTGGCTTTCCAGTATTGTGGTTAAGACCTGCGAGGCTTTAGAAACCTCGCAGGTCTCATTCTGAACCGGCAGTTCCAGCAGTCGGTCAGCGGTATCTGGATGTATTGTTTCGCCTTTTGTGGTGCAAGCCGCCAACAACAAATGTTCGAGTGTTTGCTTGGCAGTTTCTAAAATCAATTTTTCCACTACAAGTTCGCCGGATTCACCAATTAAATTTTTTAAATCCGAATATTGTCCCTTTCCTTGAGAATTGTATTCAAAAACTAGTGCTGCGATTGTGTTCAGACCTACGAGGTTTTTAAAACCTCGTAGGTCTTTTTTTGCCTGTTCGATTAAAACCTTACCTAATCCCTCATTGGGACGAAAAAATTTAGCATCGGATTCATCAGCGCGTTGCCAATCAACGTCATACCAATGTCCATCCGTTGAGCCTGGGTGCGTATAAAAAAACCGATGTTCGTTAAACTGTATGCCGGGTAGCGACATACGCGCCAGTTGAAGAAAACGGTGTTGGTAATCATTAAGGTGCCGAGAAGTTTCTCCACGACGCAAATTAAGCCGCTTGACGACATCAACATCAAAGTTCTCTAATAGTGAGCGGCGAACATCTTGTGATCGAGCTTCTAATTCGGTTTTTAATTCAGCTTGTAGTCGATTAAACTCTTCATCAATCTGTGCGTCATTCCTGCATTTCTGGTAGATGTCGTTGATACGCCGTTCAATATCAACGCCAGACTCTATAGAACCTAAAATTTCATCGGAAGCACCGAAGATACCTTCAAACAATTGAAATTTCTGGTTTAACAGTTCAAAGACGCGCTCATCGGCACGGTTGCCTTTATTGATGAAATTCACGACAACAACATCGTGTTTCTGTCCATAACGGTGTACACGACCAATCCGCTGTTCCACACGTTGCGGGTTCCAGGGCAAGTCATAATTAATGATTAATGAGCAAAACTGTAAGTTGATACCTTCGGCGCCGGCTTCGGTGCAAATCATGATGCTGGCATCCTCACGAAATTTATCAACCAGAGCGGCTTTCATATCAGCACTCCTGGAACCGGATACACGTGATGATCCCTGATGTTTTTGCAACCAATTTTTATAAGTTTGTTTTGAATCAGGATCGTTGTTACTGCCATTGAGCAATACCAGTTGACTACCATAGCCGCGCTGCCCTAAAAAATCACAGAGCCAAGTTTGGGTACGCACAGACTCGGTAAAAATAACCGCTTTACGCGCCCCGCCCAATCGTTCTGTAGTCTCGAACGCTTTGTCCAATACTCTCAATAACGCATCGGCTTTGGCATTCTGTGTGATGTTAGTCGCAAGTTGTTTGTAATCTTTAAGTTTATCGATTTCTGCTTGCAGTGCATTCGGATCTATTAAATCATCTTCTTCAACGTCATTTTCATCGACCAGATCATCCATTGCATCGTAATCCTGCAACGCATCAGTCAAAGGCAATTTCTTCTCCAACCGATCAATCATGGTTGTAAGCGTACCTTGAATCGCATAGGCAGAAGAAGCCAGGATTTTACGGATAACTAAAGTTACCAAATGGCGTGCGCCAGGCTTGATGGCGAGCAAATCATCTTGCTGTAGATAGCTCGATACTTCCTTGTACAGTTTTTCTTCTTCTGGCCCTGGCCGGAAATCCTCAGTCATTGAGTAACGACGGGTAAACTTAATTCCGCATTCTTCTTGAACCTGTCTGCGTAAGGTGCGTCTGCATATTTTCTTTAACCGTGAGCGTAATAAAGCAAACTCGGCCTCATCCAGTTTTGGCCGGCAGTAACGAGCCTTGAATGATTCCAGATCACCAAAGAAATGCGGGTCGATAATGGATGTCAGTCCGTAAAGTTCCTGTAAGTTATTCTGTAAAGGTGTGGCGGATAACATGACTTTAGGGCGACCTTTTAGTGCACTCTCCAGCTTTTTAGCTGTCTTTGCTCCGTCGGTCTTGTAGATATTGCGCAGTTTGTGTGCTTCATCCAGCACTACCATATCCCAGGGAACTCTTCCTAATTCAAGTTCTTTGCGAGCCGCAAATTCATAGGAACAGATCACCACGCAGTCATCCTCACTAACAAATGGATTATTCACGCCTGATTTGAGTAGCACGTTAAAGTTTTTAGCTTCGAGAATTCTGGAGGGTAGGGAAAATTTTTCTTCTAACTCCTGACTCCACTGCTTGCGTAAAGTGGCGGGCACAATCAACAGGAGTTTACGCTTATGTTCCGCCCATTTTTGAGCTAGTACCAGACTGGCTTCAATCGTTTTACCAAGACCGACCTCATCGGCGAGGATAACACCATTGGAAAGCGGGGAAGCTAATGCGAACAGCGCCGCCTCAACTTGATGCGGGTTCATGTCAACCTTGGCACTCGCAATAATTTGGGTCAGCGATTTCTCAGCCTTACCCTCCAATGACAGCCAATGTGCAAAGTAACCCGTTTGGTGAGCTGTGTACATCAGTCTTCCATCTTTGATGGCCGAGAATTCATAGGTTCGAATGATTCACTCCGGCTTAGAAAGTCATTTACAGCCTGGCGGATTAGCCATGCGATAGATAGACCATGCTGATTCGCTAGTGTTTGAAGCTGCTGGTATTGCTTAGGAGGTAGGGAGACTGTTGTTCTAATCGCTTTCATGGGCTCATCTTTTTGCATCACTTTACATCATTATAATGCTTTTGACTTATGAAATCTGTCTTTTGTAGAGTGTATTGGTGTGTTTTGATGACCGTAAAGATTCCTTCGTAAGAAGTAATTTTTTAAAGTCTTAATGAATAGTTCTTGATGGTTGCTTAATTATTTATATATTTATCAATCATCAAAATTCGGCAGTTAATCTCTTTTCCTTCAGATACTGGAAGGGAGAATCGAATTCTAATCGACATTATAAATCGGTGTCTCTGCTATGCGGGCATCGATCAGCTTTGATACTTCGCGATATGCGGGGCTGTCAATGGACTGGTAGCGTTGTTTAAATTCGGCTTCGTCCATGTGTTCTGGAAGATCTCTGGGGTCGGGCATGAAATCACTGTAATCTTTTATTTCTGACATTGCTTTTTGAATCTTGCGAGCACTTTCAGGTGATGATGTCGCCATTTCACCAAAGCGTGTGCCGGCTTTATCCGCGGCCAAATCAATAAAACTGAAGCCACTGCCGCCTTGTGCATCACTTAATTCTTTTTCTTCGCCAGCAACTTTGGCTACTTGACCGTTTACTGACGCCGTAAGCGCGGCTGAACCGATAAAATGTTGGGCCAGATCGATTCTTTTGTATAAAAAAGCGGAATATTGCTGTCCTGTCGCCGGCTTCGATACGGGAATAGATAGTAATTTTTTTGTTTCTTTTTTATTAACGTAATTGTTAACCGCCATAATAGCCATTTTGTTTTCTTCGATGGCATTTTCCAATGTGGAGCGTTGATAGGCCAGTTCAAATAACGGCTTTAATAAATCAGCCAGTGATAAACGCCATGCGGGGTCGTGCTTGGCAATGATTTCAGCCAGTTTTTGCCGGTAAATGTCCCGCTCGGGGCCATCACCGCCCTGAGTCAGGAAATTTCGGGCCTTTATTAAGGTTTCCAGGCTTGAGAAGTAAAAAATGGTAATTTTTTGCTGGTCAAATTTAACGTATTTAATAGGTTGGGTTGCCAGAATGAAATAATCATTCAATGACGTATAGCGAATAACTTTGCTGATAACAAAGGCTGCAAATTTTGCCGGGATTAATAATTTTCCTGCTTTAAACTTTTTCAGGCTGGGGCGTTCAATACTGTTATCATTACCCAATCTGAAACTGATATTGACATAGTGCCCCAGACTATTTTGAGGTAAAGTCATCGTGACAGTGAATCTCAGCATGTTGTTTTTTACTTCTATTTTGGCTGCACTCTTACTGTACCTGTTTAACAAATAATTGGCGGCAAGATTGAGGTCGGCTTCGCTTAATTCGATTGTGCCGATTTCATCGGGTTTGGTTTTAGAGCCTTCATGCAGGATTTTTTTTGCTCTGGCAATATCATCACGGGTAGGAGTCCATCCCACGGCGATGTCGGGTTTGTCGCTGATGCCAAAAAATAGCAGCATCGCACATATAATCACCACCGCACTTAGCAACAGCAAAAGAGTGCGTAATAGGGTTTTCATAAAGAATCGATTATACAAATTCGAGTTTGAATCCCGCGGATTTAAGATAATCGGCCTCCTGAATTAAATCAGCATGTGTCAGAGGTGATTGATTTAGCCAATCTGCCGGAAACTGCAAGTAAATTCTGGATTTGATGATTGCTATGGTAAAGTCGGGTAATTCATGCTCTTGGCGATTGCGGTGCAATAATACGGCCAGGCGCAAAATAAGGGTTAGATACGGTGCATGTACATTCCAGGGGGCTGGTAATTCATCGAAAAAGGCACGGTGAAATTTTCGGCGATGTAATCTAACGATAGTAGCCAGCAAAATCTGATCCTGCTTGGAAAAGCCAGCCAGATCACCATTTTCAATAATATACGCGCCGTGTTTATGATATTGACTGTGGGCAATGTCAATACCGATTTCATGCAAATCAGCCGCCCAGTTTAAAAATTGTACGCTGTTTTCGTCGTTAGCCCAACTGCAATCAGCGTTTAATTGCTCCAGCATAACACTTAATGTTTGCTTGAGACGAGCCGCGTGTTTTTTATCGGTACGATAACGCTCAGCAACTGATTGTACAGTTGCCGAGCGCATATCATGGTCGTAAATACGCCCTAATAAATCCTGTATCAGGCCTTCTCTTAACGCCCCGTCGGCAACGGTCATCTGCTCAATACCCAAGCTTTTGAAGGTTGCATGGACGATAGCCACGCCACCGGTAAATACCGGCAGACGTTCTGCATCAAGTTCCGGTAAATTAAGTTCATTAATATGATTACATTGATTAATATGAATGACAAGTTTATCCAATCCATCCCGGGTTATGCCGTTATTGCTCCAGTTTGTGGCTTGCAGAACCTTGGCAATTGCACGCAAGCTGCCGGATGCCCCTATTGCTTCATCCCAGTTGTTGCGTTGAAATTTTCTCTGGAAAGGCTCCAGTTTCTGTTCGGCAAACAGGCTTGCCTGGTTAAATGCGTTTTTGGATAGCCGGCCGTCTTTAAAAAAAGCATTACTGACTGAAACACAACCCATGTGCAGACTTTCCTTTTCTTTGGGTGTGTCATCTGTGCCTATGATGTATTCGGTACTGCCGCCGCCAATATCCATAACCAGGCGTAAGTTGGCATTGCTGCTCAAGCTATACGCTACGCCTAAGTAAATCAAGCGGGCTTCCTCTATGCCTGAAATAATATGAATAGGATGATTTAAGGCTTGTTCCGCTTTAATCAGAAACTGCCCGGCATTTTTAGCGGTACGCAGCGTGTTGGTGCCGACAATGCGCACACTGCCGGGAGGAAAATTGCGGACTCTTTGGCCAAATCGTTCCAGGCAGGCCAATGCTCTATTTTGAGTGTTCTCATCCAGGACATTGTTTGCATCCAGTCCGGATGCAAGCCTGACCATTTCTTTAAGCCGGTCAATTGTTTGTAGATTACCATTCATCAAACTGCAAACAATCATGTGAAAGCTGTTAGAGCCCAGGTCTACAGCGGCAACGATTTCAGGGGGTTGGTTAGGCATGGGTTATCCAGTTTTGTCTACGTAGATTGTTAATATCTGATAAAATCACACAATTTTTGCTGTCCATTTAAGCTTTTTTGTCATGGATACAGTGTCTAATTTAACTTATTTAAAGGCTGTCGTTAAGTGTTAGTTTCAGCATGAACGCATTATCTATTCGTAATCTCCGAAAAACCTATAATAATGGCTTTGAAGCCTTGAAAGGCATCAATCTTGAAGTGGAGGCCGGTGATTTTTTTGCCTTGCTCGGACCCAATGGCGCAGGAAAATCAACGGCGATCGGCATTATCAGTTCACTGATTAATGAAACCAGCGGTTCTGTCAGCATCTTTGGCCATGATTTAAAAACAGATCGATCAAAAGCCAAAAGCTGCCTGGGACTGGTGCCGCAAGAGGTTAATTTCAATCAGTTCGATACGGTCAGAAGCATTGTTTTAAATCAGGCAGGTTACTACGGTACACCCCGTAAGCTTGCGCTGCAAAGAACGGAACAATGCCTTAAACAGATGGATTTGTGGGATAAGCGCGATACGGTTTCCAGACGATTGTCGGGCGGCATGAAACGCCGCGTCATGATTGCCC
Source organism: Methylococcales bacterium (assembly GCA_028714175.1). GTDB lineage: Bacteria > Pseudomonadota > Gammaproteobacteria > Methylococcales > Methylomonadaceae > JAGXGJ01. Next base: position 9,270 of record JAQTMV010000116.1, read on the forward strand.
GTGCGATGGTACATGCGCCTAAGTTATTGATTCTTGATGAGCCTACCGCAGGTGTCGATATAGAAATCCGCCGGTCTATGTGGAAAATGATGCAGGACGTTAATCAACAGGGAACGACTATCATTTTAACCACGCATTATCTGGAGGAAGCAGAGAGTCTGTGCCGCAATATCGCCATTATTGATCAGGGACAAATAGTCGAAAATTCTGATATGGCGAGCTTACTGGCACGGCTTCATGTTGATCATTTCGTGCTGGATCTGGCCGGACCTGTTGCAACAGCGCCTGTAATTGCAGGCTACCAGATTGAGCGCATAGGAGACAAAGCGCTTAATGTTGCCGTGCCCAAGGAAATCGGGCTGAATCAATTATTCAGCCAGTTAAGCGCACATAATATCAAGGTCATCAGTATGAAAAACAAGAGCAATCGCCTGGAACAATTGTTTATGGATTTGATAGACTCCAAACCGGCAGAAGAGCGATGAATTATTTTATTGCTTTTAGAACCCTTGTGACTAAAGAGACTTTTCGTTTCATCCGTATCTGGCCACAAACACTATTGCCCCCGGCGATTACCACCGCGCTGTATTTTCTGATTTTCGGCAAGTTGATTGGCGACCGTATAGGTACTATCAGCGGTGCAACTTATATGGATTATATAGTTCCTGGTATTATTTTAATGTCAGTCATCAGTCATTCCTACGCAAATGTCGTTTCGTCCTTTTATTCGACTAAATTTCAACGCAATATTGAAGAGTTGCTGGTTGCTCCCGTCCCCAACTGGGTAATTCTTTTTGGTTATGTTAGCGGCGGCATTATTCGGGGATTATTAGTCGGCATAGTGGTAGCTTTAATAGCACTTTTTTTCGCTGATATTGCCGTCAATAATGCCTTAATCACAGTAACAATCGCGATACTGACGGCTACTTTATTTTCGCTGGCCGGTTTTATCAATGCGGTGCTTGCGGAAAGCTTTGACGATATTTCAATTATCCCGAACTTTGTATTAACACCCTTAAGCTATCTGGGCGGCGTTTTTTACTCGGTATCCATGCTGCCGGGTGTGTGGCAAACTATTTCGATGGGCAATCCCATTTTGTATATGATTAATGCTTTTAGATACGGGTTGATAGGTGTGACCGATATTGACATTCAATTGGCTTTCATCATTACCGGCGGATTTATTGTGACCTTGACGCTGTTCAGCCTGTTTTTACTCCATAAAGGCATTGGGATAAAAAATTAGCAGTTTATTATTTGCGAGCTACCTTAACTATGATTAAAACGCCACCAAATTCCAGACAGACGTATTTTTTTCAGACAAACACATGGTAAATCTATATCATAGTCGTCGTCTTTTTAATTACGAATAAGGTTTTATAATGCAAGTAGCTGACAATATGGCTGTTTCTATTCATTACACTCTGACTAACGATGATGGCGAAGTGCTTGATAGTTCCCTCGGTGACGAGGCATTGGTTTATCTGCATGGCGGTGGAAATATTATTTCCGGACTGGAAAAAGCATTGCATGGCAAGGCTGCTGGTGACAAATTTAATGTGCGCATCGCCGCAGAAGATGCTTATGGCGAGCTTGTCGATGAAATGGTTCAGGTTATCTCACGGGATATGTTTGAAGGCATTGATAACATTGAAGTTGGTATGCAGTTTCATGCAGATGTGAGCTCCGGTCCCGGCGTGGTCACAGTGGTTAATATTGAGGGTGATAATATTACTATTGATGGTAATCACCCCTTGGCAGGGCTCGCCTTGACCTTCGATGTAGAAGTTGTTGACGTGAGGGCTGCAACTCGGGAAGAAATGGCTCATGGCCATATTCATGGTGCAGGTTGCCACCATTAATCCCGCAGCTGCCAGGTTATTGGTCAGTTGGCTGCTGTAAAGCTTTTATTATTAGATAATACAAACTCTTGCAAAGCCGCCATTTTCGGTGCGCAAATTAGTCACCTGTCCCTGGTAAATGCGGGCGGAAATACAGAGTATACGATCTTGATAGGCAAACAATCGGTAATCTGTTTTAAACATCACGTTGTCCTCGCCCTGGCTGATTGACGGACGGATTCGTTGCTGGAGTACTGTGCTATGGGGATTCAATTCGGTAAACTTGACTCTGGTAAGCTTTGCACCGACATAGACGCCCCGGCTGGCATACCCGGTATCGGGTTTAAACACCCATTGCTTGCGAGTGCGCCAGGCTTCTTCGGCAGTTAAGGATTCGAGCAAACGGGTTTCGGGTATCGATTCGGCTATTATAGCCGTTTCCCGCTCGCTTAAGCCAAGACTACCTGGAAATTCAGAGTGAGACGACAATATCATGCGCTGTTTATCGGCGAGTAAGCCGTAAGTACGGGGATTCGGGCTAAGACAAACCTGAGCATTCATCCACGCGTCGCTTATTTTCTTCATGGCGGATGTTTTCAGATAAAAATCGCAGTGACGGTTATAAATCATGTCTATGCGTTTATCGCCGATAAAAAGTCCATTCTGTTTGACAATACATTCTTCAGGACCGGCAATCATTACCTCGATGCCGGCTTGCCGGAACAATGCAGCAAAAACCAGCATTTCAGCATAAAGAGGCTGTTCCTGAGGGTGTTCATCGAGAATAACTATCCGTTCAGGATATGCGTTTGGATTTTTGCCAAACAATGCAAACTCGTTGAAAAAGGATTTCAACAGCTTGCTGCCCAATCGCTCAGGAAAAAATGTCGCATCGGGGTTGTAGCTTAAGCATGCATACCAGATTCCGCCTGCATTGGTATTGACTTCGATGAGTTTTGGCCCGGATGGGCCGAGATGAAAATCGTAGCCCATCATGACTGAATCATGGCCCGGATTCATTAGCGCGGCTGTCGGCAGCATTTTGTCCAGTTGGGCTTGATAGGCGGTATTCTGACTCAACTTGTGCAGTAAATGAACCACTCTGATCATTTGCCGTAAATCCTTGCTCGGCAATTTTACAGGGTAGGGACTAATAGGATAGTTGGGATGATTCATTTCGAGTAGGAGAGGAAGGTAATTTAATGGCTTGTCATGAATCAGCGCGACTAATGTTGATAACACGAAGTTTTATTATTTTCTTCGTTCCCTCGTATGATTTGTGGTGAAAAAACAGCTTAACAAAATCCACAATGTTGGCTGAGTTGTGTTTGTGCCCTAAAGTCCGGGATTGAACCTTAGCGTATAAATAGCCGGGTTTCATCGCTAAGTCAACCACATTTAAACTGCTCATCAGAATTTCCACGATTGAAACTGGGGGTCAAAACCTGGCATACATTTCTTATCGCCCCCTCAACCGTGACCGTTTGCCGTTCGCTGGGTTGCTAAGTCAGCTTCCATCATCCGGGTTTGCAATTGGTTGACTGACTTTATGATTGACGAGTGCCGTGTCGATCTCGTTTATTACACCATCGCCGTCGCCATCGTCCACCGCACTGCATACAGGGGGCCGCTTGATCTTGTCCAGCGCCGGATCCAGGACGAGGCCAGCAGGATTGGTGATTTTGACCGGATTGTTCGGATCTTTAGCCCGACACAGATCCTGATCGGGGGTCTCCAGCCCCATCTCGTTCTTAATCGGGTCAACGGCGAAGTCACGGATGAAAAACTCCCCGCCGTGATGAAAAAACGGACGAACACGAAGGTCAGGATCCACCCCTTCCACGAGCGAAGTATCAATACTGCCATCCGGCAGTGCTCGGATATCGCCATAGCGGATACCCTTGCTGATGACAGCCGGGTAACTGCGGCTCCGCCATCTATCGCCGAGGCCAATGCCTGGGATCGAATGGCGCGCCGATTGCGGGTAATCTCATCTGCCAGCATCTCTACCAGGCCGAGGCCGAACAGATGCGGTGCATCCCGGCTGTCAGGCCGGGTTGCCACGTCTCCTCCGGTTCCTGCCGAACCTCTCGGGCGGCCGCGGCAACCGGCGCAACTGTCGACTAAGCCCGCGCCCAAGGCGGGATTGTCATGGATATCACCGGCCGAGTCGTGGCTCACGCGCGGGCCGAACCCCACGGCCATGGTGAACTTGCGCTGAAAAAGCTGGAGGCCACGGCGAATTGATCGAGGCGAGCCACGCTTAATCAGGTAGATCTAAGAGCCGGTGGTAAATATATCGCCTCGACCCGCGCCGATCTGCTGCTGCAGTGATTTCCCGATTGCGCCACCCGGCACATTCGGAGTCGTTTGTGTAATATCAGTAAGTTCTGCACGTGCTACCAACATCTGCGTCATTACGCCATAGACACAAAAGAGAACGTTGAGTTTGAGCGGCAAATTTCATTCTGCCGATCAAATTCATTGCTTGACATGAAACGTAAAAGGTAATAAATATATGTCTCATGACGCGATTCTCAAACACCGGCAAAACCCACCGGCTGAATGCCGCATTCGACTTGCTGGCGAAGGGTTATACCTTAGCCGAAGCAGCCGAAGTATTGACCCAACAGTTAGGTTTATCACGCCGACAAGCTTACCGATACCTTCAGGATGCTCAGGAAATCGATGCGCCAGTGTTGGTCGCTTCACCCTCTATCCCAATCACGATCAAAATACCCGCAGATGTTGTGAGCCGGCTTCGGTCGTATGCTCAAACCAGCGCTATGACGATAGGCGAGATAGTGACGTAGGCCATCGTCAGTTTTCTCGACAAGCTGCACCGCCATGGCTAATCGCCTCTGGCGAAGTCATGATATTGAGTTGGAATATGCTTTTGATCGTCTGCAAGCCACCAGGCTGGAGCAAGCATTTGCCATTCTGGTTCCTAACCGGGAACGCCATATTGATGAATCCACGGAACTGAAAGGGGAAAGCCATGAAAACAGCCGCCATTTATGCCCGCGCCTCTTCGGATCAGCAGAAGGAGGAGAAGACGCAAGCCTGCCAGACGGCGGCGCTGATAGAGTTTGCCCGTCAAGAAAAGCGCCGCACTCAGGCACCCCGGAAGATCAATTGCTGATACAGTTTCAGGGTATGATTGCCGAATACGAGCGGGCGCAAATTCTGGCACGTCAACGCATGACCCGGCCACTCCGGTTGCGCGGCGGCATATCGACACGTAATAGTGCTAACATAGAACTTCCACATAGCGAATGGATAGAAATTCCGGTACCCGCTTTGGTTAGTGAGGAAACCTTCGCCTTGGCACAGGAAAAACTGACCTATAACAAACAGTATGGGCCGCGACATACCATTGAACCCAGTATTCTCCAGGGTCTGGTGCATTGTCGCCAGTGTAGCTACGCCCTCTATCGAAATTCGTCACGGACATCGGCACGTAAAATCTACTACTACCGTTGTACAGGTTCTGACGCTTATCGTCATGGCGGAAAAGTCCTCTGTGATGAACAACCCATTCGCCAGGAATTACTAGATCAACTGGTTTGGAACGAAATTCTGCACCTACTGGAGAGCCCGACACTGATTAAAAACGAGTTGAATCGCCGACTGGAAGCCGCCCGAGATTCCAGCCCAACCAAACGCCGACTGGAAACGCTGAACCGCGATATAATTCGCGTACGCAAAAGTATGGAGAGATTACTCACAGCCTATCAGGAAGAGTTGCTCTCGATTGATGAACTTCGTATCAGAATGCCGCCATTACGACAACGAGAACAAGCTATGCAGGCAGAGCTCCAGGCAATTACACACCAAACGGCAGATCGGGCGGCCTATTTACGCTTAGCCGAAATCTTCACTGCATTTCTGGAGCGCTTGCGCTCAAATGCCGATACCCTCGACATGGGTCAGCGCCAAAAGATCATGAGGCTGTTGGTCAAAGAGGTCATTGTGGGAAAAGAATTGATTACGATCAAGCATTCGATTCCGGTACAGGCTACGCCGGCAGCCGGCAATCCGAAAACATCCAAATCGCCTACCCAGCAAGATACGGCACAGAGCGATAAAAGTTCTCTTTTGTGTAAGGGGGGTGCTTAGTCCCTTGCTAGCTAATCTGTATTCGCATTCATTGGATAAACTGATGAAGCAAGCGAGTTACACGATGGTTAGATAGGCATATGATTTTGTCATTCTCTGCCAAAGCCTGGGAGAAGCTCAAAACGCGTTGGCGTTAGCTCAGCAATGGGTTGATGATAAAGGGTTGATTTTGCATCCTGACAAAACTCGTATGGGGAATTGTCTGGTAAAAGATCAGGGCTTTGAATTTCTGGGTTACCGGTTTGAAGCGGGAAAGCGTTGGGTTATAAAGAAAAGCCTGAAAGCGTTGGGTTATAAAGAAAAGCCTGAAAGCGTTAAACGACTTGCATCAGGAACAAGACCAGAAGGTCGCACAGAGACAGTATGAAAACGATAATAAAAGACCTTAACCCCATGCTTAAAAACTAGTTCAACTACTTTAAGCACGCCCATAAATGGACGTTCCCAGGGGTTGATTGTTTTATCAGGCGGCGATTACGCAGCTTGAGAAACAAGCAAAAGACAGGCGGGGTTTGGACGCTCAAAAAATCGACATCAACTTATGCCAAATGCGTATTTCACCAAGTATGGGCTTTTTACTATGAAAAAAGCTCATGCTATGGCTTGCCAATCCCGATGAGGAAATTCTCGACTGGAAAGCCGTGTGAGGGAAAACCGCACGCCGTTGACTTAATCTGTGGATGAAATTGCCGAAGCCCTTATGCGCTAAAGCTTTGCGGGTGTTTTTTTCGTCAGTAAATTTTTCTGGTAAAGGAAACCCCATGAAACCCACATTCAATGGGGTTTCAGGCGAATTGCGATCGTGTTATCGATAGATTAAGTCAACGGCTTGGGAAAACCGCACGCAAGGTTTGGAGGGAGGGGAGGTTAGTAGCCTTCTCTACCCCCAATCACAAAGGTTTGGCCTGAAAGACGGTCTCGACGATTCTCTGTAACTCGACCAAGAGTAAGGAGAATAACCTATATGAATGTGACAGTACCAAAGTTTGAGCCATACGAAGTGGAATTGCAAATACCACATTGTATTTATACCGAAGAGAAGAAAGAAAGTGATATTTGGCAGATTACGAAAGCACCTTGGACAATTGTTTCATGAATTAGCAAAACAGAAAGGCTGTGAAATAGTGGAGGGGCATCTTATGTCAGATTATGCCCCTTTAAGTGGCTAACAACGATAAGCCCCAGGTTTTGCCGGGGGTGATTTAACTGTTTTTCCTTGTTTTAACTCTATAAGTAGTCATAAATCAGATACATTAGAAATTAAACTTTTAAATTGTGTCGATTGCTACGAAAACGTCCAACCGGCTGTCTAGCTTTATCTTTCAAATCTTACCGCTTCCATATAAACCCCAAGCCTCCAGACTTCGCTATCGTGTTCGACTCGCACTACCACTCCATTGCAGTAA